>CAMWSQ010000111.1 GCA_947177025.1 uncultured Mollicutes bacterium | reverse complement strand
TGTTAATCAAGGTGTCGTAGGTTCGAGTCCTACTGCGGGCGCCATTTTTTTATTTTCTAGAATGAATAGTAAAAATATCGAAAAATATAAATTATACTTGATTTCTTTTTAAATTTGATTATAATAAGTAAGTGCAAGTAAATAATGGAGGTTTAGCTCAGCTGGGAGAGCATCTGCCTTACAAGCAGAGGGTCGGCGGTTCGAGCCCGTCAACCTCCACCATCTATGCCGAAATAGCTCAATTGGTAGAGCAACTGACTTGTAATCAGTAGGTTGTGGGTTCGATTCCTATTTTCGGCACCACTTTGTTTATAGACTTTGGTATGAAAATATCAAAGTTTTTCTTTTTTTCTTTTATAACTTATAGTGATTTTTCTTATAATTTGTGGTAATATTATAGTAGAGGTGATATTCAAATGCGTAAAACAAAAATTATATGTACTTTAGGACCAGCATGTGACTCTGATGATATGCTGAAGCAAATGATTCAAAATGGTTTGGATTGTGCGAGATTGAATTTTTCTCATGGAACACATGAAGAACAAAAGGTAAGAATGGATCGCGTAAAAAGAGTAAGAGAGGAATTAGGAATTCCCCTACCTATTTTATTAGATACAAAAGGACCTGAAATCCGTGTTCGTTTATTTAAGGATAAAAAAGTAGAATTGAAGAAAGGACAAGAATTTACCTTTTGTGCAGATTATGATTTAATAGGAGATGAAACTAAGGTAGGATTAACCTATCCTGATTTAGCAGTTTATGTAAATCAGCCAGGGGTTAAAATTTTAGCTGATGATGGCAAGGTTTCCTTTGAGGTGTTACGTGTTGAAGGAAAAAATGTAGTATGTAAGGTTTTAAATGATGCTTCACTTTCAGATCGTAAGTCTATCAATATCCCAAATGTGATTGTTGATATGCCTTATATTTCTGAAGTGGACAAATCAGATATTATTTTTGGTATAGAACAATGTGTGGATTATATTGCTGCATCCTTTGTTAGAAGAAAAGAAGATGTTTTAGAATTAAGAAAACTTTTAGAGCAATATGATACTTCTGGTAAAATTAGAATTATTTCTAAGATTGAAAATACAGAAGGTATTCAAAAGATGGATGAAATCATTGAGGCTTCAGATGGTATTATGGTTGCTCGTGGAGATATGGGTGTTGAAGTACCATTCAAGATGCTTCCAGCTATTCAAAAGGAAATGATTGATAAGTGCTATAAGGCAGGAAAGATTGTTGTAACAGCAACACAAATGCTTGATTCTATGCAATCAAATCCTAGACCAACACGTGCAGAGGTAAGCGATGTAGCTAATGCAATTTATGATAAAACAACAGCTATTATGCTTTCCGGGGAATCTGCAGCAGGAAAATATCCTTTAGAATCTGTCAGTACAATGAAGGATATTGCAACATTTACTGAAGGCAATATTGATTTCAAAAAGATCTTTGTTGAAAATCAATTAAATCTAGGAGAAGATTTCTTATCTGCAATTTGTAATGCTGCTGTAAACGCTGCTAACCAAGTTGATGCAAAAGCAATTATTTGTGTTACAGCAAATGGTTTAACTGCATTTAAAGTTTCTGCTTATCGTCCAGCATGTCCTATTATTGCTGTTACTGTTAACGAAAAAGCATGTCGTCAATTAAATCTAGCTTGGAACGTATATCCTGTATATGCTGAAAAGAAACAATCAATTGACGAATTATTTACTTATGCTATAGAAAAGGCATTAGAAACAGATGTTGTTCATAGAGGTGATAAGGTTATTATCACAGGTGCATCAGCAGTAGGAAATGCTATTACAGATACAATAAAATTACATATATTATAAAAACCCATAACAAAAAAATCTCCCTTCATATATTATTACTGTAGCAACTGCTACGAAGGGAGATTTAAATATATGTGTGGACATGAACACGATCATGATTGTAGAGGAGAAGGAAGACAAGAAATTTTAGTAGGAAATACTACATTCAAATATGAGTTAAATCAAATCAATGAAAATACTTATGATTTAGTTGCAACTCCTTGTAATGTACCTACATCTGTATATTGTATTGCAAGAATCTCTGTTAGAGAAAATTGCTGCAATAATATGGAATACTATCAAGCATTTATCAATACAGACCCTGTAGAAATCATTCAGGATTGTAATTTATGTGATATCATTGCTCGCTCTATTGCTGCCTACTTTGATAATACACCTGTAGTTAATACTGGCAATACTTGCCCTAACCGCAGAAATTCCTTTGGATTCTTCTAAAAACAATCTTTGTATGCTAGAGGGATTTTCCCTCTAGCCTCTACATTTAAATCTACCAAACGAGACTGGTTTATCAGTCTTTATTTTTTTGTTAAAAAAATATAAAAAGTACTTGCATTCCTCTATGCATTGTGTTAAAATATACGAGCGTGAAAAAGTATTTTCACTTAATCTCATATATCGGAAAGTAGCTTAGCTTGGTAGAGCGCCTGGTTTGGGACCAGGAGGTCGCAG
>CAMWSQ010000110.1 GCA_947177025.1 uncultured Mollicutes bacterium | reverse complement strand
CAGGGACAATTGAATTAAAATCCTTTACCACTTCTGGAGATTTCATCATTGTTGCTGAATCATTTGTCATTGCAGTTACGACAAGTTCAAATGGTAATTCACTCTTCTTCATCTCTTCATTAACTTGATATAAACAATCTGCATTGACTGAAAATTCCTTATAACCAGCTGGAGTTTTTTCATATATTCCATCAGCAAACATCTTGCTTTCATCTGAATTATCATATTTAAAGCCTGTTTGATATGTTCCAGAATTTTCAGTTACTTCTCCATTAACTATATTCTTTTCTGCATGAATTTCCATAATTCTTATGCCATAAGGAGCTGTATCAGAATCATACAGCTTATCATGTTCATTTAATCCATCGTTTGTATAAAATTCAATCGTCCAATATGTATCATAGATGGAACTTAGAGTATGATCAGTAACAATGATGAAATCTCCAGAAGTGGTAAAGGATTTTAATTCAATTGTCCCTGTTCCCTTTCCTTGGGCAACTATAGGATCTACCCAACCTAATAGCAATTTAGAAATTGCACTATGGTCACCAATATTATAATCCATCATATCACAGCCATAAAAGCCATAGGAATTCACACCAGCATTTTCATCATAATCATAATAATCATCCAAGCCTAGCATATGACCTGTTTCATGAATATAGGTATGAGCATCAACCTTAATATCTGTTGGATCATAATATCCTGCTTCCTCTTTTGTTGGATGCATAAAATCAATTCCTGCCCAAGCATAGTAATAGGATTTAACACCGTCATATTGATTTTCTTGGAAATTCCAATAGGTGTAAGCCCAGAATATAGAATCATCACTATTAAAATCTACATCATAATTATAAATTAACCATACTCCATCAATATACCCATCCTTATCATAGTCATATTCACTAAAGTCTATTCTACTATCATAATACTCTAATGCTTCACGTAGTATTACCGTTGAACCATCACTATCATCATCAGAATAGGAATTATAATAACTGACAGATTTACTAGGTTTAAACCATTCATTTAAAACTGTAATCTCCATATTTAATTTACCATAAGAACTTTTTTGATAATAGGATTGAACACTTTCCCAACCTGTATTATTAGAAGTTCCAGTAAAGGCTTGTTTGATATCACGTAAATTCTTTGGAGTTGCTTCAGAATCTTTTAGGTTTACAGGTATAACTAGCATCTTAGGATTCCCAATGGATGGAAAGGCTTCTTCTGTTAATGGACCATCCTCACCTAAACGATTTGAAAATGGTTTTCTTGTGAAAGTGAAGTCTCCAGTTGTTTTTCCTAAATCAACTGTGCTTCCCGTACCTGTATTCCCAGTTCCTGTACCTGTATTCCCAGTTCCTGTACCTGTGTTCCCAGTTCCTGTTCCTGTATTTCCAGTTCCTGTTCCTGTGTTTCCGGTTCCTGTATTATCATCTGGAACACTGGATTCTTTATATGGAAATATTGCAAAAGACTTACTAGCTTGTGCTGTACCTTTTCTAATGGTTGCTACTATGATTTCTCGATGTAATTCTGTAGATACTTCTTCAAAATCAATATCAATAAAAACTAAATGCTTTTCTACTGTTATTTTAATTATACTCGATTCTGTACTCCATACAATGGGATAAAAATCATCTTCATATTGCATAATTTTTGGAACATAAAAATCATTTTCAACCTTAGAAACATCTTCTTTTATCTCTAATGTTTTAATTACATTTTCTAGTTCTGAATTTTCATTAGAACTACAGGATGTTATCAAAAACATAATAAATGCTATAAAAAATAATATGATTCCCTTTTTTCTCATAAAGCATTTCCTCTTTCTGTACTTTATTCTTTTCCCTTTATATATTCTATCAAAAAAAAGATAAATTGACAATATTCTCTATGGATTTCATAGCCAAAAAGAAAAGCCACTTATAAAAAGTGGCAAAATCTTACTTTGTAGGATATTTTTCTCTTTTTGTATTATAAGAAGTATGTAATAATTCTTCTGCCTTATGAGATAATGGTTTTCCTAAATAATCTGCATAAAGCTTCTGAATTTGTGGATTTAGATGAGAACGACGAAGTGGTCTATTTTCATCCTCATGATACAATACAGCTGCACGCTTTGCAATATATGTATCTAAAATTTCATCTTCTTCATTAGGTAAGAATACTTGCTTAACATATGGTTGACCACCACCATTAATACATCCACCAGGACAGCACATAATTTCAATAAATTGATATTTAGATTTGCCGTTCTTAATGTCTTCTAATAATGGTTTAGCATGCTTCATACCAGATGCCATAGCAATATTTAAAGTTGTACCATTAAGCTTAACAGTAGCCTCTTTTACACCTTCAAGTCCACGACATGGTGTTAAAACAACAGGCTCCATTTCTTCACCAGTTAATACATGGTAAGCTGTACGAATAGCAGCCTCCATAACTCCACCAGTTACACCGAAAATAACACCAGCTCCAGTATAATCACCAATTAAATCATGATCAAATTCTTCATCTGGTAATTTCTTCCAGTCAATACCTGTTCTACGAATTAATCTTGCAAGCTCACGAGTTGTAATAGAGATATCTACGTTAGG
>CAMWSQ010000109.1 GCA_947177025.1 uncultured Mollicutes bacterium | reverse complement strand
AGCCTACAGTTTATACAAATCTAAAATAAAAAATAAATATTTAATTCTTTTGTTATTAATTTTACCAATGTGGACAAATATCTTATTGAGAATTAATGCTTTAGCTTCTATCTTTAAGCCTGAAAATATTTTGTCTGATATTTTTCATATTCCAGGTTTAAATATTATTGGTACAGATTGGGCAATTTTATTAGGAATGGTATTTACCTATTTGCCGTTTATTGTTTTACCAATTTATACCTCATTAGAAAAGATTGATCCTTTTTTAGAAGAAGCAGCCTTAGATTTGGGTGTGACAAACTTTACAAAGTTTTGGAAGGTTGTTGTCCCACTTTCTATTAAAGGTGTTGTTTCCGGTTCTATGATGGTATTATTGCCATGTATTTCTGGCTTTGCCATTCCAAAGGTATTAGGAGCTGGAAATATTCTATTAATTGGAAATATTATTGAACAAAGCTTTACAAATATGAGCTATAATCAGGGTGCTGTATTAGCTATCATTTTACTCATCTTGATATTAGGGTCTATTCTTCTTGTAAATAAATTTGACAAGGAAGGAGAGACGTTGATATGATGAACGAAGAAACAAAGTATCCCAAGGCTACATTGGCAGAATATGGCTATAGAGATTATC
Organism: uncultured Mollicutes bacterium; assembly: GCA_947177025.1. GTDB lineage: Bacteria > Bacillota_I > Bacilli_A > Acholeplasmatales > Anaeroplasmataceae > Pelethenecus. The sequence continues at coordinate 2,194 of CAMWSQ010000109.1, read as the reverse complement.
GTGTTTTAAGTAAGGTATGGAAGATATTAAGAATCGTTTTAGTTGTATTTTCTGTATTTATGCTGTATTTGGCAGTAATTGTAATTGCGATTCAATCCTTTAATTCTAGTGCTTCCACAACGGAATTTCAGAGCTTTACATTTGATAATTATTTAAATATGTTTTCAAAAAGAGGCTTAACTAATTCTATTATGAATACGTTCCTGTTATCTATTACTGCAACATTGATTGCTGCTGTATTAGGAACATTTGTTGCGATTGGAATATTCTATCTTCCATCTAAGGTAAAATCAAGACTTATGCTTTTAAACAATATTCCTTTATTGAATGCAGATATTGTAACAGGTATATCCTTGATGCTTATATTCTCTTTATTATTACCTATCAATCATCACATTTTTGGATTTTGGACGATTCTAATTGCGCACCTATTCTTTATTTTCCCATACATTATCTTATCCGTATTACCGAAGATGAAGGAAATAGATCCAAATTTAATGGATGCAAGTATGGATTTAGGAGTAAAACCATTCCGTTCTATGATTCGAGTTTTGATTCCTGCAGTGCGTGGAGGAATTTTCTCTGGTGTAGTATTAGCATTCACAATTAGCTTTGAGGATTTCGTAGTAGGATATTTTACAACAGGAAATGGATTTAATACATTATCTATTTGGATTTACTCCTCTATAGGTAAGAAATCCTTATTCCCAGGTGTCTATGCCTTTTCAACTGCCTTAACAGTTGTATCTATGGCTTTAATCATCTTATATGCAATCATTAAGAAAGGAAGAGAAGGCCATGCGAAAAAGAATTAGTTTATGTTTTGTGCTCGTATTCTTCCTACTTACCGTTTGTTCTTGCCAAAGAAAAAATATATTGTTATTTTTAAACTGGGGAGAATATGTGGATGAGGCAATGATAGAAGAATTTGAAAAAATGTATAATTGTGAAGTATTAATGGATTTAGGAGAATCCAATGAATTATTTTATTCCAAAGTAAGTGCAGGAACAACTTGTTATGATGTTGTATGTCCTTCTGATTATATGGTTTTAAAGATGGCAGAGAATAACATGCTAAGGGAATTGGATTTTAGTCGACTTCCAAATTATAACAAGGAAGATCGCATGCCTGGTGTGAAAGGTATTGCAGAAGCATTAGAGACTAAAAAAGAGGGTATAACCAATTATTATGTTCCATATCTTTGGGGAACCTGGGGAATTGCTTATTCCACTTTAAAGGATGGATTAAAGGAGTCTGTGACAACAGCTCAAAATCAGTGGGCTTCTCTCTTTGATAGAAATAGTTTGCCTGCAGGTACTCGTGTTGCAATGTATGATTCTAATTTGCATTCCTATTATGCTGCATGCAGATATTTGGGATTGGATACTGAAAAAACATTATCCAAAACAGAATTAAACCAAATCTCAAATTTAATTAAAGGCATGCATTATGATGCTTGGGGAACAGATGATATTAAAAAGGATATTGTTGCTGGAAATCGTGATGTTGGCTTTATGTGGACAGGAGATTTCTTATATTATTATTGTGAAAATACAGCATCCACAGTCATAGATGCTTATTTAGCTGGAGATGTAACAATAGACGAGATTTCATCTATGATTGAAACGATAACAACTGATGCAGGAATATATAAAGAAAAATATCAGGTGGGTTTCGACATCTTTATTCCATCTGATACAATTGCCTTCTGTGACAACTTGGTTATCCCAAAGCAGGCAGCACATTATGATTTAGCTTTAGAGTTTATTAACTTTATGTGTGGTAGAGATGAGGGCGAAAACCACGTTGACCCAGCATTTGCTAATACATATTATGTTAGCTATAATGCACCATATATGAGTTTATATGAGGATATTGTAGGCTTAAAGGATGCTGTGTTTACTGCAGAAGATGTAGAAGGTTTAACAGCCTCAACAGCTTATGATTCTGATTTATATTGGAAAATTTATGATGTTGCTATTGGAATTGCTTTTGAAAAATATTATCCAAAGGAAGAAAATATCACTTTACCTGATGGAAGTATAAAGCGATATAAGGGAGACATTTTAGCAACCTTCCCTAGAAATTATATTAACACCATCAATTCAACATTTAATAATGCGAAAGCATAAGACCAGCTGTATCTTATAAACATCTGACGCTGCCGACGAACTCTAGGGTGTAGATCTCGGT
>CAMWSQ010000108.1 GCA_947177025.1 uncultured Mollicutes bacterium | reverse complement strand
TTTTAAAATATGTGGTCTCTTCATTTTGTTTTTCATATCTTGATTATAGCATATTCCTAAGAAAATTACTACAAAAAAACTAACTTCTTTAAAAGTTAGCTTTTGATTATTTCTAGTTGGCTTTGTAACCTGCATTCACTACAGCTTGAACTAAGGCATTCTTATCTAAGCCTTCTCCAGTTACAACAGCATTTTTCTTTTCTAAGGAAACAGTAACTGTTTGAACACCTGGCACAGATGATAAGGCAGTCTCTACATGTGCTTGACAATGCTTACACATCATGCCATTAACATTTAATGTAATAGTTTGCATAGTTTTCCCTCCTTTTTGTTTTATTTTTTTCGTTTTGAAAGTATTTAATCTCAAAGCATTAGTTACTACAAATACACTACTGAAGCTCATTGCAAGAGCTGAAATAATTGGATTTAATTTAATATGGAATGCATAGTAGAATGCACCAGATGCAAATAGAATTCCAATCGCATTGTAGAAGAATGCCCAGAAAAGATTTCCTTTTATATTTCGTATAGTTCTTTTACTTAACTGAATTGCACTATGTACATCTTTTAAGGAATTGGAAATTAATATAATATCCGCTGCTTCAATCGCAATATCTGCACCTCTGCCAATGGCAATACCGATATCTGCACACATCAAGGCAGGAGCGTCGTTGATTCCATCGCCTACCATCGCAACCTTTTTTCCGCTTTCTTGTTCGTTCTTAACAACGTTTTGTTTTTGATTTGGTAAGACATTGCTGATAATTTTATCAATTCCAACTTCTTGGGCAATTGCTGTAGCAGTAGAAGTATTGTCGCCTGTAAGCATAATTACCTCTAGACCCATTCTTTTTAGATTAGCAATTGCTTCTTTAGAATCAGGTTTTATCTCATCCTTTACAGCAATACATCCAATTAAGGACTCATTTTTTCCAACATACAAGGGAGTAATTCCATTTTTATAGAAATTCTGGATTCTTTCATCCTCTAAATCGAAGTTGATTCCCATAGAATTTAAATAACTTTTATTTCCAATATAATATCTGTGCTCATTGATTTTTCCTTCAATTCCAAGACCAGCATGACTATCAAAATCTTGAATTTCATAAGGCTCAATATTTTGCTCATTTGCTTTATTTACAATAGCCAGGGCTAGAGGATGTTCTGATTTTTGTTCTAAGCTATATGCGATTTTTAAAAGATTATCCTCTGTAAAGCACTGAATATCCACAACCTTAGGATTTCCTTCAGTAATTGTACCAGTTTTATCTAAAATGATTGTATCAATTGTATGTGTTCTTTCTAGGATTTCCGCATTTTTAATAAGTAATCCATTTTTAGCGGCAACCCCTGTTGATACCATAATTGCTACAGGAGTTGCAAGACCTAATGCACAAGGGCAAGCAATCACTAAAACAGAAATTCCTATTCCAAATGCAAACGCTGGACTTTCCAAGAAGCAAAATACAATAAAGCTTATTAAAGCTATTAGCATTACTATTGGGACAAAGAAGAAGGAGATTCGATCAGCAAGCTTAGAAATTGGAGCCTTAGAATTGGCAGCTTCCTCTACAAGCTGTATAATTGTATTAAATGTAGTATCTGTTCCAACTTTAGTTGCCTCTATGATGACATATCCAGAAGTTAAAATCGTAGAGGATATAGCTTCCTCCTTTATTTCTTTGTAAACAGGAATACTTTCTCCTGTAATATTACTTTGATCAAAGGAACCACTTCCTTCAATAATGATTCCATCTACAGGAACCTGCATTCCTTTTTTTATTATAAGATGGTCTTTTACTTTTACATTTTCAACTGGAACCTCTATTTCTTTGTCATCTTGTAAAAGAAGAGCTGTTTTTGGAGCTAAATCTAAAAGCTTTTCAATAGAATCATTTGTTTTTCTTTTTGATTTTCCTTCTAAATATTTCCCTAAAGAAACAAGGACTAGAATCATAGAAGCAGATTCAAGATATAGCTCATGGGATAGATGTGTAATATCCTCTCCGATTCCTAAACGATAAGCCATAAGGTAGATAATATATATTCCATAAAAAAGACTAGCTGAAGAACCCATTGCAATTAAACTATCCATATTAGGAGATCTTTTAATAAGTCTTTTGAAACCATTTATAAAATAATTTCGATATAAAAATACTACCGGTATGGTTAAGATAAACTCTGTAATTGCAAGAATTAATGGATTTTTTTCAAAGATTGGTGGAATAGGCAGATGAATCATTGGTCCCATGCATAAGTAGAATACAATAAGTGCAAACCCAGCTGCAATACAAAGTGTTCTGCCCTTATGGTCATTAGAGGAAGAAGAAATAGCTTTCTCTTCCTTATAGTTTTCTAAAATGGCTTTATATCCCGCTTTTTTCACAGCCTCCATAATTTGATTTTCTGTCAGAATTTTTTCATCAAAAGAAACGTCCATAGAGTTTGCTAACAGATTTACATTACATGCTTCGATTCCTGCCAATTTTTCAACAGCATGCTGCACATGGCTTTGACAAGCAGAACAGGTCATACCTTCTATTTTAAATTTTTGCTTCATTTTCTCACCTACTGAAATCTTTTAAATAAATCAACGATTTCATCTAAAACCGTATCATTTCCATTCAATATATTTTCCTTAACACAAGACTTTATGTGCTTATCTAGCATGAAATTGGCAAATGATTTAATTGATTTATCTATGGCAGATAGTTGAATAAGGATTTCATCACAATACCGATCCTCTTGAATCATATTTGCAATACCACGTATTTGACCTTCAATTCTATTTAAACGATTCGTTAATATTTTTTTATCCTCTTCAGAACGATAAGTTTTTTTCTCTTCACAACAGTTCATAGGAACACCTCTTTCTCCTTTATTTTATACCCTTATGGGGTATTCTGTCA
>CAMWSQ010000107.1 GCA_947177025.1 uncultured Mollicutes bacterium | reverse complement strand
AAAGGAATAATAAGCACATAATAAAGTGATTTTTCACTTTATTTTTTATCAAAAAGATGCATAAAATCTGCATATTGCTAATTTCAATAAATAGAGGTATAATAATAACTGCTTATGGGACCTCAAGAGAGGCCTAAAAAGAAAGGAAAATTATATATGAAAAACAAAAAAAGCATTCAACGAATGGTTGGTATTGCTAGCCTTGCAGCGATTACAGTCGTACTACAGGTGATTGCAAACTATATTACCTTCGGGCCAGTGAGTATTACATTGGCATTAATTCCACTCGTAATAGGAGCCATTTTATATGGACCATGGGCGGGAGCGTTTTTAGGTGCATTGATGGGAGCTATTATCCTTACAGCACCATCTACAGGAAGCTTTTTAGCAATTAATCCATTTTTAACAGTAGTCATTTGCTTGGTAAAAACGGGTGTTGCAGGAATGGTTTCAGGCTTTATTTTTAAAGCATTGTATAGAAAGAATTTGACATTAGCTGTAATTTTAGCAGCCATTGCTGCTCCAATTGTAAATACAGGGTTGTTTGCTATTGGATGTATGGCTTTCTTCTGGAAAACCTTACAAGAATGGGCAGGTGGTTCTAATACACTTGGATTCTTATTCTTGACTATGATTGGAATCAACTTTATTATAGAATTTGCTGTAAATTCTATTTTATCTCCATCCATTGTTTACATTGTTCGTATTATTTCAAGAAATTATAATATCGGAGCAAATTTCAATGCTGGAGCTATTTATAACGACCAAGAAATTGAACAAAAATCAAATGATACTTTACCACTTGAAGAGTAGAAAGGAAAAAGGAGGAGTGCCTCCTTTTTTGAGGTTTATTTATGATATTATTAGTTGATATTGGAAATACAAATATTGTTCTAGGATTTGCAGATCGTACTCAAATTCTTGAAACATATCGGTTGAAAACAGATTTAAATCGTACTGCAGATGAGTATTATGTGCTCATTAAGCCAATTTTAAGTCAATATAATATTGAGGACATTATTATTTCCTCTGTTGTTCCTGTAATTACAAGTGCTTTAAAGAAGGCATTATTTAAGCAATCTAAGATTCAACCTACAATTTTAGGTCCTGGGGTGAAGACAGGAGTTCAGTTAAAAGTGGATGATCCTAAAACAGTAGGAGCAGATATTATATGTGATGTAGCAGGAGTAAAGGAATCTGCTGAGGAAGCAATCATCATCGATTTAGGAACTGCAACAAAATATATTTATACTAAAAATCAAACCTTTTATGGAGTTAGTATAGCACCTGGTGTGAGTGTATCTATGAAGGCACTTGTTAACAATGCTGCATTACTTCCTAGTGTTGAGTTAGTATGCCCTAAGAAGGTAATTGGCACATCCACTGTAGGGTGTATTCAATCTGGTGTAATCTATGGAGCATCTGCTCAAGTGGATGGAATGATAGAAAGAATTAAAGAAGAAGTTGGTTGTAAGGATGTTCAAGTCTTTGCAACAGGTGGATTGTCTAGCTTAATAGTTCCTTTATGTAAAAACAAAATTACTTTAGTGGAAAATCTAACTCTAGAGGGTTTGTTGAGAATCTATAATTTAAATCATTAAGAGGTAAGCTATGGTTATAGTATATAGTATTTTAGGAGCTTTATTTGGAATACTTCTTATATTATTCCTTTTTGCGTTTTTCTTGCATCACAAAATTTTTGGAAAACGCTGGGAACCAGATGGAATCATTCAGTATTATGATGCCAAATCCTATCCAGAATTAGAGGTAACTCCAGTTGTGATTCCTACAAAGAAAGGAACACTTCGAGGAAATTTCTATCAATATCCAAAAGAAGAATCCGTAGGAATCTTAGTTTTTGCCCATGGAATGTGGGGGTCACATCGAGCTTACTTGCAGGAAATTGAGTTGCTTGCAAGAAACGGCTTTACCGTGTTAGGATTTGATTATTATGGTACAGAATTATCTGATGGAAAAAATATTAAGGGATTGGGGAATAGTTTAAAATCTTTGGATGCAGCTGTTTCTTATATTAAAAAAGCTTATCCTCAAGAAAAAATATATGTTATGGGGCATTCTTGGGGTGGGTTTGCAGCTTTAGGAATTGCCAAATATCATCCGGATATTGAAAGAATAGTTGCAATGTCGCCTTTTATTTCAGAATTTAGAATATATAAGCATTTGCTATCTAAGGTTCTTTATCCTTTAATACCGTTTATTCTTTTGATTGATAGCTTTTCTTGTGGAAGATACAGCTTTGTGCATGCAAAAAAAGTCTTAAAAACTACAAGAGTTAAAACGTATATTCTTCATTCTAAAGATGATACGATGGTTCCTTATAAAATCTCAACTGAGGTTTTACAAAAGAAGTTAAATCAACCGAATATTCAGTATGAGATTGTAGATAATAAAAGGCATAACCCAGATTATTCCTTAGAAGCATTAGAATATACAAAAGAAGCATTTACAGAGCTAAATAGCATCAAAGATGCAAATCAAAAACTAGAATTCCGAAAGAATTTAGATTATCACAAAATGGGAGAGTTAGATGAAAATGTCTTTCATCATATTATCACATTCTTGAAAAAGGAATAGTTTTGTGTTATAAATATGGAAAAAGGATGTGATTCATTTGAAAAAGAATAGCGTCAGAAGGAATACAGTAATCCAAGAGAAGCATAAGACTATGCTTTTGGTTTTTAAAATTGTTATTCTCATTGCTTTTATCTTTGTAGTTACTTCAACAGTACTATATTTAATGGAATGGGGGCATGAGAATCGTTCTTATTTTACAGAGCATTTTGCTTTACCAATTGTGCTCCTTTTTGTAGGAGTTATTGCAGTCTTCTTAACATTATTATCTAAATTGAGTATGTCAGGAGAAAATAAAGGCGATAACATTATGTTTGGTGTAGGTATATTGTTGTTTTTATGCTCTATTTTAACCTTAATTTTTTCTTATATTTAAAAAGATTTTTAGAA
>CAMWSQ010000106.1 GCA_947177025.1 uncultured Mollicutes bacterium | reverse complement strand
TAGATATGCAATCAACCTTTTTATTGCTTTTTTCACGATGAAATCGTTTTCTACACACAAAAAATATCATTTTTTTCGAAAAAATCAAATATAAAATTAAATAGAAGGACTTTTTTTGAAATAAAATTCTAAAAAAACCAAGAATTGAATAATACAAAGAAAAAGGGGTACAATAGCGTGCATCCCCTTTTTTTATGAATTAATATTCAATTCCGTATTTATGACACTTTTCCTTCATATAGGCTTCATATGTTTCTTGAAGAACACCTAAAGACGTCCAACCTTTAGATAACAGCATTGCATTAAATTCAATTTCATCATAATATACACCAAGAATTTCTTGTGCTTCTATATGTAAATTATTAAATATCAATTTGCCATATCCATATGCAGCATAGCTTGCTGGAGTTTCAATTAAAAGACGGTAAAGGTCTTCTGCTGCATCCGCATTCATTCCGTTATCATCAAGATACTTTGAAAGCTGTTCTACATTCCAGCCTTGATAATGTACAGCAACATCCAATCTTGTTTCAAATAAGAAGGAACTCAAATGATCATAATATAAGTAATCTATAATTGTTTTAAAATTACTATCTGTTGTATTTTGTTTAGCATATTCATAAAGCTTTAATTCTACATAAGTAGCCCAGCCTTCACCATGTGCTGTTGAAGTCATAATTTTAGAAATGTTATGTAAATTCTTTTGCTTAGAATAACAATATGCATATAGATGTCCTGGATATCCTTCATGGGATAGAGTTCCTAAAACATCATTCTTGTCTCCTAGCTTGACAGGGTTTAAAGTGATAAATTCTGCATCTTTATTATCTAATGCAGATTTCATATAATATGCAACTGCATTAGATACCTTAGCTGATGCCTCATCCATTTCTTTAATTGTAATATTAGGAGTATAGTCTAAATCAGGAACAATTGTTTTCGCAAACTCTTTCAAATACTCTAACATTTCTTCTGGTGTTCCATCAAAGATAGGATTCTTTTCTAAAAGATCATAAAGCTCTGCATATGTACTAATTTTGTATTTATCAACAATTGCATTTATCGCAAGAGAGGATTTACTAGACGCATAGAAGATTGCATCATCTAATTCTTTGATATATGCCTCAATCGCTCCTTCTTTTGTAAAATCTAATCCTAATAGTCTTCCCAATTCTAAAATGTATAAGTCTTTTCCTTTATCACCATAAACAGCCCAATAGCCTTCTTCACCCTTCAAATCTCCAAGGTGACCTTCGATGCCATCTCTTAAGGCCTTAACGCCCTCCATAAATTCATTATCTAAGGCAGATTGAACAGAATTGATATAACTTGTTTTTTGATCAGCTGTTAAGAAGGTAAGCTTTTCAATTTTTGCAGCTAATATGTCTGCAAGATAATAGTGCCCTCCATCTTCAACAGATGCTAAAACTTCATCTAAATAATCTAGCATAGCATTAATTGTGTAATCAGATAATGGATAACCAGCTTCAGTCTTATCATCTAGATATGTCACATAGGAAGCAAATGCTTCTTTTGTAGATAAAATATAATTTACAATGTCCTGAACATCGTCTTCACATCTTAAAGTATAAGCTTCCATATATGTACCAAAATCAGCTACATAACCACCAAATTGATCAATGTAATGATTTTCCATAAAGTCCATATCCTCATCAATACATAAATAATCAAAACGATATTGTAGGAAATCCTCGATTTGACGATAAGCAATCTGCTGTCTTGAGCTTAAGCTATTCTTATCAAATGCATGTAGCTCATCAAAGTATTTATTGAATTCCTCAATAATTTCCTCCATAGAAGTACTTTCTGTTGAAGTGTGATAAGAATACCAAACAGCTTCATAACGACTCAACCCATAATCCTCTGGATTTTCACAGAAAATATTAACAGATAGCTGATCTCCTTCTAAATACTCAACAAAGAAATCATCTAGATACATCTCGAATAATGCATTATCTTTATTATCTAGCTTCATTACTGCACGATGTGTTTCAATTACATTCCCTGAAGCGTCCTTGATTTTTGCTATTGCTAAATATGTTCCACTTTCCTTTGCAGTATTATTTTCATATTCCACTGTATATCCTGAAGGAAGGCTGCCAGTCAATTCAATTGTTTTATTCGTTCCATCTACATCAAAACTCTTATCTAGGAAGGAAACCTCAAATTGACTATTACGAACTGAAAGCTTTATAGTAAGGTGTGTACTTTCTTTATATATATTAGATTCCTTCGCATAAATCTCAACATCAAAGTCACCTACATTAAAGATACTATTTTTATCTACTTGTTTTCCATCAGACTTAACGATATACTCTACTTCTTGTTCTGTATTATTCAGCGTATAAGCAATTGGGAAATCTTTCCACTCATTAATATAATAGATTTGAGTAGCAGGAGCTGAAAATACAGATTCAAGACGGCGAATTACCAAACTTGCATTATATGATTTTACTTTGCCTTGATATATCACTTTTGCAGTAACACGATAGGTTCCTGGCAATGTCTGCTTATTTCCTGTATAAGAAACAGTAGCTCCTTCAGGTACATCCCCTGTTAAAAGGATACTATGCTCTTGCCCATCATAATCGACTGTAAGGTCTTCCATTTTCAACTGAGCAAACACTTCATCTATAGTTGGCTCATGTTTTTCCTTTTTACAGGATGTTATAGAAACTACCATTGTCATCGCAGCCAACAATAATCCCAAACTTAAAATAATTTTCTTTAAATAACTTTTCATAATTTTCTCCTTTAGTTTAATACTCCATTTATTTTTGTCTCAATTACCTGAGTCACTTGAAGTAGCGATTGGTTCACATTCTCAAGAAGTTCCAAATATTCCTCAACAAAAGGGAAATTCAATATACTTTCGTATAAGGAATCATATTCCTTTTTATATATAGCATATTGCTGTTCTTGCTGAAATTCCTTTGCATTTACCATTGTCTTTTGGATTTCCT
>CAMWSQ010000105.1 GCA_947177025.1 uncultured Mollicutes bacterium | reverse complement strand
TTTTTATCACCTGCCATATTATAGCATAACTCCATTAAAATTTCACTATTTTTTCACTATTTTTTCACTATTTTGGGTTTAAAATGCTCTGATTATATTTTACCAATATAAAAAGGAAAGCCGTGTTATGCTTTCCTCTTTGTCTGTTTTATTTTAATTTTATTGGATTGACAGATCCATCATCATTTGGATGTTCATCCAAATATTTTCTGATAGCCTCTGGTTTTCCAGATTTTAACCCCGGTTTACAAAGACTTAAATTTTCAGCAGTTTGATTCACAATAGCTTCTGCAAAACCCGCACATCCAGGATATCCACAAGCACCACAGTTTGCGTTAGGAAGGATACCTGTAATATCTTCTATTCTTGTATCTACTTTAACATACAAGAACTTTGCAGCTATAGCAAGACCAAAGCCAAAAAGCAATCCTAAACCTGCTAATATTCCTATTGCGATAAATACTTCTTTCATTATTCTTTATCCTCGCTTTCTGTTTCTAGTTCTTTCTTAATTTTTTCTAAATCTAGTTTTTCATGTATTTTACATTCTGTATTTGTACAATTCAAGCAGAACTCCTCAGAGATTTTAATGTTTTCACATCCCTTAGGAACAGGTGTTCTTTTGTTTAAAACATAAGAAACAATAAATAGTACAACTAAACAGACTATGATTGTAATAGCTAGCCCTAAAAATGGATTCATATTATCCAATCATTCCTGATAAGCCTAAGAAGGCTAAGCTCATTAGAGCTGCAGTTGCTAAAGCAATAGGGATTCCTTTAAATGCCTTAGGCACATTAGCAGCATCTAAACGATAACGAATACATGAAAATACGAAGATAATTAAAGCAAAGCCTAGTCCTGTACCAATTGCCTCTGCCATAGATGTTCCAAAGTCTAAGCCTTGAGATGAGTTTCCTTGAGCCACACCTAATACAGCACAGTTTGTTGTAATTAAAGGTAAGTATACACCAAGTGATTTGTATAAGGATGGAGAAAACTTCTTTATAAACATTTCAACCAATTGAACAATAGATGCAATAACCAAGATATAGGTAATTGTATCCATATAGGCTATACCGCAAATATCTAATAACTGATAAATTGGCCAACATATTGCTGCTGCAAGTACAATAACAAATGTAACTGCAACACCCATACCTAAAGCAGATGAGGATTTCTTAGAAACACCTAAGAAAGGACATACACCATAAAATCTTGAAAGTGTAACGTTATTGATTAGCATTGCGTTTGCAACAGCTAATAAAAATGCAACAATTAAATTCCAACCCATTTTACTTGTCCTCCTTTGCTTCTGCTTGCTTAGCAGCTAATTCAGCTGCTTTTTTCGCTTTTAATTCCTCTATTCTTTTCTTCTCAGCTAAAAGCTTCTTTTCTTCCTTATGATTTCTATAGAAAGCCATTACTGCTAAGATGCAGCCTAAGGTTAAGAAACCACCTGCAGGAAGAACAAATAATTTAATTGCATACTCGGATAATGGAGTTATGCTTGTATAAGGAATAAAAGTGAAATATACACCAAAGGTTAATCCACCAGTACCTAAAATCTCACGAATGATACCCATAATACATAGAGCCATTGTAAAACCAATTCCCATACCTAACGCATCTAACAAGGACAATAGTGGTCCATTCTTAGAAGCAAAGGCTTCTGCACGTCCTAGAATAATACAGTTTACAACAATCAGAGAAATGAATACACCCAAGCTAGCATATAGCTCTGGTAAGAAGGCTTCTGCAAACATCTTAATTATTGTAACGAAGGTTGCGATAATTACAATGTAACAAGGAATTTTTACCTCTGAAGGAATAATCTTTCTAAGCAAAGAAATAAGTACGTTTGAACCAATCAAAGTAAGAATAACTAGAATACCCATACCAAAGGCTGATTCTAATGACTTGGTTGTTGCTAAAGTTGGACACATACCAAGTAAACCAACAAGTACAGGATTTTCTTTAATAATACCAGCTAAGAAAGCTTTTAATCGATTTGATTTTTCCTTTACTGGTTTTTCTTTTGTCTGTTCCATTAGTTCGCACCCCCTTCTCTTGTCTTGGCATCATCGAAGGCTGACTTCACTAGACTACGAATTAATTTAGATGCATAGGTAGCACCTGCAGTAACATCAGATTTTGTTAAATCTAAATTATCTACATCTGATTCTGTCATATTCTCTTTATATTGTTTATTTAAATGTGTATCTGCCTCACTGGAGAAAGATTGACCATTTGTAATAAAACGTACACCTGCAAGTTTAGAATCAGAAGTGATACCTAATAATAATTCAATTTCGCCATAAGCATTAGATCCATCTACTGTATAAATGTATCCTAAGAAGTTCCCACTTGCATCATACGCAACAATAACCTCTTCGATACTACTGGAAGAAAATCCTTCTGTAATTGTAGTAGATTTACTTGCATCATAGGTTTCAAATACTTCTTGGCAAAGCTTAGCTTTCTTTGCTTCATTATTTTTAGTAATAATAGGAGCAGTAAATAAATTAATACAAGCTATTAATGCTGCACAAACACCAGCAATTAAAGTTAATACAAGGGCAGTTAAAGTATATTTTTTCATCTTCTTACCCTCCTATATCTTTATTTGGTGAGCAACAGAGAATCCTACAATTAAACAGATCACAACCATTGCTATTCCTAAACCTAATAGTTGTTTCCAAGTGTAGGTGTTCTTCTTGCCACGCATTAAATAATCCATTGCAGGAGCAAACATATTCGCAATTAGAATAGAGAAGGCAACACCTTCTGGATATGCTCCACAATATCTAACCAATGCTGTAATAATACCAGCCATTGCACCAAATGCAATTCTACCAAACTTTGTAGTTGGTGATGTTACAGGATCTGTAATCATAAACACAGCACCAAATAACAAGCCGCCAGAAAGCATCTCATACATAAATAAATCAAATACATTCCAACGCCAATCCCAAGGATGCATCATTGTATCCATATCCACGTG
>CAMWSQ010000104.1 GCA_947177025.1 uncultured Mollicutes bacterium | reverse complement strand
TATTATTACAACAAGTGTTTGCCATGATATCACCCCTAATATAATATATGAAAAAATAGATGGTGGTTGATTAGACATAAAAGAAAAATAGCAGATTTTTTCATCTGCTACTCTCTATTTTATTTTAAAGTTATATCAAATGTCCTAACTTGTTTGTCAGAAGGACGATAAATTTCAAGTTTGAGCTTATCTCCTACTAACAATAAATTCATAATGCTAGAAAAATCTAATATATTCACAATTTCTGTATCATTTGCCTTTAAAATGATATCATTCTCTTTTAATCCAGCTAGGCTACCTGTACTTCCAACTTCAATTGAAGTGATGACTAAAGCTTCATCTAAAGTATTTGGTAATAATTCAACAAGATCTTCTATTTCAGGAGAATATACATAGCGATTCACATCAGAAACTGTAACACCTAATAATGGACGTACAACTTGTCCCTTCTTAGCCTCAATATCCTTAATACATTTTTTCACAACCTGTAGAGTGATTGCATAACCCAAGCCCTCAACTGGAATATCCATAACCACTCCATTTTCATTTCCCTGTGTGTATACTTCTTTTTGAGTGTTTATTCCTATAAGTCTGCCAGAAATATTAAATAATCCACCACCTGAATTTCCAGGATTAATTTCAGCATTGGTTTGAATTTGAGTTTTGGATATCCTAGATACAACCCCAGTAGTCAAAGTGTTATAGTTTTCCAATCCTAAAGGACAGCCAATTGCTAGAACAGTTTGCCCAACAGACACAATTTCCTCATCATAGCTGAAAATATCATTCACATATACTTCTTCACCACCAAATAAATCTAGAGAAAATGTTAAAACTGCAACATCATTTTTTGCATCACTGCCTACAACAGTAGCCTTTAAATATCTAGATCCCCCACGATAAATTCGAACTGTGGTCATATCTTCAATAACATGATGATTGGTAACTACATAATATAAGCCATTCACATTCTTATAAACTACTCCAGAGCCTACTGAGCCTGAATTTCCCCCAGTTGCGTATATCCCAACACACCCCTTAGAAATCTTTTTATAGATTTCTGAAATATCATTTTGGATTTCTACAATGGTTGGTTCTTTTTCAATTTGTGTAGGATCCTTTTTATCTTCACCAAATGTGCATCCTGCAAATAGGCAAAGACATAAGACCATTAAGCTTATTCCTATCCATATTCTTAATCTTTTCATAATTTATCCTCCAAATTAAATAATTTAATTGCATTTGAAGCTGTAATTTTTTCTATATCTTCTTTCTTCATATTGCGAAGCTCAGCAATTTCTTCTATAACATATTGAACATAGCTTGATTCATTTCTTGTCCCACGATATGGCGTAGGAGCTAGATAAGGACAATCGGTTTCTACGAGTAAATACTTCAAATCAATATTCGTAGCAATTCTTTTACTTTCCTTTGCATTTTTGAAAGTAACAGGGCCACCTAAGGAAATATAAAATCCTAATTTTATAAATTCCAATGCCATTTCATAAGAACCACTATAGCAATGCATAACACCTCGTACTTTGCCTGCATATTCCTTTACTATTTCATAGGTATCCTGTGTCGCATCTCGCATATGAATGATAAGTGGTAAATCTAGAGCAATAGATAATTCAATTTGCTTCCGAAACAATTGAATTTGTTCTTCTCTATTTTCCTTTCCATAATGATAATCTAAACCGCATTCTCCAATCGCAAAAATTCGATTGGATTGAATAAAATCAACCAGTTTAGCATAATCCTCAAGATACTTAGGTGTAGCTTCACTAGGGTGTAGCCCAGCAGTAGGATAAAAGATGGAATATTTTTTTGAGTATTCCTGTGCTAATTGGTTTGTCTTATGAGAAAAACCAACTAAAACAATTTTATTTACTTGAGCTTCCTTGCAACGCTTTAAACACTCTTCAATATCTTCATGAAAAGCCTCATCAAACAAATGTGAATGTGTATCAATCATATCTCTACCTTTTTCTTCCTCATCCTTTTAATATTCAAAAATATTCCTAAAATAAGTACTGCTGTAAGTACTCCTATAGAATCTATGACTACATCTCTTGGGGCAGGTGATCTCCCCCCAATAAAGGACTGATGAAATTCATCACTGATTGCATATAAAATACCTAACAAACTAACAACAGGGATAAGTATCTTTTCATTATCAGTAAATACATAAACGGCTGAGAATAAAAAGAAACCTAAAATAGCATACTCACTATAATGAGCAAGCTTACGAATCACAAAACTTGTGTTTTTCAAGATGTCTGCTTGTTCCGAATTGGTCAAACTTGAGTAATTTGGAACGAAGGTATTTACAATCCAACGTGTAACAGTATTACTCATTCTAGAAGAGGAATTCCCATTTTGATGAGAAAAATAAAAGATTACTCCCATCCAAGCTAAAACTATAAGTATAGGTACGACTCTTAAAATCTTTTTTTTCATTTTATCCCCTCAAAAAAGTATCTTTTCCAAAAATGACATCCTATATAATTATATCATAAAACTGGAATTTCTTTATATCTTTTCCAGATTTTCTTTAATTTATTCTATCATTTTTATTTTAAATTTATAAAATCCAGGACTTCTCAAATCAATCTCACTTATCTTAAACTCAAGAATAGTATGGATTATCATTTGAAAATCCTTGACCATTTTTATGACAATATGATGCTTAATAGTTTTCCTTAATTCTTTCAAATTAATGAAATGCTTTTATGGATTCCTACTAAATATAATATTCCTCCGTTCCTTTCGTTATATCCATTTTGCCATAAATCTTAATACAAATATTATACATTAAGAATACAAAAAGGGCAATGCTTTTAAGCATTACCCTACAATTTTGTTTTCTATTGATTATTCAATAATTTCAACTACTGAACCAGCACCAACAGTATGTCCACCTTCACGGATAGAGAACTTAGTACCTTGTTCCATAGCAATTGGGTGAATTAATTCAACAGTCATAGTTGTGTTATCACCAGGCATAACCATTTCAGTACCAGCTGCTA
>CAMWSQ010000103.1 GCA_947177025.1 uncultured Mollicutes bacterium | reverse complement strand
GCTCTCAAGTATAATATCATTCCTGAAAATAAAGAACAATTTTTTGAGGAATATTTGATTAAATCTTGCAATTTAACTAAAAAAAGTGTACAATAGATTTTAGGAGTGATAAACATATGCGACTAGAGATTTGGCAATTTATATTAATCGTTGTACTTGAACTTATCGTGGTAGCTATTGCAACCTTCTTTGTTGTAAGAAAGCTTTTTGCAAATCAGCTAAAAAAGAATCCACCTATTAATGAAAAAATGATTCGTGCAATGATGACACAAATGGGACGTACTCCTTCTGAAAAACAGGTACGTGCTGTAATGAAATCTATGGAAGATGCAAAATAAGATGTGAAAAGAGGCAACAAATGCCTCTTTTTTTCATTCTTCTATTCTATTATTTCTATACATTGCAATTTTTACATTTGATGTTGGAGTATCATAAAAGGTGATATTTGAGTTGATAAATGCTGTTGCGCTATTTTTGTATGGTTCAAAGCTTGGCCGTCTGTCCATATAAATTACGTCTTCACTCCATTTTTGGGTTGCCAACTCAGTAATCATAGCTTCTTTCATATTTTCTTTGGTTCCTACAAATATGAGGACACAAAAGCAATTCTCACTTTTATCATCCACTTTTTTTAAATCAGTCAAATATCTGCTTACACAACACGTATTAGGCTCTCCATAATTCAGACATTTTATTTCAACATAGTCCTGATCCACCTTAAAATCAGCTTTTTGGGATGTTCCAGGATAGGCAACCTCTCTTTGGTAGCTTCCATCTGTAGATTGAAGAGCATCAACCAATTCCACCTGAAGCCAAGATTCTAAGCCACCTCTAACACCCCTACTAAACAACATAAAATATCTTGCATAATTATATTGCAATAATCTTTGAATTAAATCTCTTCTAATCATTTTTTAACCTTCCTTCAATTGATAAAACAGTTGAAAAAAGTTTTTTTACAACACTACAAAGAAAAAACTCAATTTTTTAAAAATTGAGTTAGTCTTTTTTAGTTATGTACTTCTATGTACTCTACTATATGCATTGCAAAATCCTTTATTGCAGATGGAATTAATTGTGGAAGTGGTAAATCCTGTTCTTGAAATTTTTCAATACAGTTTTTGAGAATACGCTTTGTAATCCCTTTAGCATAGGTTAAATTAAATTCTCCACCAAAAAAACCTACATAAGAATCCTCTGGTAAAATATTTCTGACTAAATTCATATAGGTTGAGCGAAGATTTGAATCTCCAGCAACAACAAAAGCGGAACAAGGAAGATTCAAATTCTGTTTTTTATATTTTTTATAGAACTTTAGAAAAGCCTTGTTGAGTTTTCCAATTCTTACATTGATTCCAAAAATTATGCCATCATATTTTGAATAATCAATTTTATGCTTTACTCTACCATCTAATACTTCTGCTTGATTCAGATATTGTTGTAAAAGATATGCTGCTTTCTCTGTTGTTCCCGTATGTCCAAAATAAAGAATTAGTTTCATTCCTCTATTCTCCCATACTTCTGTAGTAAGATAATATTCCATACGGATTCAGCACCAATCCATTTTAAAGCTGCACTATCTGCTTCTGGATAACGGTTGCTTCCCCAACCCTTCTTATGCTCCCATAGACCATGACTTGCTCGACTGGAAAGAATTTCATCTAACTGTGAATTGACCTTATCCTGTAGTATAGAGTCAAGCTCTACATTACTTAAATAAGATGCAAAGTTGAATTCTTTTTCTTCTAAATGAAGCATTGCTTCCTTCTTTAATCTCTCTTCTATTCTGGTTTGTTCTTCAGGAAAAAGATTCATTTTTTTCAAAGATCCTAGCAAAGCATTAAAGCTGATGAATTGGTATTCATTCCATACCTTTTCTTTATCCAGTTCTGCAAAAATATACCCAATTTGCTTTAAAGCTTTTTTGTAATAGGCTTTAGTAGGCTGAACCAACTCTAAAATATAGCCTAATATGGCAGCTGTAGGATGAACACCCCAAATGGAGTATGGATGCTCAAGATAAGAAAACTCCTCACTATGTGCAAAGTCATCATTTGATTTTACAAATGGGTTCCATAACCCATCTTCTACTGTACAGCGATTAAATAAATAATTGCCTAGCTTATTTACAATCTGTTCTAGTAATGCATTTTTTTCCTCGCTTGAAAACCCAACTGCAGATAACATTCTTAAAGCCTCATAGACCTGATATACACTGGCATTCGGATTATAGTTATCGATGTGTAATCCACTGCCCATTCCACCATCCTTTGTCATATACAGCATAAGAGAATCCAATACAAATTCCTTATTGGATGGATCTACAATAGCGTTATAGATGGAAACATCTATATCTCTAGCTTTA
The DNA here is from genome assembly GCA_947177025.1 of uncultured Mollicutes bacterium. Lineage (GTDB taxonomy): Bacteria > Bacillota_I > Bacilli_A > Acholeplasmatales > Anaeroplasmataceae > Pelethenecus. The sequence continues at coordinate 777 of CAMWSQ010000103.1, read as the reverse complement.
TTAAAAAGTAAATATTCTATTTCAGATAATTCTGCTTTAGATAATAGATTCATTTGACTCACCTCATAGTACAATTTTATACTAAAAGTTCAAAAAAAGAAAGATGAAATCTTGATTTTTTCATTCGAAATCATTTAAAGAAGAGAAAACCTGTGGTAAAATAGAATTAGTTAGGCGGTGATGTTCTTGAGTACACATTTTATTAGATACTATGTAATAAAGGATTCTCTTCGTTTCATTAATCCAAATATTACTTATATGCAAGATACTTCTAACCAAATGCTGTTTCATTCTGCATTATTTTATGATGCAAATGAATTCTATAAAATTAAAAATCCATTTGCAAAAGATCCTTATCAAATTTCTCTTAAAATAAAACAACAATTTATACCGTTTTTGAAGGAATGCTTAGAGCATGCCTATTTCCATGCAGACCCTTTAGAAAAGCTCTTCTGCTACTATCTATTGATTTCAAATGTTACCGAGCGCTATATTGAGGAATATGTAATGGGAGTTGCTTCTACAAAAAAGAAAAAAGAAACGATTGAGCTTCTGCTTGAAACTTATTTCTTCAATAAAAATGAAAAAATGAAACTTCATAAAACCAATATTGCAGATTATTTTTTCGATTCTTTTTATTTAAGAGAATCTGATTTGAATCTTTTAGAAAAACCAATCAAACGACTCTTTGGATTTTTTTGTACAAAGAATTATTATAAAGAATGCTATCAATCTGCAAGATTTTATTTTGATCACTTGGCAAATAGTATTACTCAA
>CAMWSQ010000102.1 GCA_947177025.1 uncultured Mollicutes bacterium | reverse complement strand
TAAATGATTATCCAAAGGGAATCATTATTGGAAAGGATATTCAAATTGGTATCTATCGAATTGGTCAGCATGAACTAACAATGGAAAAAAGCACTTATCATATTGGCTTTGAAAGAAAGCCACTATGGGAAAAGTAGAAAGGAAACTATGGAACTTAAATTTGAAGAAAAAGAAGATACTCTTTTTCTAAGTATAAAAGGTAGAGTGGATACTCTTACTGCCCCAATCTTAGAAAAAAGTCTTCAGAAGGAATGGACTACCAAAAATCTACTCATTGATCTTAAGGATTTAGAATATGTATCTTCCGCTGGCTTACGCGTTTTTCTTGCAGCCTTAAAGAAGGCTAAAAGCCAAAATGGTACATTAAAGCTATTCAATATCAATGATTCTGTTATGGAGGTTTTTGAAATTACTGGATTTAAAAAGCTATTCCAGCTCTAAAAAAATAAGGATTTTCTGAAAAAGAAAATCCTTTTTTGGAAAGGAAATATATAAAAAATATAAAACGAACTTTAAGCCTAAACTATGTTTTAACTTTAGAAGAAGTTTTAGAAATGAAGGAGAATCTATGAAGCATTCAAGATTAGCATTAGAATTTATTATTAGTTTTATTGTATTAGGCATACTCATTTGTGGAGTAAGCTCTTATATTGGTTATCAGCAATATAAGGAAAGTATAGAAAGTCAGTATAATACTAAAGCTTATGATATTGCAACTATGGCAAAAAGAACAATTGATACAGATGAAATCTATCATTATTATGAGATTGCTAGGGCAGTTTCTCATGAAGAGGATAGAACTGATGAAATTCTTGAAATATTAGAAACAGATGAGTATCAAAGAATTTCTCAAGAACTTATAAATATAAAAGAAGATATGCGAGCAAATGATATATTTTTGGTATATGTTAACCAAGATATCCTATTATCTTATACTCAGGAAGAAGAATGGACGCCACTAACTTACATTTTTGATTGTTTTGATCGGGGAGAAGGCCCCTATCAATTAGGAAGACAAGGTGCTATTAATCCTAAATTTATAGATGAAGCTTACAAAGTAATTACAACAGGAAATTGCTCTAATGATTATTTTATTTCTCATAGCTTTCATGGCTATAATACTTCAGCCTTGCTTCCTATTGATATGAAAGGTGAATATTTGATTTTATGTGTTGAGATTCCCATGCAATATATTATTGAATCTATTCAAGATTATCTATATCACGCTATTATTGTTTCTATCGGTGTTATTGTGTTAGTTATTATTCTTTTTATGATTTATTATTATTTTGTTCTTATTAAGCCAATAAAAATCATGACAAAGGAAACAGGGTTATTTATAGAAAATGTGGGTCATCAATCCAAAGCTTTAAAAAAAATCAAGTTAAAAAATGATATTGGCTATTTAGCCAAAAGTATTTTGCAGATGGAACAAGATATCATTTCTTATATTGAGAATATAAAGAAGGTCACAAAGGAACAAGAAAAACTCAATGCAGAGCTAGAGATTGCTACTCAAATTCAAATGTCAATGCTTCCTAATCTTCAGGAATTCAGCAGAAGTGAGGAATTTCGTATTGCAGCCTCTATGACGCCTGCAAAGGCAGTGGGTGGAGATTTTTATGACTTTTTTATGGTGGATAAAGATCATTTGGCGATTGTTATGGCAGATGTATCTGGTAAAGGTATTCCAGCAGCCTTGTTTATGGTCATTGGGAAAACTCTCATAAAGGAATATTCCAAGACAGATTTAGATCCAGCTTCCATTTTTACGAAAGTCAATCAGATTCTTTGTGAATCAAATAAGGAAGGGTTATTTATAACAGCATTTGAAGGGATATTAAATCTTTCTACAGGAGAGTTTTATTATGTGAATGCAGGACATGAACTGCCATTTCTTGCGAAAAAGAATCAGCCATTTCGACAAGTATCGATATTCCCCAACTTTGTTTTAGCTGGAATGGAGGATATGACCTATCAGTCTGGGAAAGTGGTTTTAGAATGTGGAGATAAACTTTTTCAATATACAGATGGAGTTCCAGAAGCCACAAATCAAAACAACGAATTATTTGGAATGGAAAGATTAGAGATGGCCTTAAATAAAGAACAAGGACAATCCCCAATTCAAATTATTGAATCTGTTCAAGAAGAAGTAGATATCTTTGTAGAGGATGCTCCTCAATTTGATGACATAACTATGCTTTGCTTAGAATTTAAAAGGAAGAAGGAAACTGCTCAATGAAACCTATGCAATTTCAAGCTAATCTAACTGGAATGCAGCAGGCGTTAAGCTATATTGAAAAAACAATTCAGCTGTATTCCTTTCCTTTGAGGAAGGATAAGCAGATTGCTATCATTGCCGATGAATTAGTAAGTAACATTATACGGTATGCATATCCAATGAATCAGGGGTATTTTTTAGTCAAAATTAAGATAAAGAAAAACAAAATAAAAATGCAGTTCTGTGATTATGGGATTCCATTTAATCCATTACTTAAGGAAGTATCCCATGTGCAGGAATCTTATCAAGCACGTCCCATTGGTGGACTAGGGATTCATATTGTCAAACAGCTTGCTAGTCGAATAAAGTATAAAAGAAAAAAAGGAAAGAATATAGTAACTGTTATAGTATCTTGCCTATAAAAAAGAAAAGGAGTTAGATTCATCTAGCTCCTTTCATTTTTATAATTGATTCTTTAATTTTGATAATGCATCAAATGTTTCATCAGATAAATCGTGTTCAATCTTACATGCATCTTCTTCAGCAATTTTAGAAGAAACACCAATCTTAGTAAATAACTCTGTTAGGGTGGTATGTCGGTTTAATATTTTCTGTGCAATCGCTTCACCTTGCTTTGTTAGGTGGACATGGCTATTGTCATCAATTGTAATATAGCCATCCTCCTTTAATTTTTTAAGCATAATTGATACAGAAGGCTTTGAAAATCCTAAATGATTTACAATGTCAATCGCATGAATGTCCTTTTGATTTTTAGAAAGCATTAGTATAGTTTCTAAATAGTTTTCTCCAGATTCTAATAAAGACATCTTATTCACCACCAATATCTATATTATACTCTCATTTGCTATTTTTTTAAATACTATTTCTTTTTCTTTTTGTCTTTATTTTTGGGCTTTTCATATTTTGACATTTTAGATTGGGACTGATTATTGAAGGAACGGTTTGTCAAATCATCCTTGTAGTTTCTTGCTA
>CAMWSQ010000101.1 GCA_947177025.1 uncultured Mollicutes bacterium | reverse complement strand
CCCCCCCCCCCCCCCCCCCCCCCCCCCCCTTTTTTTTTTCAAGCATAAGACGGCACACGAGATTTCTGCCTGTCTCGTCGGCTCGGAGATGTGTATAAGACACACTTTTTATATAGCTAGCTTTCTTAAATAACGTAGAAAAAAGGGCATTTAAGGCAAGTAGATTATGTTAACAACAAACAAGACACTCTAGAAGCCTACACCAATCCAGCAATCCCTTATGCTTTCTCCCTCTTAGTTCTCAAATACATGTCTGTCAGTGAAGATGAATATCTCTGCCTCCTAGAACTCCTCAAGTTTCTTTATGACAATATGGACCTATCTAAAGAACGCTTTTATAAAATCAATACCTTTTTAAAAGAATTAAATCTCCCCACTCTAGATAACTCAAGACTTCTAGCCTTTAAACAAAGACTTGAACAAAAAATTAAAGAACATGAGCTACCATTCTAATGAACCATCATACCTATATATCTATTCACACCAAATATGATAACCCCATACTCCCCAATATCCCAAGTCTCATTATCACCTATCTACTACAACACCCAAAAAAGAAGAGCTAATACTTAAATCCTAACATCACAATATCAGAACTACTAAAATCATTAAACCTAAAACAAAACCTACTATCTCAAATCATCACATATGTAGAAGGTTATCAATGATAATTGAGTTTCCATTCGTTCTATGCTATAATGATAGTACGATAAACGGTAATTTAAATAGGTATTCAAGAATGAGTAAATATGATCCATTCCGGAAGTATTTAAAAGATAAGAACAAAGAAAGGGTGTTAATAAGATGAATTATTCTTATGTTATGGGGATAGGTAATGCTATTAGTGAATTGGCAGCACAGGGTTTTTCGATAGGGAAAGACGGAGATAATTATACAGTATCGTTTCCTAACGATTTAACAGCGGTTTGGGAAGATTTTATTGTAAATCATCTTGAAGTCGGCTATTGGAATGAATATATTACAGAAGACAAAATAGTTTTTATTTTTCGATTATCCGAAGGCATTAAAAGATACGAAGTATATGATTTTCAAAATGATGAGGTTTTGGGTCTTTGCGAAAGATTATGTGACTGTAAATTCGTTTCTTTAAAGAAAATGCTTTGCGATAATCACTTTTATTCGCAATTAATACAATAATCTGTTGTTGAATATAGAATGTGTAAAAGCAATTGGCTAACGAAAAATTAAATTTCAATTTAATGGAGGATATTATGAGTAGATTTACTGAAAAAGGATATTTTGTAAAGGAAAATGCACCAATTTACTTTACTGAAGATATGAATAAAACCATAAAGTGGTTTGAGGATGTAATGGGATGGTATAGCAACGTTGTAGAAAAAGACTCTTCAGGCAATGGAGCCTATGGTGTCGTTTTTGATATACTTCCCGAAATAGAGATTACACATTTAGCTCATTTTACAGGGTTTCAACTATTTAAAGGCAAACCTGAACCACGTGTTATCTCTTTTATGCAAGTTCAAAACATTGATAAAATGTATTCCTATGTAGTCTCAAAAGGCTGGGATAAAATTACACCTGTAAAGACTGAACCATGGGGAGGAAAGACTTGCAACATCACCACATTAGATGGATACATTATAAAGATCTTTCAATAATTTAGCATATTGTAATATTATAACTCTCCCGAATAAGGGATAGAAGCGAGTATTGTTCTACAATATGTCTGAGCTGATAGCCCGTCCTGTGTCCCACAGGTATTCCCTAACTATAACTTAATATAAACAAACTAGAAGTCATTAGACATAAGGAATTATATTATTTTCCTTATATTTAATGACTTTTTTTATTTTCTATAGGTGCGAATCCTCAACTTCCTGTCCAGTAAGGTGAAGAACCAAAAAAAACTTCAACAACCCTTATAAGGAGGAACACCAATGAATACCCTAAATTCCAAACAACAATATGCAGTCAAAACACCCCATAAAAAAGTCCTCATCATGGCAGGAGCAGGTACCGGCAAAACTACAGTCCTAACTCATCGAATCCTATATCTCATACAACACAACATCAAAGAAACTGATATTGCAGCCTTTACCTTTACCAATAAGGCAGCAAACCAAATGAAATCAAGACTAGAAAACCTCTTAGGTAAAGAAACAAAAGTCATCCTATCTACCTTCCATAGCTTTTGCTATAACCATTTACTTATACCAGATTTCTATGAAGCTCTAGGCTTCACTAAACCACCAGAAGTCATTCTAGATTCTGTCAAATCTCAAATCATCAAATCTATCCTACATACCTATGATAAGGAACAATCCACTACCCCCTATATTTCAGCTATCTCTAAAATCAAGAATAACACTCAAGCCCTAGAAATCGAACCTCAAGATAGACCACTCTTAAACCAAGTCTATCAGGATTACAACAAAGTCTTAAGAAAGTCTAACACCCTAGACTTCGATGATATGGTCCCCCTATTCCTAGAAGCCATAAAAAAGAATAACGACCTCCTCCAAATGGTACAGTATCCTTATATGCTATTGAAGAGAATGGATATGCAAAAGGCTTCATTATGATTCATTTCCAATTAGAATAGCAAATAAAAAAGTTAGATTATCTGACAAAATATATGTCAGATTTTCTTTTTTATGGTATAATTTACTTATATATTTATAGATAAGTAGGAAGAGATAATATATTCTTTTTGTATAAACAAGATGTATGTCTGTGAAAATAGATGAGTATAGAAATTAGTAGTTAAAAATGATATGCTATTATTTAAACAATGACATCCTCATGTTCTAGTATTTTTATAGATACCACACATATAGAAGTTGTATGTGCTATGCAGTTAAGGCAAAACAAGAAGTAGATATATTCCGTAACTTTTATAATTTTGAAAGGTGTAATAGTGGATATGATAAAAGATATGAAACTAAACAATATGGATCAACTTTCATTTACTTTAAGAAAACCTAATATAGATGATGTGAAGGAAATCACAGCATTTAAACAAGAATTTATAGAAAATAATAGTGGAATGGATGGTACAGGCATTTTAATCAAAGTGTCTGCAGAGGAATGGTTAAAATTTAATAAGAATATGGAAACTACATCAGATTCAAATTATGTTAAGAGTATTCAATATGGATTATTTAATCAAGAAAATAGATTATTAGGCTTAATTCAAATCCGTCTTGAACTCAAAGGATATTTAATAGAATTTGGTGGACATATTGGATATTGTGTAAGACCATC
>CAMWSQ010000100.1 GCA_947177025.1 uncultured Mollicutes bacterium | reverse complement strand
CATTATTTTTTTCTTGGATTTTTCGGCTAAAGATATTTCTGGATGTCTCGTTGGCTCGGAGATGTGTATAACTGACAGCATTAATAGAAATGAGCTAGTATTTATATAAACAGCTGATAAAAGGCCCATTTGAATGGTCTTTTTTATGTCCTGTGTGAGTTCGTATGCTCTGTTACACTGTGTAGGTGGTGCGAACTTTCGCTCAGTGAAATATCTTGATAAAAATTTTTCCCTAACTATCAATAAAACGCACTTTTTTCTCCAGTTTTATCAAAAATATATTTTTGCGTAATTCTGCGTAATTCGGTTTGATTTGGTAAAATCAAGTGAAATTAGGTATAAAAAAACAGATAATACCGACGTATTATCTGTGTACTCTTAAGATGGTGCGGCCAATGAGAATCGAACTCACACGGGAAATCCCATACGCCCCTCAAACGTACGCGTCTACCAGTTCCGCCATAACCGCAGATATGCTATGATTATAGCATATTTTTATTTTGTTTGATATATTTATTTCTTCTCCAGTTTCTTATAAGAAGGATGATCCTTAATTAAAGGTTTAATTCCTGTAGGCATAGGAAAGGCTACCTTAATAAAATTATCTTCTCCAACACTAACGATTACTCCAATACCAAAGGCTTTATGTTCAATTTTATCTCCTAGATGATAGTGCTCATCAGTTGTTTTAACTATTTTTTCTTTCTTTGGTTTCTTAGCTAAATAGCTATCATATTTTTCTTTTGTTTTTTTATAAAAGTCTGCAGAAATATTCTTTAAATATTCTGTTCCCATTTCCTTTACAAATTGAGATATAGATTGCATTTCCATATGTCCATATAACATCCGAGCTTTCGCATTTGTAACATATAGTCTTTCCTTTGCTCGAGTAATACCCACATAGCATATTCTTCGTTCTTCTTCTATATCTAAATCATCTCTATGGAAGTTACTTGGAAAAATGCCTTCTTCCATTGCTACCATAAAGACAGTTTTAAACTCTAAGCCTTTGACTTGATGATATGTAGATAAGATGACTGCATCCTTATCATTTGTTTCTTCATCTGTACGTAAGGATAAATCATTTAATAAACTTTCCAATTTATCAAAATTATCTCCATCAACAGAGCTATCTGTTTCCTTTAAAACATTCTTTAATTCATAAACATTTTCTAAGCGGTCATGTTCTGGGTCTTCTAAGGCTAGCATTGCTTTATAACCAGATTCTTCAAGTATAATATCAATCAGTTTAACTAAAGGAATATTATTTATCTGCTCTTTAATAGAGAGAATCATTTTACGGAATTCCTTTAGGGCTTTAAACCCTACACCACTTGCTTCAAATGTAGGAATAGAATTAAATAAAGAAACCTCCTCTTCTAAAGCGTGAGCATGAAGCTTTTCAAGCAGTGCAGATCCTATTTTACGTTTTGGTTCATTGACAATACGCATAAAGGAAAAATCATCCTCTGGATGTAAAATCACTCTTAAATAAGCAATCATATCTTTGATTTCTTTTCTAGCAAAAAAGGAGAGTCCACCATAAATTTTATAAGGAATCTGATATTTTATCAGCATATCCTCAAATACACGAGAAATGGAATTGTTTCTATAAAGAATTGCAAATTCACTATAAGAATCTCCTGAAAGATGGAATTCCTTTATCTTATCTACAACAAACATTGTTTCGCTTTTCCCACTCATTGCTTCATAGTAGAATGGCATATTTCCTTCTGTCTTATTCGTAAACATAACCTTTTTAATTTGATTTGGATTATGCTGAATAATCTCATTTGCAAGATTCAAGATTGGTGTTGTAGAACGATAGTTTTGTTCTAACAAAATGGGTTTCTTCACTCTAAAATCATCAATAAATCGTTTGATGTTTTCAATCCTTGCTCCTCTAAAGGAATAGATAGATTGAAAATCATCTCCTACAACAAAAATATTTTGGTATCTCATAGAAAGCATATAAATCAATTGATACTGAAGTTCATTTGTATCCTGAAACTCATCAATTAAAATATACTGAAATTTCTCCTGATACTTTTCTAGAATTTCTTTATGGCTTTTTAAAATTTCAATGGTTTTTATCATCAAATCATCGAAATCAAGCATATTATTTTCTCTAAGAAATTGATTGTATTTTTTATCAACACTACTGTAAATCTTTTTTAAATATGGATCTTTAATGTAATAATTAGGGAAGTTTTTGCATTTAGAAATCAAAGCTTGAATTTGTTTAGGCTTGATTTCATCAATATCACTTTCCTTACAGATATCCTTAATGATTTTTAAAGAATCCTCTTCATCGATGATTAAAAACTTTCTTGTATAATCTGGTAATACTTCAATCTCCATTCTTAAAAATCTGGAACAAAAGCTGTGAAATGTAGAAATCCACATATACTTTGTATCTACATCCACTAGTTGCTGAACTCGTTCTTTCATTTCATTGGCAGCCTTGTTTGTGAATGTTACTGCAAGAATTTGAAAAGGAGAAATTCCCATATCTATAATGTAAGCAATACGTTCTGTTAAAACTCTAGTCTTACCAGAGCCTGCCCCAGCCATAACCATGACTGGTCCTTCTGTGGTTGTTACAGCCTGAAGCTGTTGTTCATTTAAACCCTCTAGCATGAGATCTTCCTCCTTTCTTTTGTTTCTTTTACTTATATTACTTTATTTCTTTACTATCTAAGAATTCTTCATAAGTTGTCATCTTATCAAGAATTGTTCCATCCTTTTCAAAGGAAATAATACGATTGGCAACTGTTTCTAATAGCTCAGCATCGTGACTTGAGAAAAGAATGTTTCCCTTATATGCCTTCATTCCTTCATTTAAGGCTGTAATAGATTCAAGATCTAAATGGTTGGTTGGATCTTCTAAAACTAAGATATTTGGTGCTTCTAGCATCAATTTAGCAAACATACATCTAACCTTTTCTCCACCAGATAAGACATTGCATTTCTTTAAGGATTCTTCTCCACTGAATAGCATACGTCCTAACCAGCCACGAATAAAGCTTTCTGTTTGATCCTCCTTAGAGTATTGTCTTAGCCAGTCTACAAGGCTTAAATTCTTATCAAAGTATTCTTTATTCTCCTGAGGTAAAAAGCCTGTAGAGGTCGTAATTCCCCATTTAAATTTTCCAGTGTAATCTTTATCCTTTCCTGCAAGAATATTAAATAAAGCCGTTATAATTACGGAATTTTCTGCTAGGAAAGCAATCTTATCATTTTTCTGAACAGAGAAGGTAAGGTTTTTAAATAACCCTGGCTTAGATAAATTTTCTACAAATAGAATATCATTTCCAACCTCACGATTTGGCTTAAATCCAATGTATGGATATCTTCTAGAGGAAGGCTCAATATCTTCAATCTTGATTTTCTCTAATAGCTTCTTACGAGAAGTTGCCTGTCTAGATTTAGATTTATTCGCAGAGA
>CAMWSQ010000099.1 GCA_947177025.1 uncultured Mollicutes bacterium | reverse complement strand
GAAGGCTGGCACTTCGTTGGTTGGTATTTAGATGCTTCATATATAACAGCAGCAACACCAGGTGCAACAATTAGTGCGGACACAACACTTCATGCGAAATGGGAAGCAAAATCCTCAGTAGAAAAGTATTCTATTACTTATGTAACTGAATATGGAACAGCTCCTACAAAGGCAAATGATGTTACAGCTTTACCAAGCACTTTCCCTACTTTGACGGGAGTTGCTGGATATACATTTATAGCTTGGTATACAACATCAACATTTGATGAGGGTACTGAGGCAATTCCTGGAATGACAATCCATACAAATATAACTCTTTATGCCAAGTGGGAACAAAACCTCTATAGCGTATCTTATAATATAAATGGTAAAGGCAATCAACCAACAAATATAGAACAAGCCTCTCATCTTCCTGATGAGTTGCCAGTATTAACAGATTCTACACAATCCTTTGCTGGTTGGTATTTAGATGCTAGTTTTAATAAAAAAGCTACAGCAGGAATGCTGTTAACAGAGGATGTAACGTTATATGCAAAATGGGTTGATAAAACTGCAATAGTAATTAATGAAGCCCAAGGATATGCAGAAGGAGCATATTTAGAATGGAATGGTTTAGCTGGCTGTGATGATTATCACGTTTACTATAAGAAAACAACAGAATCAGATTCCCAATATAAGAAAATTGATTCCCAATTAATTCGAGAATATCCTACAAATTATCGTGCAGATGTTGTTGGATTAGCTGCAGGAAATTATACTGTTAAAGTAGTACCTGTTTATGATGAGGCAGAATACAGCAGTGGCTCAGCAGAAGAAAATGTTGTTGTTACTGCCCATGATCGAAGTGGCTTCGGCTTTTCTAAGAATTCTACTTATAAAACAGCATCAGGTGCTTATAATGATGATGGCACATTAAAATCAAATGCTAAAGTCATTTACGTTTCAGCAAATAATGCAAAGACAGTAACTTGTACAATGAATGGAACAGAAGCAAAAGGAATCCAAGCGATCCTTGAGGCAAAACAAAAGGGAGATACAACACCTCTAGCAATTCGTTTCATTGGTTTAATCAATAAGAGTGATTTAGATTATATCGCAAGTGCAGAAGAAGGACTTCAGGTAAAAGGAAAAAATGCCTATGCTGAAATGAATTTAACTATAGAGGGTATTGGCGAGGATGCAACTTGTAAAGGCTTTGGATTCCTTATCCGTAACTGTGGAAATGTTGAATTTAGAAATTTGGCTATTATGGAACAAATCGATGATGCCATTTCCATTGATACTAACAATTGTAATTTATGGATTCACAATTTAGATTTGTATTATGGTCAAGCAGGTGGAGATTCTGATCAGGCTAAGGGTGATGGTTTCGTTGATATTAAGAAGAGTCAATATTGTTCAGTTTCCTACAATCATTTTTATGATTCAGGAAAGAGCTGCTTAATCGATGCATCTCAGGCTTCTAGTGGTGGTTCAGATTATTTAACTTATCATCATAACTGGTTTGATCATTCTGATTCTCGTCATCCAAGAGTTCGTAATGCAAAGAACGTTCATATATATAACAATTATTATGATGGTGTTTCAAAATATGGTGTAGGTGCTACAACAGGAAGCTCTACCTTTGTAGAAGCAAACTATTTTAGAAATGTAAAATATCCAATGATGATTGCTGGTCAAGGCTCTGATATTGATCCTAAGAATCCAAAAGGAACATTCAGTAATGAAGCTGGCGGTATGATTAAAGCCTACAATAACAAGATTGTTGAAGGTGGTACTTTCATTTCTCAAAACCAAGATTCTACAAGCTTTGATGCAGTAGTTGTTGCAAATAGAAATGATAAGGTTACAGCATATTCTTGTTTAAAGGGTGGAGGAACCTATAGTAATTTTGATACAGATGCCTCCATCATGTATTCCTATACTCCGGATGATGTTGATGATGTGGTAGATATTGTCACAACATATGCTGGTCGTATCAATGGTGGAGATTTCCACTGGACATTTAACAATGCAGTAGAGGATGGAAATTATTCTGTTATTCCAGAATTAAAACAAGCAATCATAAAGTATAGTTCCAAATTAATCCGTGTATTAGGAATTGAAGGAATCCAAAATGGCGGAAGTACTGGTGAAGAAGAGGGCGGAGATGTTCCTGGCACAGGAGAAAACAATCCACCAGCAATTACAGGCAGTGTAACTCACAATTTTACAACAGATGGAAAGGATAGTAGTGTATTTACAATCACTGGTAATTTATCTACAGGAAAAGGAACAGTTTCCTATAAGGGACTAACCTTAACTCAATGCTTAAAGCTAGAATCTGCCACAAGTGTAAGCTTTAATATAAATGAAGCTATGACGTTAGTCTTAGTCTTTGTAGAAACTTCAGCCACTATAAAAGTGGACGGAACAAAATTTACTGCAACAAATGGTATCGTGACAGTTTCGTTAACTGCAGGTAGTCATACTGTTACTAAAGCAGATACAGCAAATTTATTCTATATCGAGCTTGGTAAATCTGCATAAACATCTAGAAAATGGAGGATGAAAAAATCTCTTCCTTTTCACTTTAAAAAATAATTTTAAAAAAATTATAAAATTATTGAAGAAAATAAAAAGGTGTGCTATAATAATCACGCATTTTTGAAGAAATGCCCTTGCCTAGAAGCTATGCTAGGCCAAAAGTCCAAAAGGAGGTTGAAAAAATGAAAAAGTATGAAGTTATGTATATTCTTCGTGCAAATTTAGACCAAGAAGCAATTAAAACTGAGGTTGCTAATGTAAATAACATTTTCACTAACAATCAATCTAAGGTTTTAGAATGTAAGGAATGGGGCTTAAGAGAATTAGCTTATGAAATTGAACATTCACGTAAAGGATATTATGTATGGATGTTAGTAGAAGCTACTCCTAAGGCACTTACTGAATTTGATCGTATTGCAGGATATAACGAAAACATCATTCGTCACATCGTTGTTGTAGATGGCGAATAAGATAGGGGTATACAATGAATAAAGTATTATTAATTGGTAGAATTACCAAAGATCCAGAGATTCGTTATACACAATCAGGCATTCCTAGTGTAAATTTTACTCTTGCAGTAGATAGAGGGATGCGTGATGCAAACGGAAATCGACAAGCTGATTTTATAAATTGTGTAGCATGGCGTGGACAAGCTGATTTTATTTCTAGATTTATTAAGAAGGGATTCTTAATGTCTGTTGAGGGAAAAATCCAAACTAGAAATTATCAAGGTCAGGATGGCCAAATGAGATATGTTACAGAAGTCGTATTAGATTCTGTAGAAAATCTTCAGCCTAGAGATCCTAATGCTCCACAAGCAAACACAGGCTATCAACAGCCAAATCCAAATTATCAGCAAAACAATAACAATTATCAAGGGTATAATAACCCTTCTTATGGTGGAAATTCCTATGCACAAGGAAATACACCTGCATCTCAGCCAGCACCTGAAGCTCCAGATAGCTTTAATTTAGATGTAGCTGATGATGATTTACCATTCTAAAACTAAAAGGAGGAATTAATTATGC
>CAMWSQ010000098.1 GCA_947177025.1 uncultured Mollicutes bacterium | reverse complement strand
TTCTACGAATTAATCTTGCAAGCTCACGAGTTGTAATAGAGATATCTACGTTAGGTAAATCTCCATTTTGTAAAGCTGGACGCTCTACCTCATATTTCTTAGCTGTACAAGGCATAATAGATACTACAAAGATATCCTTTGGATCAATATTATTCTTCTCTGCATAATAAGATTTAATAATAGCTCCTAGCATAGCTTGTGGTGATTTAGAAGTTGAAAGGTTTGGAATTAATTCAGGATAGAAATACTCACAGTAATTAATCCAACCAGGAGAACAGGATGTAATCATAGGAATTGGACCAGTCTTCTTTGTTAAACGCTCTAATAATTCTGAAGCCTCTTCCATAATTGTTAAATCTGCACCGAAGTTTGTATCAAATACACGATAGAATCCTAAACGATGTAAAGCTGCAACCATCTTACCTGTACATGGTGTACCAATTGGCAATCCAAATTCTTCACCGATTGCTGCACGTACTGCAGGAGCAACCTGAACAATGACCTTCTTACCAGCCTTTAAAGCTTCATCTAAACGATCAATTTGGCTATGCTCCATTAAAGCACTTGTTGGACATACATTGATACATTGACCACATTGTAAGCATGGAGATTCTGCAAAGCTTCGATTTCCAGCAGGACCAACAATTGTATTAAATCCACGATTTTCAAAGCCTAAAATACCAATGCCATGTGCATCCTTACAAGCCTCAATACATCTACCACATAAAATACATTTAGAAGTATCTCTGATAATAGATGGAGCTACCTTATCGTAAGTAGCTGGAGTTTGGCTACCACCATAGAAATGTGGTCTAGCCATAACCAAATGGGCTACCTCTAATAATTCACAATCTCCATTTTTATAGCATTCCTGACAGCTACGATTGTGGTTAGAAAGCAATAATTCAACACTTGTTCTTCTTGCGATAACTGCATCAGGATCTGTAATATGAATACTCATACCCTCAGATACTGGATATACACAGGAAGCAACTAAATCACGAACACCATCAATTCTTACTAAACATACACGACAGCTAGCAACTGAACACTTTCCATTTTTAAAAGAACATAAAGAAGGAATGTTGTATCCACATTTACGACAAGCTTGTAAAACAGTTAAAGAGTCATCTACTAAATAGGAAAATCCTTCAATTTTAATATTTACTAATGCCATACAATTTCACTCCTATCCTTTATAAATTGCGTTAAACTTACATGTAGCAATACATGTACCACACTTAATACACTTGTTTACATTGATTACATAAGGTTCTTTTCCTGGAACACCTGTAATTGCGTTTGTAGGACAAACACGAGAACACATAGAACATTTCTTACATCTTTCAGGATTGATATGATAATCAATTAAGCTCTTACATACTCCAGCTGGACATTTCTTGTCCACAATATGAGCAACGTATTCATCCTTGAATTTTAATAAAGTTGAAAGTACAGGGTTTGCAGCAGTTTTACCTAAACCACATAATGCACCAACCTTAATTGTACTAGAAAGACTTTCAAGCTTATCGATATCCTCTAATTCTCCATTACCTTCAGTAATCTTATTTAAGAATTCTAATAGACGCTTTGTACCAATACGACATTGAGTACATTTTCCACAGGATTCATCACAAATGAATTCCATATAGAATTTAGCAACGTCTACCATACAGTTATCTTCATCCATTACTATGGCACCACCAGAACCCATCATAGATCCAGCAGCAACTAAGTTATCATAATCAATTGGAGTATCCAAATCATCCTTAGTTAAACATCCACCAGATGGACCACCTGTTTGAATTGCCTTGAAGGCTTTTCCATTTGGAATTCCTCCACCAATATCATAAATTAATTCACGTAGTGTAGTTCCCATTGGAACTTCAACTAAACCAACATTATTTACCTTTCCACCAAGAGCAAATACCTTAGTACCCTTAGAACCAGCAGTTCCAATGGAGTTAAATGCCTTTGCACCTTCACGTAAGATATATGGAACACAAGCTAATGTTTCTACGTTATTAATAATTGTAGGTTTTCCCCATAAACCCTTAACAGCAGGGAATGGTGGTCTTGGACGTGGATTACCACGCTCTCCTTCAATTGAGTTTAATAGAGCTGTTTCTTCTCCACATACGAATGCTCCAGCACCTAAACGAATACCTACACGGAAGTTGAATCCTGTTCCTAAAATATTGTCACCAAGTAATCCAAGCTTTTCTGCTTGCTCAATGGCAATCTTTAAACGTGCAATTGCAATTGGGTATTCAGCACGAACATAGAAATATCCTTGAGATGCACCAATTGCATAACCAGCAATCATCATACCTTCAATAACAGCAAGAGGGTTACCTTCTAGAATAGAACGGTCCATAAATGCACCTGGGTCACCTTCATCACCATTACATACAACATATTTTATTTCACTATCTACATTATGAGCAAATTGCCATTTTCTACCTGTAGGGAATCCAGCTCCACCTCTACCACGAAGTCCTGCTGATAATACTTCATCAATAACCTCTTGTGGCTTCATAGATAAAGCTCTTAATAATCCCTTAAATCCACCATAGCCTAGTGCTTCTTCAATGTTTTCTGGATCAATTACAGAACATCCATGAAGAGCAATACGCTTTTGTTTCTTATAGAAATTGATTTCATCCTGTTTAACTACCTTCTTGTTTGTAGCTGGATCAACATATAATAAATCCTCTACAATTTTATGACCAATCAAATCCTCGCGAACAATCTTTTCTACATCATCCACACGAACTGTACGATATAGTGTATCCTCAGGCATAATTTTAACGAAAGGTCCTTGAGAACAGAAACCGAAACAACCAACCTGATTTACTTCAACTCTTTCTTCTAAACCATTGGCTTTAATTTCTTCTCTAATTTTTTCTAAGATTTCTTTGGATTCATTTGCTAGACATCCTGTACCACCACAAACTAAAACAGAACGTTTCCCATTAGAATTTAATTTTGCTTCTAAGCAAGCAGTACAATGAGAAATATGCTCCTTTAATTGTTCAGTTGACTTAATTTGTTCCATTATAATGTAGCCTCCTTTTTGTAAGAGTCAATAATCTTAGCTACTTCATCTACTGTAACTTTAGAATATACTTTTCCATTAATAGAAACTGCAGGAGCAATACCACATGCACCTATACATCTTAATGAGTCTAATGTGAAAAGTCCATCCTCAGTAGTTTCACCAGATTTAATGTTTAAAAGGTTGGCAAACTTATCTAATACATTTTGACCACCCTTAACATAACAAGCTGTACCAAGGCATACACCAATAACATATTTTCCCTTTGGAGTTAAAGAGAAAAAAGAATAGAATGTAACTACACCATAGATTTCTGATACAGGCATTCCAAGCTTTTCAGAAACAATTTCCTGTACCTCTAGTGGGATATACCCGTATTCCTTTTGAATATCACTTAATACTAGCATTAATGGAGTAGGTTCATTCTTATACCTATCACAAATGCCTTCAATCAGCTTTACAGCGTCATGTCTTAATTTCAATTTCAACACATCCTTTATTTTTTTAAAATTGTTTTTACAACATACATGCATATTATAACATAAATTTTTATCAAGTAAAAGAACAAAAAACCACATTTTTTGAATAAAATAATAAGGATTTTCCATATTTTAGCAAGAAACAATACAGATTTGT
>CAMWSQ010000097.1 GCA_947177025.1 uncultured Mollicutes bacterium | reverse complement strand
ACCTTAGATACACCTGCATCTACTGCAGCCTTTGCTGCTGCTTCACTACACATTTGTGCGGCAAAAGGAGTTGATTTACGACTACCCTTAAAGCCTAATGCACCTGCACTGCTCCAAGAAATTACATTTCCATCTGGATCAGTGATTGTAACGATAGTATTATTGAAAGTCGAATGAATATGAGCAACGCCAGTAGGGCAATTTCTCTTCACACGACGTTTTGTAACTTTACGTGCCATAATTTATTTCCTCCTTATTATTTCTTCTTATTAGCGATAGTATGTCTAGGGCCTTTACGAGTACGTGCATTATTTCTTGTATTTTGTCCACGAACAGGTAAATTCTTTCTATGACGAATACCTCTATAGCATCCAATTTCCATTAAACGCTTAATATTAAGTGCAACTTCTCTACGAAGGTCACCCTCAACTTTATATTTTGCTATCTGAGTACGAATGGATTGTAATTGTTCTTCTGTTAAATCCTTTGTACGAATATCCTCAGATATACCTGCATCTGCCAAAATTTTCTTAGATGTAGGTTCACCAATACCATAAATGTATTGTAATGAAATCACTATACGCTTTTCACTTGGAATATCTACTCCTGCAATACGTGCCATATTTTCACGCCTCCTACTTTCTATCCTTGTCTTTGTTTATGCTTTGGGTTTTCGCAAATAACCATAACGCGGCCTTTGCGTTTGATAACCTTGCATTTGTCACACATTGGTTTTACTGATGGTCTTACTTTCATCTTAAATACCTCCAATATTATTTATGTCTGTAAGTTATTCTGCCACGTGTTAAGTCATACGTTGATAATTCAATCGTAACTTTGTCCCCTGGTAAAATGCGTATGTTATTCATGCGGATTTTACCAGAAACGTGAGCTAAGACTTGATGATCATTTTCAAGTTTAACAATAAATTGTGTATTAGGTAGTACTTCAAGTACTTTACCTTCCATTTCAATAACGTCGTCTTTTTTTGCCATTCTATAAATTCTCCTTTATAGTGTAGTTAAAATTTCATAACCATTTTTACGCACTACAATGGTGTGTTCAAAATGTGCACTTTTAGATTTATCCTTTGTAATAGTTGTCCAACCATCACTCAAGATTCTAACCTTTTTAGTTCCTGCATTAATCATTGGCTCAATGGCTAAAACCATACCTTCTTTTAATATAGGACCAGTACCTGGTTCTCCAAAGTTGAATATTGCTGGATCCTCATGTAGGTTTCTACCTACACCATGTCCTGTAAATTCTTCAACCACTCCAAAGCCATAGGATGTTGCGTAATTACCAATCGCTGCACTCACATCACCTAAGTGTGCTCCCTCACGTACCTGTTCTAATCCCTTAAACAAGGAATCATGAGTCACTTGCATTAAAAGCTTATCTTTTGGACTGATATTGCCTACTGCATAGCTCCACGCAGAATCTCCGTGGTAGCCTTTATAACAGGCTCCTATATCTAAGGCTACAATATCGCCTTCCTTAAGAATTTGCTTCTTACTTGGAATACCATGAACGACTACTTCGTTCACAGATGCACAAACAGCAGAGGGGAAGCCGCCATATCCTTTAAAGGATGGTGTTGCATTGTGTTCCAAAATGATTTTTTCACAGATATCGTTTAATTCCTGAGTAGAAACTCCTGGTCGAACCTGCTTGGTCATTTCTTCATGACATAACGCAACGATGCGTCCCGCCTCTTTTAATAACGCTATTTCACGTTCGCTTTTGATTTCAATCATATTTTAAGCACCTAATACAGCTTTTATATCCTCAAAAACTTTATCTAATGCTTGATTGCCATTTACTGTTTTTAATAAGTTTCTCTTCTTATAGAATTCTAATAAAGGAGCTGTTTGTTTATCGTAAACATTTAAACGATTCTCAGCAGTTGCTTGATTATCGTCATTTCTTTGAATTAATGGTGTGCCACATACATCACAAATTCCATCCTTTTTAGGAGCATTGAATTCTACATGATATGTAGCTCCACATCCTTTACAAACACGACGTCCAACCATTCTTCTTACTAAAATTTCTACTGGAACATCAACATCTAAAACAGCATCTAGAACAATCCCGTTTTCATTCAAAAAGCTTTCTAAGCTTTCTGCTTGAGCAATTGTACGAGGGAATCCATCTAATAGGAATCCTTTCTTACAATCATCTTCTAATAATCTTTCTTGAACAATACCAATAGTAACCTCATCAGGTACTAGTGCTCCCTTGTCCATATATTCTTTGGCTGTTAAGCCTAACTTCGTTTGATTCTTTATAGCAGCACGGAACATATCTCCTGTAGAAATATGAGGAATTCCATAATATTCTTTAATGTTTGCTGCCTGTGTGCCTTTACCAGCACCAGGTCTACCCATAATTAATACTTTCATATGAGCCATCCTCCTTTAATTAATCTAAGAAGCCCTTATAATCCTTTGTTTCAGATGCTGTTTCAATTTGACGGAATGTCTCAATTGCAACACCGACAACAATGATTAATGATGTACCACCAATTGTAATTGTGCTTGCTTCACTAGATGTGAATCCGAAAGCTGCAGATACAATAATAGGTACTAATGCAATGAATACTAAATATGCAGCACCGATTAAAGTGATTCTAAATAGCATTCTTGATAATTGAATCTTTGTATCTTCTCCTGGACGATAGCCTGGGATGAATGCCCCTTGCTTATCCAAATTATCACTAATTTGATCTGGATCTACCGTCATAAAGGAATAGAAGAAACTAAAGAATACAATCAATACAATGTACAATGTACAGCCAATAGGCTTTGAATTTGAAAATACTTCATTTACCCAGAAACCTGCTGTAGATGATGTAGTTAAACCCATTATACCAATAATAGTCATTGGAATACTCATCAAAGTAGATGCAAAGATAACTGGAATTACGTTTGCACTATTTAATTTTACAGGGATATCAGAGCCTTGAGAAGCTTGATTCAATTGAGAAGGTCTATTTGCATATTGTACAGGTATTTTTCTTACTGCACCTTCGAAGTATACAACTCCTAAAATCATAGCTATATATAATACGATAACTAATATATATAAGAAGATATTTAATCCTGTTGTATTTGCTCCTAAGTATTTTGTTCCTAAGGTACTAAACATCGCTGGAATAGATGAAATAATACCTGCAGAAATAATCATAGATGAACCATTTCCTATACCATGACGAGTAATTAAATCAGCCAACCACATTGTAAAGGCTGAACCAGCTGTAATTACAATAGCCATATAGATATAGAAGGCCCAATAATAACTTTTATATTGAATCAAGGAATCAATTAATACATTTTCTGGTTGAGCTCCAAGTCCAAAGATCAATACTAAGGCTTGAACCATAGCTAGAATAAGTGTTACATAACGTGTTACACGTCCAAGTTTTACCTTACCTACCTCTCCTTGCTCTCCCCACTCCTTTAGCTTTGGAATTAAAAGCTGAAGCATTTGAACAATAATGGATGAAGTAATATAAGGTGAAATACCTAAAGCTAAGATAGAGAAGTTGGATAAACCTCCTCCAGAAAAGGCATTTAACACAGTTAAGAAATCATTACCTGCAATAACTCCTTTAATACTTGTTGTTGAGATTAGAGGAATTGGAATGTAGGTTCCGATTTTAAATACTAAAAGAATTGCGAATGTAAATATGATTTTCTGTAATATTTCCTTATTACTTAAAATCTTCTTTAGCTTCTCTAACAATTAAATCACCTCAACAG
>CAMWSQ010000096.1 GCA_947177025.1 uncultured Mollicutes bacterium | reverse complement strand
CATTTGAAAAGCGCTTTCATAAGTGGTATTATATTAAATAGGACTAGTGAATCGATTACTAAATATTTTTTAGAGAATAGAAATGATTTTTTTAAAACGTATTAAAAGAAGAACCCCATCATAGCATTACAAAATAATATTTAGTATGAAACGATTTATTTAAAAAGAAAATAAAATCCTAATTCAACTATATATCAACACAGGTGGATGATATAAGAAGTTATGTTGTACTCATAACTATAAAAAAATAAAAGAAAGAAAGAAGGAAGACATAATTATTAAGTACAATTTTAATTATGCTAAAGAGCTATGGAAAAAGCAAGAAAAAGAATGCTAGTTTTTTCACTTCTCGTTTGTGCTCTATTCCTTATGCTTGGTTGTGCAAGCTGCAAGAGTAATGAGAAAAAGCACAATTGGGATTGGGCATCTGATACAGATGGTCACTGGCAATATTGCGTAGATGAGGGCTGTAATGAAAAAACAGAAAAAACTCCTCACGTAGATGCAGATAAAAATGAAATCTGTGATGAGTGTAATGCTTCATTAAAGAAGGATACTCCACAGCCACCAGCTCCTGTTGTTAAAACAGAAACTGCTGTAATATATTTCCATAAACCAGAAAGCTTTGGTGCTAAGGTTTATGCTCATGCATATTACAATGATGGCTCAGAGAATAAGAATCTTATTGGTGAAGATAAGTCATATGAAGTAACTTCAGTTACAGATGGCTGGTATAAAGTAGAAGTAGAACATCCTGAAGGATTACTTAAGAATGGTAGTTTTACTTTAAAGCTTGTCCCTGCTGAAGGAGAAGGCTTTACTGTTACGATTAACGCAGCTGAAATGTGGGTAAGCGCAAAAGGAAATTTATTCGCAACTAAAGCTGCTGCCTTAAAGGATGAAGAAGAGCCTGTAACTCCTATTGATCCAATAGTAGAAAACGATTATACCATTTATATGTATGCTCCTGAGTCTAGTACAGTAACTGCAAGTGTAACTGGAAATATGGCAGGTGCCTTTGCAGATGGAACTACTCTTACTGCAGTAGAAAATCATGCAAATTGGTATAGCTTAACATTTAAAACAAAAAAAGATATTAAAGATGGTTTAGCTTTAAGCTTTACAGTAGATGATAAGGAAGCTATCAGCAAGAACACAAATACTAAAGAAAATGTTTACTTTATTGCTTTAGGTGATGTAGCTACTGGTTATGCAAGCTATGATGCAGCTGAAAAAGCTTATGCAGAACTTACAGAAGATAAGGTGACTGTTATAATCCATGTTCATAAGGTGGAAGATTGGGAAGATATTTATGGTCATGCTTATGTAAATGAAGATCACATTTTATCTGGTGAATTCGGTTCATTAAAAGGAACTTTAGATTCTGAAAATGAAGGATGGTATACATTTGCTATTGAAGTTGGTGAAAGTGTAGTTACTCTAGATGGTACAGGATTTACTCTTATGGTATATCATCAAAAACCTGGTTCTGGTAGAGAAGAATACCAGATTGAAGGAATCAAGAGTGAATGCTGGGTAGCATATGATGGTACTGCTTTTGAAACTAAAGAAGCTGCAGAAGAGCATGAGGTTCCACTAGTACCTGTTGTAAAGGTTGAATATTCCATTCATTATTTTGCTCCTGATTGGGCAAAGGATGAAGCTGTTTATGTTTATACATTTGAAGGTCTTACTATTGGTGGATATGAAACAGAAATGCTTGCAGATGGAGAGACTGGTTGGTATAAGGTTACTTTTAAAACTGCAGAAGAATTCAATAGCTTTGGTGTTATTTTCCATACAAAGGATAACGAAACTATAAAGCATGAAATCAAGGCTGTGTCATTAACAGAAGAATCATTAAAAGGTAAAGCATTCTACTTTATTGATAATACTGATTTGGTTTATGTGACTAAGGAAGATGCAGAAACAGCATATAATGAGATAGTTTATTTAAATGAAAAAGTAACAGTTACTGTTCATGTACATAAGAGAGAAAACTGGGAAGAACTTTATGGACATGCTTATAGCGATTTAGGTGATTTAACTGGTACATTTGGTTCAACTACAGGTGTTTTAGATGCTGATAATGAAGGTTGGTATACATTTGATATAAAGATTGCAAGAAAAGAGATTCTTGATGATGCTGATGGCTTTACACTAATGCTATTTGATATGGTTGAAAAGGCTGGTAGAGAAGAATACAAGATTGAAGGCATTAAGAGTGATTGCTGGATTACTTTTGATGGTACAGTATTTGAAACTTTAGAAGAAGCAGAAGAATATGAATTAACAGCACAGCCACCAGTTGTAACCCCAGAATATGCAATTTACTATTATGCACCTACTTGGCCTGCAGGAGAAATCTTATATGTTTATACTTATAGTGGTGTTGATGTTGGTGGATATGACACAGTAATGCCTGCAGAAGAGGATGCAACTGGTTGGTATAAGATTACCTTTAAAAATGCTGAAGAGTTTAATGGCTTTAGTATTATCTTCCATACAAAGAAAGAAGATATTAAACATGAAATTAAAGGCGTATCTTTATCAGAAGAATTACTAGAAGAAAAAGCATTCTACTTCATTGATAATGGTGATGGTGTTTATTTAGATAAAGAAACAGCTGTTGCAGCATATGAAGAGTATTTAAAGCCAACAACAGTTACAATTCATGTTCATAAGGTTGCTGAATGGGAAAATCTTTATGGTCATGCATATACTGATTCAGGAGTATTAACTGGTGGATTTGGTGAGACTGTAGGTGTTTCAGATCCTAATAATGAAGGATGGTATACATTTAATATCTCTGTTCTAAAAGGTGTAATTGCTGAAGATGGTACAGGATTCACTCTTATGATATTTGATATTATTCCTGAAGCAGGAAGAAACGAATTAAAGATCAATAAGATTAAGACTGACTGTTGGGTAACCTATGATGGTCATTCATTTGAATCAAAAGAATTAGCAGAAGCATATGATCATGTTCACTCTTATGACGATACTTATCTTTATGAAGAAGATGGTGTTGCTGATCCAACATATCATTGGCAGATTTGTACAACTTGTGGTGAAGAATCTGCAAAAATGCTTCATGAGTATAGCTCAACTAGTAATATTTGTATCAAGTGTGGATATGAGAAGCCTCTAGCAGACCATGATCATATTTGGTCAGAAGAATATGATACAAGTGTTGAAGGATACCATACACAGCATTGTACATTTGTAGGATGTAGCGAAACTAATCCTCAACCACATGAATATGGTGACTGGGTTATTGATAGTGAAGGAGTCTACGAAGGAGAACAAGGCTCAAGACATAGAAATTGTACAGTATGTGGAGCTAGACAAGATAATAGCTTTGATGCTTTGCCGGTTCTTTATTTAAGAGGCGATATCAACGGCTGGGGTACAGGTGATGAGTGGAAGCTTGTAGCTGATTATGATGCAGGTACACTTACTATTACTGGAGTCGTATTTGATACAGTAGATAAAGGCTGGAAACTTGCTGATGAAAGTTGGGGAGTTCAAGCTAATTATTGGAATCTTGATGATGCTTCAAAGACTTACTTTGGAGTTAATAGTGATGGAAATGCTATGGTTAACGTTCCAGGTACTTATAATATTGTATTACATATACGTGATGGTTGGAATCTTTCCGTTATTAAAACAGCTTAATGTTATAAAGAAGCTTATAGAAGTAATTCTATAGGCTTTTTTCTTTATCCTTAAATTTCATAAAATGAGAGTCTTTTTCGTATGCTTATATAAGGGGTGT
>CAMWSQ010000095.1 GCA_947177025.1 uncultured Mollicutes bacterium | reverse complement strand
GATTCATAGTTGTATCCCAAAGCTGTTCAGCATTCATTTCACCTAGACCTTTGTAGCGCTGTACAAGGGTTTGTGTATTGCATTTAGAAAGAATCTCATCCTTCTCTTCATTTGTCCAAGCATAGATGATTTCTTCTTTTTTGCCACGCTTTGTAATTTTAAATAGTGGTGGACATGCAATATAAACTCTTCCATCCTCAATTAAAGGTCTCATATATCTAAAGAAGAAGGTTAACAATAATACCTGAATATGCGCACCATCATCATCGGCATCGGTCATGATGATGATTTTCTTATAATTACATTTCTTTAAATCAAAGGAACTACCATAATCTGCACCAATGGTATAAATCATAGTTGCAATTTCTTCATTCTTTAAAACTGCATCCGCAGTAGCACGCTCTGTATTTAAAACCTTACCACGTAAAGGCAGGATAGCCTGATATTTACGGTCACGACCTTGTTTTGCAGACCCACCTGCTGAATCTCCCTCTACAAGATACAATTCATTGATTTCCTTGTTCTTTTCACTTGTTGGAGCAAGCTTTGTAGAAAGATTCATTTCTTTCTTATCTTTTTTATCTAAACGAGCTTGATTTCTAGCCTTACGTGCTTCTTCTCTAGCTTCTGCTTCCTTTATAGCCTTTTTAACAATAGATTCAGATAAGCTCTTATTCTCAATTAAATAAAAGGATAGCTTGTCATATAAAACCATATCTACTGCAGTTTTTGCAAGAGGCGTACCTAGTTTTCCTTTGGTTTGTCCTTCAAATTCTAGTAGGTTTTCTGTAATTCTTACAGAGACAACTGCTGTCATACCAGCACGAATATCTGTTCCATCTAGGGCTGAAATTTTACCTAGCAAGTTGAATTTTTTTGCATAGTCATTGAAGGCTCTTGTTAAGGCAGACTTAAATCCTGTCTCATGAGAACCACCATCTGAGGTACGAACATTATTTACAAAGGAAACAATAGTTTCACTATATGTATCAACAAACTGAAGTGCCACTTCTACTTCAATAGATTCATAGCTTCCTTCAAAATAAGCTACTGGATGTGCGGGATGCTTGTTTGCATCTAGGAAAGTAACATACTCTGAAATACCATTTTCATAAATGAAAGTTTCAGATTTTCCAGAACGCTTATCATTTAAAACCATCTTTAAATTTTTGATTAAAAATGCACTTTCTCTTAATCTTGTCTTTATTGTGTCATAGTTATATAAAGTGGTAGAAAAGATTTCAGGATCTGGTTTAAAGGTTACAGTTGTTCCTGTTCTCTTTGTTTCACCTAAAACCTCCATTGGAGAAACTACAGAACCACCCTTTTCAAAACGCATTCTATGGATTTTTCCATCACGCATAGAGGTTACTTCCATAAATGTAGATAAGGCGTTTACTACGGAACCACCTACACCATGTAAGCCTCCAGAGGTCTTATATCCTCCTCCGCCAAATTTACCACCAGCATTTAGTTTTGTATAAATGACTTCCATTGTATTCTTCCCTGTCGCATGCATTCCACAAGGAACGCCACGTCCTTGGTCAGAAACTGTTATTGAATTGTCATGATTGATAGTAAGAACAATTTCACGTCCATATCCTGACAGTGCTTCATCAATCGCGTTATCTACTATTTCCCATACTAAATGGTGTAAACCACGTTCATCAGTTGAACCAATGTACATACCTGGACGCTTCCGTACATGCTCTAATCCTTCTAGAACGGTTATGGAGGTATCATCGTAACTACCCTTAGCCATTAAAAATCACCCTTTTTTCAATATTACTTATATCTTACCATAAAATTACATTTTTCTCAAGAATTCGTTATGCATTTTCTTTGACTTAAAACAAAAAAAATTATATAATAGGAATAAGGAGGATAGTTCTTAGAACTATACATAATTTATGCAGGCATTAGATATTGTTATCAGTATAGGATTTCTTATACTATCCTATTTGATTGGTTCTATTCCTTTTGGAGTAGTCATAGGAAAATTAATTTGTAAAAAAGACATTCGTTTATATGGAAGTAAAAATATAGGTACAACAAATGCAATTCGTGTTTTGGGAAAAAAGGTTGGATTCTTTGTATTCTTCTGTGATGTGTTAAAAGGCGCATTTGTTATGATTCTTCTTCGAATTCTTGCTCAAGCAAAAGTATGGATTTATCCTCAAGAAATCGATCTTCTTTTCTTTGGCATAGCAGCAATTCTTGGACACTCCTTCTCTATCTTCTTAAATTTCAAGGGTGGAAAAGCTGTAGCTACTTCCCTAGGAGTTGTTTTATTTCTAACACCAATTCCAGCGATTGCCTGCTTAATCATTTTTGCGATTGTATTTATGACAACAAAGTATGTATCCCTTGCCTCTACAGGAGCAACACTTACTGTTCTTCTTACCACATGGCTACTCTATGGTTTTGGAGTTGAACATGTAACGAATTTTGGATTATACTTTATAGCAAAGCCTTCTTTACTTCTATCAATTCTATATACTATTCTAGCATTACTAATTCTAATCAAGCATATTAAAAACTATAAGCGACTACTTAATGGAACTGAAAATAGTTTCAAAAAGAAAAAGGCTGCTTAGTACAACCCAATGACCTCATGAAAATGAGGTTTTTTTTATAGTAAAATAAAAAAGCTTTTATAAGCTTTTATCCTTGATACTCTTTAAACATTTCTTGATAATGCTTTAACGCCTCAGCAAATCTTTGATAGTGTATAATTTCTCTTTGTCTTAAGAAGGAAAGTGGTGCAAGTATTTCTGGATCATCTGTTAAATCCATTAAATGCTCGTATCCTGCTCTAGCCTTTGCCTCTGCTGCTAAGTCCTCATTTAAATCACTAACTGGATTTCCAGTAGATGCAATATAGCTTACAGTGAATGGATTTCCACTAGCATCCGTTGGGAAGATTCCCAATCCATGATCCGTATAATGTGCCTCAAAGCCATTTTTCTTAACTTCTTCTATAGTTGCTCCTTGAGTAAGTCCTTTTAGCATCGCAACCAAAATTTCTACATGGGCTAATTCTTCTGTACCAATCTCAACAAGTAAGTTTTGACCGATTTTATCTGGCATAGTTGGAGCCTGTAACAAATATCTTGTTGCAGCTGCAAGTTCTCCTCCTGGGCCTCCAATAGCAGTAACTAGCTCCTTCGCAAACCATAGGTTTGGCTTGGAGATATGCACTGGAAATTCTAATTTCTTTTCATAGGTCCACATTAGTCTCGTACCTCCCATGTACATTTTCTGTCTAAGAACCCATCAAATATAACAGAGCAGGCCTTTAACGCACCATACTTTGTTTCAATATAGTCCGTTATTTTACTTTTCTCTAAATTGACCTTTTTCAAAGTCTCAATAGCTTCCTTATTGTCTGGATGTGTACATACGAAAAGTGTCAATTCTATGGATGCAAAGGTATATACCTGAAGCATGAATAAGAATCGTTCCTCTTCTGTCATATCCTTTACATCTGTAAGGATAAACTTATATCCTGAGAATAAATTTTCCCAAATAGAACCTTTCAAAAAGCCTTTTTCTATATCACTATCTAATACAAATGCTTGAGAGTTAATTTCTAAGGTTTTCAATCCTAATCACTCCCATAGTTATTGTATGATATTTCTTAAGGAGAATCTAGGCAAAAGAAAAGCCGACATATCAGTCGGCTAATTCTTTATTATCTTTCTGCGATTGCTGAAACTGGGCATACTGCTTCGCATGCACCACAATCAATACAAGTATCCTCATCGATTACTGCAGCATCATTTACTGTGATTGCTGAAACTGGGCATTGATCAGCACAAGAACCACAAGCGATACAAGTATCATTAACAAATCTAGGCATCTTTTTTTCCTCCTTTTATTGTT
>CAMWSQ010000094.1 GCA_947177025.1 uncultured Mollicutes bacterium | reverse complement strand
GTATTATATAAATAACAACGAGGAGGTTTTCTGTATGGAAAAAAATTATGAAGTTGGCAATTTTATAACCACGTTGCGAAAAGAAAAAAAATTAACTCAAACCAAGCTTGGTGAATTAGTTGGTGTTTCCAACAAAGCTATTAGCAAATGGGAGAATGGATCAGGGCTTCCTGAACCCAAATATATGTCAAAACTCTGTGAGGTATTGGGAATCACAGTGGATGAACTACTCAATGGGAAAAGAAATCCTGTATTAGAAAATGAAATTTTAGATGATTTATCTAGATTGGAACATGTTTATAAGTATTATAATAATGATTCTAGAATTGAGATCGGATTAAAGGATATAAATCTAAGCTTCAAATTAGGAGAAAGAATTGCAGTAACAGGTGTTTCTGGTTCTGGTAAAACTACATTAATTAATATGATTGGTGGAAATGATTCCTTTGAGGACGGAGAAATCTATATCAATAATGAAGGAATTTCCAGATTTGATTCTTTAGATTATGAAAACTATCGTAAAAAATATATATCCTTTATTTTTCAAGATTATGGAATTTTAGAATCCTATTCTATACTAGATAATCTCATTATTACAAGGCTTTTAATGGGAGACTCCTATAAGGAAGCCAAGAAAAAGGCATTAGACATTCTGGATAAAATTGGATTTTTAAAATTCAGAAATAAAAAGGCTGCTAAGCTTTCTGGAGGACAGAAACAAAAGCTATCTGTTGCCAGAGCCATTATTAAGGATACTCCTATTATTTTAGGAGATGAAATTACAGCCAATCTAGATAGTGCTTCAGGTAAAGAATTATTAGAATTGTTATTTGAAAACGCGAAAAATAAGCTGATTATTCTTGTAACACATCACTATGAACAAATTGAAAAATATATAACAAGAAAAATTACATTGAGCGAAGGAAGACTTGTAGAGGATAAAAAGGTACGATCTATGCCTCTTTCTAACTACATTCAAACTTCTATAGAGGAAAAGCCTAAGGATATTCGATTGGGACTTATACTTTCTATAAAGCAAATGAAGGGAAATCTAGGAAGTACAATCCTTCTTCTTTTTGGAATCCTTCTCTGCGCGATTCTTCTTTTTGGTGTAAATATTCTATTTGATTATCAGGTTGGAGATGGAAATCGAAATGAAGTGGCAAAGACAAGTGAATTAGTAGAGATTCGAACGAAGGATGAAAACAAACTCCATAAGAAAGACATTGCTGAATTAAAACAAATCAAGAATGTTAAACAAGTGATTCTTCATTCTACTTTTTATAAAGCAAAATTCTTTGTTTATAACCATCTTAATATTTCCTATAGTGATACATATGGGATTGAAATTGATAACTCCCTATCCTTTGGAAATACAGTCATAACAACCCCTAACGCCACTTTTTTTCAAATTGGCGAAAAGGTTCATATTGACTTGGCTGATTATACAGGGGAATATTATTATACCTTACAATGCACGGATGTTAAAAAAATGCCGCATACTCGAATTCTTTCTATGTCTGAAGAAACTTTTGACTTTATCCAAAGGCTTTCCATTGAATCTCGACTATATGAGATTAAAGATACAGCATATTCAGTTTGTTTTCAAAACAATGCCATTCTGTATATTGATTTAACCTCTAAGTATAAGGGAATATATATTCCAGTGGATTATCTTCAAAGGCCATTTTTCTTTTGGGCAGAGGCAGATTATACTCTTCCAGAAAACCCAAAATTATGTTTAAATGGTGAGGAAACAAATTTCATTTTAACCAATGGATCGAAGGCTCAAGTTTCATATTCATTTTATGAAGAAATGGATATTAATGAAGATTACCTTTTCTTAATATGTCCAGTAGAAAAAATACGAAAAATCGAAAAACAAGCTAAGGCATTAGGATATAGAACCTACATTAAGCAAAACGAAATATGTCCTCTCAGTGATTCACAGTTATTTATAACTAATACAATGTATTGGGGAATAGATGCTGTAGGTACATTCCTATTATGTCTTCTTCTTATCCTTACCTATATGAAAATATTGAAAGGAAGAAAACAAGAATTTGTTTTACTCAAAAAAATAGGATTCTCTGACAAATCAATTTACACACATATGATTGCTCATATTCTTGTCTTTTGTATTTTCCTTTCCGTATGCTCGTCTTTTATTTACTTCGTTCGACCATTTATTCTTTGGTATTACTACATCATTCCATTATGTTGTTTATGGATAATGACTTATTTCTTATGTAGACATATTCATATCAAATATAATGACATTTTAAAGGAGGGAAAAGCATGATAAAGATAGATAATCTTAATAAATACTATGATAAAAATAAGTTAAGTGAACAATATGTATTAAAGGATATATCTTTAACTTTGCCAGACACAGGTCTTGTCAGCATTTTTGGTCCTTCTGGATGTGGAAAAACAACTTTACTAAATATAATCGCTGGACTGGATGTTCCTTCTTCTGGTACTATTACCTATAATGATGAAAAGATAACAGACAGCTTTCGATATGAAAATGTGGGAGTTATATTTCAGGATTTTGCTTTAATTGAGAATAAAACAGTGGAAGAAAATATCCGCATTGGTTATCTAGAAGCTACTGCTCAAGCGCTAAAAGACACTTTAAAAGCTTTAGACATCGAAAAATTAAAGGATCGCCGTGTTTCTATGCTATCTGGTGGAGAAAAACAAAGAGTTGCAATAGCTAGAGCTATCATCAAAAAGCCCGCCTATATTGTTGCAGATGAACCTACTGGTAATCTTGATTTAAAAAATAGAATGCGTGTAATGCAAATATTAAAATCACTCTCAAAGCATTTTTTAGTTCTATTAGTCAGTCATGATCAAGAACTTGTTTCAAATTATAGTGATCGAATCATAACTCTTACAGATGGAAGGATAACACAAGATAAAATTCTTCATAATAACGAAGAAAAACAAGTTTATGAGATAAAAAGTAAGAAGAGATTTAATCTTTCTCAATATATGAAGGATACCTTTCGGATGAAGAATAAAACCAATTTCGTTATTATTCTTTTTATGATAACATTGACTCTGCTTGTAACTTGTTTAACCGCAAAGTTTACAAACTACATTAACCTTTCTGCAAACATGAAAAATCAATATATAACTCTTACTGAAAGAATTTCAGAAGAACTTTTTGAAGAGATTCAAGACAAAGGCTATTTCATCCACCAAATTAGTGTTGATTCATTTACCATTCCTGCAGAAAAGAGATTTGATTTAGCCGATCAAACAGCTTCTATAAAAAATAAGACTTTTCCTTTCTATCTTTATAACAATGAAAAGATTCTCTTTTCAATAGAGAAAAAGGAGACCTATAGTCTCCCCATTTATCTTACTTCTTCTTTAGCTAAGGATATTTTAAAAAATGGAAGAGTTGGAACTTACCCTTATACTTCCATAAAAAACCTAGACATAATTACTCAAAAGGATTTGCTAGGATCCAAAGTACATACAAACGATGGACAATTTGAGATAATTGGAATTGTTGAAAGTGATATTAAAGGATTTTTATTTGATGAAAGCTATTATCTTTACAGAGGTTTTTATGAATCCCCTCAAGCAATGAAACCCTGTAATGTTCTTCCTTTAAGTATTTATAAAAAATTTAATCCTGATGCCCCTAAGGTGGAAAAAGGAAATGTATTGGTATATGGATTAGATACTTCTACCAATTATATAAATATTAGAGGTTACGGATATGAAATTCAAGAAAAATATGAAGAGGTTTTTAAAATAGATTCTTATGGAATTGAAGCACATTGTATTCTAAGTGACTATGATTATTATACGAATACACAGTTATCTATTTTCTACACAGAGGAATTATCTTTAGTAAGAGATATTCTAGATCAAAATATGATTAGTTATGTAGTTGAG
>CAMWSQ010000093.1 GCA_947177025.1 uncultured Mollicutes bacterium | reverse complement strand
ATATCAAGTAGTTTGCTTTAAGAAAAGAAAGGAATTTTTTTATGACAGAAAGTATTATTATTCTTTCATGTGTTATGTGTGCTGCAATAGTCACATTAGCATATGTTTTTATTCTATTTAGAAAAGTGAATAGAATAAAAATTACAAATCCAAAGGTAGAGGAGATATCAAAATATATTCATCAAGGAGCTATAGCCTTCCTTAAAAGAGAATATATGATTATCATACCATTTGTTATATGTTTTGCAATTTTATTGACAGTATTAGGATTTATTCCAGCTTTTAAAGGTGCAGAAGGTGTTGGTTGGGAATCTGCAATTTGCTTTGTAGTTGGAGCCCTATTTTCTGGTATTGCTGGTTGGGTTGGAATGTTTACTGCTACAAAGGCAAATGCAAGAACTGCTATCAAGGCAAATGATGAAGGAATGCCTCAAGCATTAAATACAGCTTTTAGTGGTGGTGCAGTTTTAGGTTTAACTGTAGCAGGTTTAGGCTTATTAGGACTTGTTGGACTTTTCTTTGGGTCTTATGCACTTTTTGGAGTAGAACAAGCAGCTAAGGTTGTAACTGGATATGGACTTGGATGTTCTATGATTGCTTTATTCGCTCGTGTTGGTGGAGGTATTTATACGAAGGCTGCTGATGTTGGCGCTGACCTAGTTGGTAAGATCGAGGCTGGTATTCCAGAAGATGATCCAAGAAATCCAGCAACAATTGCGGATAATGTTGGAGATAATGTTGGTGATATCGCAGGAATGGGATCTGATTTAACAGAATCTTATGTTGGTTCTATTATTTCTGTTTTAACAATCGCTGCAACACTATTTGTAAGTACAGATTTAAGTACAATCAAGAACTTTTTATTCCCATTGTTAATTGCTGGAGTAGGTGTGATTGCTTCTGTTTTAGCAGTTATCTTCATTCGTTTAAGACAATGGAAGAATCCACATAGAGCATTAAATATTGCGACCTATGTTGCCACAGGACTTGTTATCATTGCTTCATTGTTCATTGCAATCTTTTATATGAATGATGTTAAGTTATTCTTTGCAGTATTAGCTGGTTTATTGGTCGGAATATTAGTTGGATTTATTGCTGAGATTTATACATCTAGCGATTATAAGGAAGTAAAAAGAATTGCTTATGAATCACAAACTGGTCATGCCACAAATATTATTGCAGGTATGGGTAGTGGTATGAAATCTACAGGCTTAACGATTTTAGCATTAGTTGCAGCAATCGCAATTGCTTATTTTGTTGGAGGTAATTATGGTATTGCCCTAGCAGCAGTTGGTATGCTTTCAACTTGTGGTATTACAGTTTCTGTAGATGGATATGGACCAATCAGTGATAATGCAGGTGGAATTGCTCAAATGTCTAAGTTAGATCCACATGTACGTGAAATCACGGATAAACTAGATTCTGTAGGAAATACAACAGCTGCTATTGGAAAAGGCTTCTGTATCGGCTCAGCTACTTTAACCTCTTTAGCTTTAATTGTTGGCTTTTTTGAGGCTTCAGGAGTAATTGATAAGTTTAAGATTTCTGATCCAGTATTTATTGTTGGCTTATTAATTGGTGCAATGCTTCCATATTTCTTTAGTTCTTTAGTTATTGCATCTGTTGGACGTGCTGCAAATAAAATGATAGAAGAAGTAAGAGATCAATTTGAAAAGAATCCAGATATTCTAAAGGGACAAGCCAATCCAGATTATGCCAAGTGTGTAGATATTTCTACAAAGGCTTCCTTAAAGGAAATGATTTTACCTGGTGTAATTGCTGTGTTTGCTCCTATTGTTGCTGGACTTGTATTAGGTGCTGCTGGACTAGGTGGATTATTGATTGGTGGACTTTTATCAGCAATTATGTTAGCAGTATTTATGGCCAATTCAGGTGGCGCATGGGATAATGCTAAAAAATATATTGAGGAAGATCATTTCGGTGGTAAAGGATCTGAGTCACACCATGCAGCAATTACAGGAGATACAGTTGGAGATCCACTTAAAGATACAGCTGGTCCTGCAATGGATATCCTAATTAAATTAATGTCTATTATATCTTTAATCATTGCCCCTTTATTGATTCATTATCATAGTCTTTGGGAAATCATTGTTGAATGGTTAAAAATAAAATAAAATTGGACCAGAAATGGTCCTTTTTTTATCCTAGCATTACATCAAGAATCATCATAATAACAAAGCCTATACAAATTCCCACATTGCAGATATTACTGTGAGAAGAAGGTATCAACTCATCTACCACTACAAATACCATAGCACCAGCAGCAAAGCTGAGTAGATAAGGCATTGTAGGAGTAATATATATCATCAATAAGTAGGCAATTACACTAGCGATTGGTTCAACTATGCCTGATAAAAATCCTTTCCAAAAAGCTTTAAGCTTAGAATGCTCTGGAACTAGATTTAAGGAGATAATGCTTCCTTCTGGGATATTTTGAATTCCAATTCCGAAGCTTAATGCTAGGGCTGTAGTAGCTAAAAAGGCATCTCCTTGCATGGCAGCAGCGAAAGCCACTCCCACGGATAATCCTTCTGGAATATTGTGGATGACAACAGCTAGATTTAGCATATTCACATTGGCTTTTTTTCTTCTTGACATAAAGATATCAAATAGCATAATAAGAAGCATTCCCAGAATAAATCCAATTGCAGCAGGAATATAGCAGGTATAGGGATTATCTCCAGAAAGCTCAATTGCGGGTATGATTAGACTCCAAATCGATGCTGCTAGCATCACTCCAGCAGCAAACCCCTGTAGTAAATTTTTGAGGCTAGGCTTGATTTCTTTTTTGATTAAAAATACGAATAAGGATCCTATTGTAGTACCAATAAGTGGTATCAAAAATCCTAGTACTAATATTTGCATTTTTCCTCACCTAATATTATTAGTATGAGTTTTCTTACTTTTGTTTTAGGTTTTTTCTAAAAAAAATGTTAATTTTCCTAAAAATATGTTATAATACTTCCTTGAAGAGAGGTTATTATTAAAATGGAGAAGATTACATACAAAAAATCATTAGCTGCAAAACTAGTTTTACATCAGGACTCAATTGCAGCATATCAAGCTATTAAGGATTTATGTAGCACATATAAGAAGGTTTCTACAAGAATGAGTTTTGGAAAAGAAACTATTTCTTATGGAAGAGTAAAGGTCGCAGCAATTAAGATTGTTGTTCGTCATATTAATTTACATCTTGCACTAGATCCTAAAGAATTTGAAAACACAAAATATCATTTTAAGGATATGTCTGAAACAAAGCAAGGACAAATCTATCCAATGCGTGTTTCTATTAAAGGCTCAAGAAGTTTAAAATATGCATTAGAATTATTAGAGGTGGCTTTATTTAAAGCAGGTGCTACTGAATTATGTCTTTTTGCTGAGACAGAAGATTATAAAAAGGAATTCCGTCCAAGAAGTCTAAATAAGCTTATTCAAGAAGGACTTATCAAGAAGTATGTTAAGATTATTGAAGATGGTACAGATGATGTTGTAGAAGAAGCTGATGAAGAGGAAATTCTTGAAGCTGCTGAACTAGAAGAAGAGGAAGACTTTGAAGAAGAGGCTTCAACAGAAGTTCAGGAAGAAACAGTTCAAGTTACTTTCATTGCAAAAACTATTTATGCAGCAGAAGGAAAAGCGAAGAAGCTTTATGTTGTAACTAATACAACAGGATGGAATTTAGAACAAGCAATCCCTATGAAAAAGAATAAGGATAATAGCTTTACTGCTGTTGCAGAATTCCCTAAGGGAACTCATTTGGAGTTTAAAATTTGTAAGAATACCTCATGGAATGATGTAGAAAAAGGAATTTGGAAAGAAGAAATTATAAATCATTATTATCATTTAGAAAACGATAAGGTGGTAGAAGATTTAATTCATAATTTCCGTGAAGATTAAGGTCCAGTATTGGACTTTTTTCCAT
>CAMWSQ010000092.1 GCA_947177025.1 uncultured Mollicutes bacterium | reverse complement strand
GATGAGGATGGAAATACTTTAATTCTTGCAGATCCTAAGGATTTTGAATCTATTAAGAATGCATTAGAAGGAGCTAATCCAGAATTAGACTTTGATGAGGCAGCAGTATCCTTAGTACCATCTAATTATGTTGATCTTGATGAAGATCACGAAGCTAAGTTTAGAAGATTATTAGATTTGCTTTCTGAACTAGATGACGTTCAAGATGTTTATCATAACGCAAACATCACTTTAGATGAAGAATAAAAAAGTATTAGACCATAAGGAATATCGATGATATCAACTTATGGTTTTTTTATTTAATTATATCAATAACAGAAGTTCAGAATTGACAAGGAGAAGTAGTATGCAGAACAATTCTAATAATGTATTTCCTAGGGAATACAATACTCAAAAGAAAAGAACAACAAACAAACCGCATTTGATGAAATGTTTGAAAATAATTTGGGCATTTGCGGCAGGCCTAATTCTCTTTTTATCCAATTTCATAACAGTTTCTGCTGAGGGAAAAACAGTTAAAGCGGGTATTTTTAAGTTTGAAGGCTATCATATGAAGGATGAGGAAGGAAGATTAACGGGATATGGCATTGAATTCCTTAACCTCGTTTCTGAATATTCACGACTTAATATCCAATATACGGCGTATGACAGTCCGTGGGGAGATGAAATAGATGAAAATACAGGAGAGATAAAAAGACCTGGAATGCTTACGATGCTGGAAAACGGCGAAATCGACGTAGTAACCTCTGCCAGCAGAACTCCAGATCGTGAAGAAAAGTTTGACTTTTCTCTCCCTATCGGCAGAAGAAAAACTATTTTATCTATACAAGTTAGTAATGAAACACGTATTCGTGGAAACTATGCAACCTATAATGGTATGATAGTTGGTCTAGTAAAAGATAGTAGCCAAAATGAAAGCTTAAAGGATTTTGCAGCAGAAAAGGGATTTACCTATACATCAAAAGAATACAGTGATTCTAACCTTTTGTCTGCTGCTTTACAAAATGGCGAAATTGATGCTATACTTTCTAGTAATCTAAGAAAGGCCGAAAATGAACAGGAATTAGATATTACTGAAGAAGCAGACTTTTATGCCATTGTAAAAAAAGGCAATACAGAATTACTTAATGAAATAAATTACGCTATTAGACAGATGGATATCAATGAGGGTGACTGGAAAAATGAATTGTTTTATAAATACTATGGTCCAGTTTATTCCTCTGCATTATTTTTTACCGAACGTGAAAAAGCATATTTAAATCAAGTGGCCATGGGACAAAAAACCATCACTGTTACTGCTCATAATGACAGAGCTCCATTTTCCTATACAGAGAATGGAGAATTAAAAGGAATGCTACCTGATTATTTTGCCGAGATAATGAAACTTGCTGCTAAAGGGATGGGGTTGGACAGCTTGCCTTACACATTTATTGCTCCAACCGACCAGGCAGATTACAATCATCTTATAGATGGTAAAGTAAGTATTATGCTTGATGCTATTGATAATCACGCTATCAAAGAAAATGAAATTGTTAGTGGCTATCATACAGAAAACTATGTGACTGCACGAATGGCAAGAGTGACTCGACAGAATCATACGGGTACTATCAAGAAAGTTGCTGTAGCTGATTCTCAAGGCAAAAACCTTGTGGAACCATATTTAAAGGGATATGAAGTTAAAACTTATTCTACTGGTGAAGAAGCTATGCTTGCCGTGCTGAATAAAGAAGCAGATGTTGCATATGTTTACTCTTATGCTGCCCAAATGTATATAAATCAGGGACACTCCAAGTCTTTATATTATAGTTCTGTAAATGGTATGGTTACACAGCTTAGCATGCATGTCAGTGAAAGTACAGACCATGAGTTGGTTACGATATTAAATAAATGTATTAAACAAATGTCCGATGACACGTTGAATCAATTGGCTTTAAAGTACACATCATATACAATTGGTGAATTAACCTTCTGGCAGTATTTAGGAGAACATCCAGAAATTATAATTATTGTTGTTGTGTTAATTGCTTTAATCTTATTTGTTATACTTGCACTTTACTTAAGAGGACGATGGAATAGAAAATTATTGCTTTCAACGGAACAGTCAAATAAGAAGATGGAAGAACAGCTTTCCATTGTAGAAGCACTGAGCCGAGATTATGCAAATGTTTATTCTCTAGATGAAGAACGTGGCACTGCCCAAATCATTAAATTGGAGGGCTATGTAGTTGAGGGGCTTAAAAAGGATTCTGCTGAGGAATATGACTATACCACTATTCTTGAAAATTATATCCATACACGTGTTCATCCTGATGACCAACAAGAATTAATTCAGTCTCTTTCGCTAGAAAATGTAAAAGATAAGTTGAACACAGATGATGCCTATATGGGTACTTACCGCATAATAGATAACGGAGATATCCACCATTTCCAATATACATATTTAAAGCTTGCAGATAACAGGCTTGGACGTAGAGGCTTCATCCTTGTGGGCTTCCGTAATATTGATGAAATGATTCGCAAGGAACAGGAGCAGCAAAATGTTCTTTCAGAGGCATTAGCTCAGGCTCAATATGCCAACAAAGCCAAGACGACTTTCTTAAATAGTATGTCTCATGATATTCGTACACCGATGAATGCAATCATTGGATTTACTTCTCTAGCAGTTACACATATTGACAATAAAGAACAGATACGTGGATACTTAAGTAAAATTATGACATCTGGTAATCATCTGCTCAGCTTAATAAATGATGTACTAGATATGAGTCGTATTGAGAGTGGTAAGGTAAAGATTGATGAGAAGGAGACTAGTCTTCCCGAAATCATGCATGATTTGAAAACCATTGTCCAAGCTGATGTGAAAGCAAAACAGTTAGAATTCTATATTGATACCTTGGATGTCACTAATGAAACAATCATTTGTGATAAGCTTCGTTTGAACCAAGTGCTTTTGAATCTTTTGAGCAATGCTATGAAATATACTAAACCTGGTGGTATGGTCAGCGTCCGTGTCATTCAGAGTGCTGATGCACCTGAAGGTTATGCCTCCTATAGATTTAGTATTAAAGATACTGGTATAGGCATGAGTCCTGAATTTTTGAAGCATGTTTTTGAGCCATTTGAACGTGAACAGACCTCCACTGTAAGTGGTATTCAAGGAACAGGTCTTGGACTTGCCATTACTAAAAACATTGTGGATATGATGGGTGGAACAATTACGGTAGAAAGTGAAGTAGGAAAAGGATCAGAATTTGTTGTAACCTTTAATTTTAGAGTTGCAGATAGTCCTGTTGAGACTCAGCATTTAAAGCAGCTTGAAAATCTTAGAGCGCTTGTAGTGGATGATGACATAAATACATGTATTAGTGTCAGCAAAATGCTTTCTACAATAGGAATGCGTCCTGACTGGACAACCTTAGGAAATGAAGCAATAATTCGTACAAAATTTTCTTTAGAACAAAACGAACCTTATAGTGCATATATTATTGATTGGTTAATGCCAGATATGAATGGTATAGAACTTGTTCGCAGAATTCGCAAGGTAATAGGAGATTCAACACCAGTTATTATATTGACAGCATACGATTGGACAGATATTGAGAAGGAAGCAAGAGAAGCAGGTGTGACTGCATTCTGTTCTAAACCACTCTTCCTATCAGAGTTGAGAAACATCCTTTTAGCGCCATATGTGGAACAGGAAAATGAAGAGAAACCAGAAAAAGCAGAGATACGCTTTGATGGAAAAAGGCTTCTTCTAGTTGAGGATAATGAGCTGAACCAAGAAATTGCGCAAACCATCCTAGAGGCAGCAGGCTTCACAATTGACACTGTGGATGATGGAAGTGTAGCAGTAGAGCAAATGAAAAAGATGCCTGCAGGTACATATGATTTAATTCTTATGGATGTTCAGATGCCTATTATGAATGGTTATGAAGCGACGAGAATTATTCGAGCTCTTGATGATCCTGTTAAAGCATCTATTCCGATTGTTGCGATGACAGCTAATGCTTTTGAAGAGGATAGGAAGGAAGCGATGGAGGCTGGTATGAATGGCTATGCAGCTAAACCAATTGAAATAGAAAAATTAATGAAGACATTAGAGGATATTTTAAAATAAACCTTTTGTCTAGTATTCCTTTTAGAAAATGTGGAATAAGAAGGTCTCGGACAAATATATCCGAGAACTTTTTATCTTTGGTTGAAAGTATAATTTTTAAAATTTTAGTTTTTTAATTCATTGTATTTTTGTTAGTGTTGTATTATAA
>CAMWSQ010000091.1 GCA_947177025.1 uncultured Mollicutes bacterium | reverse complement strand
TCAATATCCAGATTTAAGCTCATCTATGGTTTTAAAAACATCCTTTAGTTCTATGTCTAAGGATGGAAAAGGAACTTATATAGGAATTGCCTTTCTATTTTATTTATTAAGTTTTGCCTTTAGTATTGGAATGTTTATATTCATATTTATCGCAGTATTAATTGGTTCAATTGCTGGTATGAAAGGTGTAGTTATTTTTGTTTCCATTATGTCTGGACTTATTGGAATACTCTACTTACTCCTATTGCCTTTTCTTTCTTTAAGTCAAGAGGTTGCTGTTCAGCTTTTGTTTGATGATGTCGTTCAAAAACCAGTATCAGAAGAAGTCAATGGAAATGAATCAAACAATCAACCTGTGCTGAATCATGTAAATGACGAATCGAAAGAATTAAGTTCAGAAGAACTTCTAGATTCTTTATTTGCAGAAGAAGACAAAGAAGAATCTGCAGATGATGGATTGAAAGACTTAAGTGATGAAGAACTTTTAGATTCTTTGTTTGCAGATATTAATTAAGAGGTGATAGTATGTCAAAGTTGGTGAAACCAATCAATCTTGATGAGGATGATATCTCTATAGAAGAGGTGGAACAAGAGGAAACTATGGATCTTGAAGAAGCTGATTCTGTCATAGAAGAAGATAGTACATTTGCTGAACTAGAGCCTACAGATGAAGTTGTCACAGATGGAGAAAAAGTAAACAAAATCATTACTTCCTATTTATCCAAATCTAAGAGGACAATAAGAGGCTTTTTTGCAGTATTTTTACAAGCAATAGACGAAAATACAGATTTATATATGAAGGATTATAAAACCTTTTTAGAAACGATTCAACAATGTGTTTCTGAAGAGGAATTTCCAGAATATAAAAGGCTTTTTGCTAAAGTGGTTTTAGCAAGACAAAATCGAATTGAAGAACATGATAAAAGTGCAGTATTGATTGAAACAAAACAAAAACTATCTTTAAAGATTTCTCAAAAGTATCAAAGTTTAGATCTTGATGCTTATACATTAAAAACGCAAAAGAATTTAGAAAAAGCATTTCATACTGCAAATCAACAGATTTATAATTTATCGTTGCAAGATAATTTAGAAGAAGCAACTAAAAGAATAGAAAAGCAGTTTGAAGCTTCTTTACAAACTGTAAAAACAAAGAAGTCTTCTAAAAAGAAAAAAATCATTTGGATAACTTCAGTTACAGCTTTTCTTGTATGCTTTACTTTAATTTTCTGTATAGGAGCAATTCCAAGAGTAACCTATAGACAATATGAAGAGCAATATGGAGCTACAGAGTTAAGAGAAGTTGCAGGCATAAGAGGCTTGTTTATGCCATTTCATTTTCCAATGAAAAATGTTGTAATTGATGAAGAAAATATGGGAGAATCTGTTATTGCTATTGGGAAAAATGCCTTTAAGGGAGAAAATATTGAATCTATTACTATACCAGATAGTGTCTATATTATATTGGAGGGAGCATTTGAAGATTGTACCTCATTAAAATATGTTTCCTATAATGAGGAAACAAAGGAAAATTCTCTACATAATATTCAGACAATCGAAGTGAATGCGTTTAAGAATTGTACTAGGCTTGAATCTCTTACTATTTCTTCTCAAATTGAACAAATTTCTTCTATAGCATTTGATGGGTGCTCTAGAGATTTTAAGTTAATTTATTCTGGGAGCTATTTAAGCTGGTCAAGAAAGCATATTTACGTACCTGTCAGTGTAGAATATCGCAGTTATACAATAACGATTGATGA
Organism: uncultured Mollicutes bacterium; assembly: GCA_947177025.1. Lineage (GTDB taxonomy): Bacteria > Bacillota_I > Bacilli_A > Acholeplasmatales > Anaeroplasmataceae > Pelethenecus. Next base: position 2,516 of record CAMWSQ010000091.1, on the reverse strand, counting down.
TGAGCATTATGTTGAGGTAGAATATGGTGAAATATTCTCTTTAGGAAAAATGCCATATAAAAGAGGATATGAGCCTGATGGATATTATTATGATACTATGAAAATTGCAGGAGAAGATGGTGAAGGATTAACCCCATACATCTATAAAAGGGATATTCGTGTTACAAGTGTTTATACTCCTAAAACGTATAAAATAAGCTTTATTGGAGTTGGTGCTTCGAATATTTCAAATATGGAGGTTGAATATGATTCAATATTCGTTTGTCCAGTACCTTCCAGTGATTCAATTCAGGGAGCATTTATTGGTTGGTATTTTGGTGATGAGTTTTATGGTGATGGTATTGATGTTAAAATTACAGATGAAAAGGGTATAGCTTTAAAGCCGTTCGATTATGCTGAAAACATTATTCTATTTGCAAAATATCGTAGTAGCTTTACTCTTACTACTTCAAAAGTAGTTCGAGTAAATTTTGAAACGAATGGTGGTTCTGCAGTTGAATCTCAACTGATTTCCTCCGCCACTCCTTTACAATATCCTGAAATTCCTACTAAGAATGGATACCTTTTTGTGGCATGGTATAAGGATGCAGAATTGACAGAACAATTTAGATTTGATGAGACATTAGATGAAAGTATAACCTTGTATGCAAGATGGGTAGAACTGAAAGAATATGATGAGTTGATTGAGATTAATCAATTTGGTGGAAAGTATTATGAAGCTAAAACATATATTACATATTATGCTTTTGTTCCTCGAGTTTCGCAGGATTTGACAATGTATTCAACTGGCGGTGGAGACACTATAGGATATTTATATGATGAGACAAAGATAAATCAGCTTGCGATGAATGATGATTATGGTGGTGGTTTTGATTTTAGAATTTCCTATTATGTGACGGCAAATACACTTTATTATTTGGCAGTTAAATCTTGGAGCACGGGATTTGATGGTTACATAAATATTACTGGAGATTATGAAAATATTATAGAGACTTCTGTAACTGCAAACAATTTTACACAACAAGTGGAGTACAATAAAAAATTTGCGGTTCCAGTTGTAGAAATAGAAGGATATAAATTGAATGGGTATTATTTTACTGAATATCCAACAGATTTTGATGTTCAAATTGTATCTCCTAAAGGAATTTCTAATGATGTTTATAATCATGTTGGAGATAAAACCCTTTATCCATGGTATACTTTAGAAACCTATACTATTTCTTATTTTGATGAGAATGGGTTGATGATATGGACAGGAAATCCAGAAAGCTATACCATTGAAAGTAAATTTCTCCTTTCTCCAGCATCAAAATATCTTTACACCTTTGTAGATTGGTATGACAATCCAGAATTCACAGGTGAGCCTATTCGGACGATATCAAATCAAACGGGAGATTTGGTTTTATATGCAAAAATGGTTCCTGCAGTTTGTAGTGTAAGAATTGATGGCTATATATCCCCATCTGCATCTGCAATTGTAACCTTCAACTCTAACGGAGGAACAAGTGTAAACTCCCAAGTTCTAAATGTCAATAGTCCTAATTTAGTTTTTCCATCTGTTCCTCAAAAATCTGGATACATCTTTACAGGCTGGTATATAGATCAAGAATGTACAAAAAAGTTTGAATTTTTTGAAAAAATTACCGAAAGTATGGAGTTATATGCCGGCTGGGATAAAATTCCATATGACATGGGTGAAAGCTATACAATTTCACCAATGAATTATGTATCGAAAGAGAATCCATATACTTTATATACTACTGGTACAGGTACATCTGCATATGGTATTCACAACCATATTTACTTTACTTCTCAAAAGGGTGGGTATATTACTATTCATTATGCTGTACTAAATGCGTCTTTAAATCACAAGGTCGGATTGGATATTAAGAATGTGACTCAAAATTATCAACATTTAAGAGATACTTCTGTAAATTATGAATATAGTGAAATAACTATTTGGGTAAATTATGGAGATATTATTCAGATTTCTGCTCATCGAACTGATACAGACTCTTTTCCTGCAGTATATATCTATTTTTCTAATGTGGATGTCATAACTACATCAGAACTTACTACCCAATTTTCCATCACTGCTGGGACATCATTCTCAATTCCAGTTGTTCAAAAAGAAGGATACATCTTTGAAGGATATTATTCCGATCCTTACTTTAGCACACGTATCACAGATGAAAATGGTATTGGTGTTGGTGTATGGAGATATGGAGAGGACATAGTTTTATATCCTAAATATTCATAATTTATGACATATAATGAAAAGCAACCTAAAATTAGGTCGCTTTTTCTTTTGAAACTTCTTCACAAAGATTAAAGATTATGGTATAATAAATTTGTTAAAAACGCTTTCAAATAAGGCGTTTATCAAAAAAAATAAGAAAGGGAAAATACAATGAAAAAGAGATATTTACTATTTGTATTATGTGCCTTTTTTACAGTATTTGGATTAGCATCTTGTAAGACAGATAAAAAAGATGATGACAAGACTGATCAAGTAG
>CAMWSQ010000090.1 GCA_947177025.1 uncultured Mollicutes bacterium | reverse complement strand
GATATCTTATCAATATGCATACGAATAATAACACCTTTATCTGTTGTGATAATTAAATCTAAATCTGGATTAACACTTCGTAAAGCTACAAGTTTACCATTCTTTGCAGTAACATTGAAGGCTTTAACTCCCATTCCTCCACGACCTTGAACACGATATTCTTCAGCAGCGGAACGTTTACCATAGCCTTTTTCAGTTACAATAAGAACTTCATTCTTTTCTTCTGTAACAATAGCCATGCCTACCAAGTAATCCTTTTTAGCTAGGGCTATACCTTTTACACCTGCAGCACTTCTTCCAATAGGTCGAACTTCTGATTCCTTAAAGTGAATAGCTTTACCATGAGAAGATCCTAAGATGATATCTCTATTACCATCGGTTAAAGATACTTGTAATAACTCATCATTTTCTTGTAGGTTAATAGCAATAATACCATTTGTTCTAATGTTTTTAAATTGAGATAATCTTGTTCTTTTTACAATACCCTTCTTTGTAGCAAAGAATAAATAAGAATTTTCATCCTCTAGGTTTGGTACTGCTGTAACAGCAGCCAACTTTTCATCATCCTGGAAGGTTAATATATTTACTAATGGTAATCCTTTTGCTGTTCTTGAAGCTTCAGGAATGAAGTATCCTTTAATTGCATATACTCTACCCTTGTTTGTAAAGAACAACAAATAATTATGTGTACAAGTTGGAATAATAAACTCTACATCATCATTTTCATGTGTTTTAATACCACTCATTCCAACACCACCACGACTTTGTGCCTTATAAGCATCTTGTTTCATACGCTTTGCATAGCCGTTAGTTGTAATTGTAATAACAACATCTTCACGTGGAATCAAATCTTCATTTTCAATACTGATATCCTGACTTAAACAAATTTCTGATTGACGTGGATCATTGTATTTATTTTTGATTTCTAATAATTCTGATTCAATGATAGATTTCTTTTTATTATCGTCAGCTAAAATAGAGCGATATTCTTCACAAGCTTTTGTTAATTCTGCATGTTCTGTTAAAATCTTTTCTCTATTTAAACCAGATAATCTTCTTAATTGCATATCTAGAATGGCTTGAGCTTGAATTTCATCTAACTTAAAATGTTCCATTAATTTTTCTTTTTCAGTACCATCTGTTGTATGGCGAATAATTTTGATTACTTTTTCAATATTATTTTGAGCAATGATATAACCATCTAAAATGTGAATACGAGCTAAAGCTTTATCTAAATCAAATTGAGTTCTTCTTGTAATAACCTCCATTTGATGTTTTAAATAAACCTCTAAGGCTTCTTTTAAAGTGATGGCCTTTGGTTGATTATCTACCAAACAAATCATATTCATACCATAACCAGTTTGAAGCTGAGTATATTTGTATAAATTGTTTAGCATAACCTCTGCATTAACATCCTTACGAAGTTCAATTACAATACGAATACCATTACGTCCTGATTCATCTCTTAAATCTGTGATACCTTCTACAATCTTATTTTTAGCTACTTCAGCAATACGTTCAATTAACTTTGTTTTATTGACCATATATGGAATTTCTGTAACTATGATTTCATTCTTACCATTCTTCAATTGAACAATTTGAGCCTTTGAACGAATGACAATAGATCCGTTTCCTGTAGTATAAGCATTTCTTAATCCGGTACGTCCTAGAATTTGACCGCCTGTAGGAAAATCTGGTCCTTGAATATATTGCATTAATTCTTCACTAGTAATTTCAGGATTATGAATTACTGCAATAACACCATCAATAACTTCTCCTAAGTTATGAGGAGGAATATTTGTTGCCATACCTACAGCAATACCAGTTGCACCATTAACTAATAAGTTTGGAAAACGTGAAGGTAATACTAAAGGTTCAACTTCAGTTGCATCATAATTATCCCCAAAGTTAACTGTGTTTCTATCAATATCTCTAAGCATTTCCATAGCAATTTTGCTCATACGTGCTTCTGTATAACGCATCGCTGCAGCTCCATCACCATCGATGTTACCAAAGTTACCATGTCCATCAACTAATGTGTAACGATAACTAAATGGTTGAGCCATACGAACCATTGCTTCATAAATTGAAGAGTCACCATGAGGGTGATACTTACCCATTACATCACCGACAATACGTGCAGATTTTTTATGAGCAACATTGGAGAATATTTTAAGTTCATTCATACCATATAGAATACGTCTTTGAACTGGCTTTAATCCATCTCTTGCATCTGGTAATGCTCTAGCAATAATAACTGACATTGCATAATTTAAGAATGAAGTTTTTACTTTATTGTTAATATCTAATTTTTCAATTCTGTCAAATTCTTGTTTTTCTAATTCGACAAAATTTTCTTTATCTTTTTCCATTTTTATTTACCTCCTCATTCCTAAATATCTAGATTATCTGCATAGTGGGCATTTTCTTGAATGAAAATCTTACGAGGATCAACATCCTCTCCCATAAGCATTTCAAATGTTTCACTAGCAATATTAGCATCTTCTAGATGAACTTGAACTAATGTTCTTAAAGCTGGGTCCATTGTTGTTTCCCATAATTGCTCTGGATCCATTTCACCAAGACCTTTGTAACGTTGTACATCAGGTTTACGATCTGGAAATTCTTTTTTATATCCTTCTAATTCTTCATCAGAATAAGCATATCTTACTGTTTTACCAAATTGAGCTTTATATAGAGGTGGCTTAGCTACGTAAATATAGCCCTTTTCAATTAACTCAGGCATAAATCTAAAGAAGAATGTTAATAGTAAAATACAAATATGTTCACCATCAACATCGGCATCGGTCATAATTACAATTTTGTGATATCTAGCTTTTGTAATATCAAATTCTTCTCCAATACCTGTTCCAATAGCTTGAATCATAGATAAGATTTCATTATTGCTTAAAGCTCTTTCTAATCTAACCTTTTGAACATTCAATACCTTACCACGAAGTGGTAAAATAGCTTGATATTCACTATCTCTACCTGATTTTGCTGAACCACCAGCTGAATCTCCCTCGACAATGTACATCTCTGATTTTGCAGGATCCTTACAACGACAATCTGCAAGTTTTGATGCAAAACTTAAATTATCCAATGGAGATTTTCTACGAGTAGCTTCTCTTGCCTTACGAGCAGCAATTCTTGCACGAGAAGCTAGTAAACATTTATCAATGATTGCTCTTGCATCATTTGGATTTTCTAAGAAATATCGATCTAGTGTTTCACCCAATAATTGAGAAACAATAGCTCTTACTTCTGTGTTTCCTAATTTTGTCTTCGTTTGACCTTCAAATTGTGGATTTGGATGTTTAATAGAAACAATAGCTACTAATCCTTCACGAACATCTTCATTGTTGATTTCTTCATCCTTTTTCAATAAATTATTGCTTGTTGCATAATTCTTAATACATCTTGTTAGAGCTAAACGGAATCCTTCCTCATGAGTTCCTCCTTCATGAGTGTGAATATTATTTGTAAAGGAATAAACTAATGCTGTATAGGTATCATTATATTGAAGTGCTATTTCAACTTGGATATTATCCTTTTCTCCTTCACAATAAATAATCTTAGGTTCAATTAATTTTTTTCCAGAATTTAAGAATTCAACATATTCTTTAATTCCACCTTCATAATAATACACATTTTCAACAACCTCAGATTCTCTTTTGTCACGGATTGTCAATTTTATTCCACGATTTAAGAAAGCAAGCTGCTGAATTCTATGTCTTAAAGTTTCATAAGTATATACTGTTGTTTCAGTAAACATAATAGGGTCTGCTTTAAAAGTAACTTGACTTCCTGTATGTCTAGAAGTTCCCACTTCCTGTAATTCATATTTGACCTGACCACGTTCAAAGCGTTGTTTATATTTTTTACCATTTCTACAAACAACAACCTCTAGCCATTCTGATAATGCATTTACAACAGAAGCACCTACACCATGTAAACCTCCTGAAACTTTATAAGAACTGCCATCAAATTTACCACCAGCATGTAATACTGTAAAAATAGTTTCAACTGCACTCTTTCCTGTTTTAGGATGAATATCAACTGGCATACCACGTCCATCATCTGTTACACTAATGACATTTCCTTTTAAAATTTCAACCTCAATATGTGTTGCAAAGCCAGCTAAAGCTTCATCTATGGAATTATCTACAATTTCCCAAACAAGATGATGTAATCCTGCTGGCCCTGTAGTTCCAATATACATACCTGGACGTTTTCTAACAGCTTCTAATCCTTCCAATATTTGAATGTTTTCGGCATCATAATGCTTATAATCTTTTTCCATATTAGACTCCTTTTTATACTAAATAAATATTTCTACATATTTTTCAAAGTTTATAACCTATATGATTA
>CAMWSQ010000089.1 GCA_947177025.1 uncultured Mollicutes bacterium | reverse complement strand
AAAAGGTATAATATTATATAAGAGGTGATTCATAATGAGTGATATTATTCAAGAAGCACAACGATGCTTAAAATGTAAAAGACCATTATGTAAGGAGGGCTGCCCTGTTAGAACAGAGATTCCAACAATCATGCAAATGTTCTTAGAAGGAAAAATGGATGAAGCAGGAGCTATGCTGTTTGAAAACAATCCACTTTCTGCAGTTTGTTCATTAATTTGTCCACATGAGAAAAATTGTATGGGACATTGTGTTTTAAATCATAAGGGTTCTCCAATCAAATTCTTTGAAGTTGAAAATTATATTTCCAGCTTCTTCTTAGATAAGGCTAAGCTACAACCAGGAGAAAAAAATGGACATTTGGTAGGAATTATTGGAGCTGGTCCTGCTGGACTTACATTAGCTATTATTCTAGCTCAAAAGGGGTATGATGTGACCATCATAGATTCTAAAGATAAAATTGGTGGTGTCCTACGCTATGGTATTCCAGAATTTAGACTACCTAAGTCTATATTAGATAGATTGTTAAATCGTATGAGTGATCTAGGAATTAAATTTAGACCAAATACACTTATTGGTCCGACTGTAACCATTGATGATATGTTTGAGGATGGCTATGACGCTATCTTTATCGGAACAGGTGTATGGAAGCCAAACAGACTTCGCATTCCTGGAGAAACTTTAGGAAATGTTCATTTTGCAATTGACTTTTTAAAGAATCCTGATTCTTATAATAATTTAGGTGACCATGTTGTCATCATTGGTGCAGGTAATGTTGCTATGGATGCTGCAAGAACAATTTTAAGAAAAACTGCAGCTAAAGTTGACATCATCTTCTTCCGTGGTCGCGAAGAGGTGACAGCACTTGAGGAAGAATTAATGTTAGCTGAAGTTGATGGTGTTAAGATGAACTACTATCTAAATACTGTTAAAATTGAACCAGATGGAATTATTGTTGAACCTGTTTTAAAAATAGAGAATGAAGATGGAACTGTATCTTATAAAAATGATAGTGAACATCCTTATAAAATCGATAGTTCTTCTGTTATCATTGCAATCGGTCAAGGTGCTCAAACAAACATCGTTAAGAATACAAAGCAGATTGATACAAATCAAAGAGGCTTAATTGAAACTTCAGAAAAAGGTGCAACAACCCGTCCTGGTGTTTATGCAGCAGGTGATGTTGTATCTGGAGCTAGAACAGTCGTTGAAGCTGTTGCAGCAACAAAGAAGGTTGCTGAAGAAATTGATCAATATATCAAAAATAAATATAATGAAGCATAAAAATGAAGGACTAATTCACAATATCTGAATTAGTCCTTTTTTCATATACCTACTGCTTCTTTTTTATCCAATCTATCAATACTATAACTTCATGAATAACCAAAGGAAGAATAGACAGCATAATCGTGATAAACCATTCCATACCTGTTAGATTACTTGTTGAAAAAACATCTCTCACACCTGGTGTTTCAACAACAAACAACTGAAGGACAACTCCTACAATGAATGCAACAAATAGCATCCAATTTTTATCCTTAAAGATGTGAATGAAGGATTTCTTAATATTACTCATACCTAACATATGGAAAAGCTCACAAAATGCCAAAGTCGTAAACGCCATTGTTTGAGCTTGATGTAAAGCAGTTGAATCAGTACCATATAAGGTCTTAATTTCCATCAAAGAATATGCCCCATTTAGCCAACCACATGCAAAATAAGCAAATACAACAGCTAAAGTAATAACTACACCATATCCTACCGTTAAAGCCAGTCCTCCTCTTGCAAATATGCTTTCCTTTGCATCTCTTGGTGGATTGCTCATAATATCCTTATCCTTTGGCTGCATACCTAAAGCAATTGCAGGTAAAGAGTCTGTAACTAGGTTTACCCACAATAAATGAATTGCAATTAAAGGGGTTGGAAGACCAATACAAATCAGTAAGAATAATGCGAATACTTCTGCTATATTACTACCTAGCAAAAAGAATACAGCCTTTCTGATATTTGCGTATATGCCTCTTCCTTCTTCAACAGCCTTTTCAATTGATGCAAAATTATCATCTGTAAGAACCATATCTGCTGCACTTTTAGCAACATCTGTTCCAGTAATTCCCATTGCAATTCCAATATCAGCAGTTTTTAAGCTTGGAGCATCATTAACTCCATCTCCTGTCATAGAAACAATATTTCCTAAGGATTGAAAAGCTTTCACAATATCTACTTTGTTTTGAGGAGAAACTCTTGCAAAAACTTTAGCAGTTTTACAAACCTCTTTCAATTCCTCAAAACTCAATGCATCTACTTCTGCACCAATATGACACTCCTCAATACTTTCACAAATGCCTAACTGCTTTGCAACTGCGAAAGCTGTGTCCTTATGATCCCCTGTAATCATAACTGTTGTTATTCCAGCAGTTTTAAATTGTTCAACAGCTGGCTTAGCTTCTGGACGTGGTGGGTCAATCATCGCAACCAATCCAACAAAAATCAAATCTTCTTCTAATATTTCGTCACCATCTTTATATGCTAAAGCCAATACACGTAATGCTTTATTGGAAAAGCTATGGTTGGCTTCTATAATTTGATCTATATCCTCTTGGGTAATGGGAACAACTTCACTGCCCTTTCTGATTCGAGTAGTTCTGCTTAGAATACTATCTAATGCACCTTTTGTATAAATGATACTTTCTTTTTCTGTCTGATGCATCGTTGACATCATTTTACGAACACTATCAAAAGGAAGCTCTGACTTTCTTGGAGTTTGCTCTTCAAGATTGCTTTTATGTAAGTCTAAGACATTAGCAAACAGTACCAAAGCAATTTCTGTAGGATCTCCATAAATACCTTCATCTACTGTTGCATTAGAACATAAACTTAAGCCTGTTGCTAGAAAACCTAAGGTGTCTTTATTAGTAGAGAAATCTTTTTCTTCTATAAAGGTGTGATTGACATAAGCTTCAACAACTGTCATTTGATTTTGAGTTAATGTTCCTGTTTTGTCAGAGCAAACAATTCGAACTGCTCCTAAAGTTTCTACACTCGGAAGCTTCCTTACCACAGTGTTGGCTTTTACCATTTTTTGAACTCCAATAGATAGAACAATAGTGACAACTGCTGGCAATCCTTCAGGAATTGCTGCAACTGCTAAGGAGATTGCTGTCAAGATAGCTTCAATATAAGCCTCTAAGTCTGTTCCTTTCCTATCAATACTAATCCAAATAATATTTACAATTAAAACGGCAAGCACAATTCCTAATGTCAATAAACCTAACGTTTTTGATAGTCTTGCCAAAACCTTTTGTAAAGGAGTCTGTTCTGCATTGGTTTCATCAATGACAGATGCAATCTTTCCAATCTCTGTATTCATACCTGTATGAATGACAATTCCTTGTCCTCTTCCATAGCTGACAGTTGTAGACATATAAGCGCAATTGGTTCTGTCTCCTAATCCTACGGAATTTGAAAAAACAACAGAACAATCCTTTTCAGCTGGAACAGATTCTCCAGTCAAAGAAGCTTCATTGATTTTAAGATTCACACTCTCAATCAGCCTCAAATCAGCTCCGACTGTATCTCCTTCTTCTAAGACAACTAAGTCACCAGGAACTAAAAGACTAGACTTCACTTTCTGACGAACTCCATCTCGAATCACTGTTGTTTCTGGACTGGACATTTTTTGTAATGCTTCTAGTGATGTTTCAGCCTTAATCTCCTGAATTGTACCAATTGTAGCATTCAATAGGATAACAACCAAAATAATGATGACATCAGGCCAATCTCCTGTCTCTAAAAACTGAAAAGGAAGCCCAGACTTCAATGTATTTACAGTATCATAAATTGAAACACCTAATGTAACTGCAATAGCTGCAAATAAGACATATATCATTGGGTTGTTTAGTTCCCCTAAAAATATGCGAATCCACGATTTTTTCTTTTTAGCTTTCAATTCATTAGATCCATATTCCTGTAACCTAACTTCTGCTTCTAAAGAATTCAATCCCTTCTCACAATCTGTTTTTAAGTTATCCACTACATCTTCTATACTACTTTGCTCAAATTCCATTGTTTTACCTCCATTGTTCACAATAAAAAAACAGGCATATGCCTGTTGACTTTTCTTATTTCAGACAAGCATAGTACGATTACTACACTTAAGTCTTGATATTTCAAGTAATTCCGGAAGTTTCCCTCGTCCTGACGAAAATACTACCCTATTGGCCATCTACTCCCCTAAGTATTTCTATCATAGCGCATTTCATTGACTTTGTCAATTTCTAAATTGAAAAATAACTTTAATTTTAGGACTTGAAATATAGAAACTTATAGCATATAATAAAGATGTCGAGAGACAATGACGCGAAAAAAAGAAAAGGGAAGGTTG
>CAMWSQ010000088.1 GCA_947177025.1 uncultured Mollicutes bacterium | reverse complement strand
AGCAGTCTCACAAGTATCACAATACCAGATAGTGTAACAAGTATAGGAGGTGCTGCCTTCAGTGGTTGTAATAGTCTCACAAGTATCACAATACCAACAATTTTAATACCATATATACCAAAAGGAAAACTAGAAGAGGTAATTATAACTAGTGGAGAAAGCATAGGAGAAGATGCCTTCAGAAATTGTAGCAGTCTTACAAGTGTAACAATAGGAAATGGCGTGACAAGCATAGGAGATAGAGCCTTCTATAATTGTAGCAATCTCACAAGTGTAACAATAGGAAATGGCGTGACAAGCATAGGAGAAGATGCCTTTGGTAGTTGTAGCAGTCTAACAAGTGTAACAATAGGTAATGGTGTGACAAGCATAGGAAATGATGCCTTCTATGGATGTAGCAGTCTAACAAGCATAATAGTTCCAGATAGTGTGACAAGTATAGGTTCAGCTGCCTTCCTCTATTGTAGCAGTCTGACAAGTATTACAATACCGGATAGTGTTACAAGCATAGGAGAACAAGCCTTCAATGGATGTAGCAGTCTAACAAGTATCACAATACCGGATAGTGTGACAATCATAGGAGATAGAGCCTTCTATAATTGTAGCAATCTCACAAGTGTAACAATAGGAAATGGCGTAACAAGCATAGGAGATAGAGCCTTCTCTGGATGTAGCAGTCTCACAAGTATAAGTATCCCAAATAGTGTTACAAGCATAGGAGAAGATGCCTTTGGTAGTTGTAGCAGTCTCACAAGTGTAACAATAGGAAATGGCGTAACAAGTATAGGAGGAGGTGCCTTCTATGGATGTAGCAGTCTCACAAGTATCACAATACCAGATAGTGTTACAAGCATAGGAGGCTATGCCTTCTCTGGATGTAGCAGTCTCACAAGTATAATAATTCCAAATAGTGTAACAAGCATGAAAATGTATGCCTTTTCAAATTGTAGCAGTCTAACTATTTATAGTGAAGCTGTAATTAAACCAGCTGGATGGGGTATTAACTGGTATTCAAATATACCTGTATATTGGTATCGTGAGACAAGACCTTCATCCTCAGGTAATTATTGGCACTATGTTGATGGTGTTCCAACTAAATGGTAATTATCTAATCAGATAATCCATAAAACTAAATAAACACTCAAAGTCATTAGACATAAGGAATCAATCCTTATATTTAATGACTTTTTTTCGTATTTGTTTAAAATTCTATACTTTTACAAAAAATAACATGTTTTTTCAAAAAAAATTAGAAAGGTTGTAAAAACGTAGACTTTTTTTCAGTTTACATAGTGAGAGTATAGTTTGAATTCAAATGATTTCTACTAGCTACTTAAGAGTAAAGCATAGGAAAGATAATCCTATCTTTTCTATTGAAGGGAGAAAAGCCTATGTATGAAATCATAGATTGGATTAGAGGATTTAGACAAACAAGTAACGAAATGTATTTAGAAAAAATACTAAACCAATTGGAAGTTTTTATTCTCAAAACAGCTAAAAAAGTAGATTCCTTATATCGAGAAGATATTATACAAGAGTTACGTATAGGAACAGTAGATATCATACAGAAGATAAAACTCTACACAAATCAAGTAGACTATTTTTACTTTACTCAAACAAATTTGAAAAAATTAAGAAATGCTCAATTTTCTTTTGATTCTATTCAAACTATATTTCCTGTTCCTTATTTTTCCTCCTTTATTCATGAGGTAGGGATAGATCTTCTAAAGAAAGCTTTCTTTAGTAAGAATGACTATAGTATTTTAAATAATTTATTTATAAAATTTAATGCTCAAAATCAATTTATATCGATTCTTCAAAAAAGATATTCCTCAATTATTGCTGGGTTTTATAGAAAAAATGGAAATTATTTAGCATTAGAAATGAAGATTTTAAATCGAAAGGATGAGAATGGAAAAGAAAGATTAGAAGAAATTGAAGCCCCTATAATTTATCCTACATATGCATTAGATCAGTATGGATTTTCAGAAGAGGAGATTACCTTCTTAAACTTGTTTATTGACAAGCATCGTGTATTAACCCAAAAGGAAGTTGCTGAAAAAATAAATGTCACTCAGCAATATGTTTCAAAGAAATTAAATCAAATTAAAAAAAAGTATCAGTGTAAGTTGTAAAAATCTATATTTTCCTTAGTTTTTATAAATGGTAGATAATAATCTATTTATATTTATGAAAGGAGGAAAGGATCAAGAGGTGAAGTAAAATGAAAACAAAAGAACAGGAAGCAGCAAAAGAAGGCACTGGCAATGTGATAGATAGTGATTTTATTCCTTTAGAGGATTTGGTCTATGCACCACTTTATGCTTTAGCAAAATCGAATCAGCAATTAAAGTCAAATATTATTGAATCCATCAGAAGCATGGGAAAGGTAGAACACACCAATAAAGAAGAAATCATTCATCTAGACCATATGAACATCGCTTATGATCAAGTAAAACAGGATGAAGAAGGCTATAGCGTAGATAATCTACAGCTAGAGGTTCCGTTATTATCTATCATCCCTATGAATCAATTAAATGTAGATAAGGCAGAAATAGATTTTTCTACTGAGGTCAAGGCAGTTGTTGATAAGGAAAATCAAAAAACACAGATTCAAGCACGAATCTGTTCTCCAAGTCAAAGAGAAAGTGATTTTTTACCTAAGGTATCCTATAAGCTACAGGTTCAGTCTTTACCTGCAACAGAAGGAATTCTTAGGTTGATTGATTCCTTAAGTTCAAGCCAGGTTGCTAAAAAATTGAATACTCGTCCTGTGGCAGTAACAGGAGATTGGGGCTCTGATGAACAAAAGAGAGTTCTAAATGAGACCAAAAAGCTAAAGGCTAAAATGAACCGGTTGAAGCAGCTATATCAAAAGATAAGTGATATGATTGCTGAACAGGAGAAATTAAGCCAAATTAGTCAGGATTGCTTTGTTGAGGATACTTATGATTTTGATAAGGATAAGTATTTGATGGCACAATCCAACATTGTAAACCGTATTATGGAGTACCAGGAAAAGGTAATGAACTTAGAGATTAAGTTTGGATTAGATCACGACTATGAGTAAACATCAGGAAGTTGAAAATTCCTTTTGGATTGAATACAGTCAGGAGCTTATAGAAGAGTTAAACTTTAGAGTAGTTCTTGATTGGTTGGATTCAGGGTATCCTTTGACAGATAGAATACTTATGGTAGAGTCTATTGAATTTAAAGGAATAAAAAGTTTTAAAAAGAAGAAATGGTTAAAAAGAGTTATGGACTTCATAAAGAGGTTATTTCAAAAGAAAAGAAAGAAGGAATAAAATATGGCAATTGCAGAACAATTTGCAGGATTAAAAATGGATCAATTGATTGGTGGTCCATTAACAGCGGCAGCAGATGCTAGTACCTTACTAGCAAACTCTACTGCGGAATTTATCAATCGTGTAGGATTTGATAAGGATGGGAAGGTAAGAACAGTTGCGTTCTCCTATCATACAAGAAGTGTTAATGATGATGGTACAAGTAATTTTGAAACTATGAAGGTAGATGTACCTATGCTAGCTATCGTACCTATCCCAAATCTTCAAATCGATGAAGTCAATATCTTATTTGATATGGAGGTTAAACAAAGCGAGAAATCTGAAAAGTCTATGGATTTAGGAGCATCTCTTTCAGGCTCTGTAAATTTTGGTATTATTAAGGTTAGTGTTACAGGAAGTGTTAGTGCGCATAGTACAAATACAAGAAGCTCTGATAACTCAGCAAAATATCATGTTGATGTTCGGGCAACAAATCATGGAATACCTGAAGGTCTTGCAAGAGTATTAGATATGATGGCTGTAAATTTAAATCCAGCTTTGGTGTCTTCAACATTAAAGGATAATAATGGCCAAGAGTTAGCAGGTAGCGCTAAGGAACGTGCAGAGCATTTGAAGAGTCTTCGTCAGGAAATCAGTGTACTTGAGTCTAAGGTGAATGCTAGTAAAAATGCCCTAGATACAACGCTGAAAAATGTTAGAAGAATTGCAAATCAGCAGTTACAAATCTATGTGATGAATTTGACTAAATTAGCTAATTCTAGAACTGAAAATGAAGATGCTGAGGCAGAGAAATATTTAAATGCAAAGGATGAAATAGTTATAGAGTGGAATAACTTTATGGAAAATCTTCAATCGAATATTCCAAGCTTTGCTGCAAACAATCAGGAGGAAGAGGAATTCAGTACACTTTACAAGCTACAAGCTATAAATAAAGAAGGAGCCAAGGTTGCTTACTCATCTTCTGAAACTATGTATAATGATTTATCTACAGCGAATAAGGCAGCAATTCAAGCTCAAAAGAATGCAGATACATTAGAAGCTGCCCTATTAGAAAAGCAAACAGAGTATAGTAACACAATTTCAAAAAGATAATGAACCGCCAAGATAAAAAAACTTCATTAGAAAATATTCACTATATTAAACTTGTTTCCATTGGTAGTGTAAATCCAAATGCGCCTTTTTCTGAACAAAGTCAACAGGATCAGGTTGATTTACTTAATAAATGTCTAAATGATTATCCAAAGGGAATCATTATTGGAAAGGATATTCAAATTGGTATCTA
>CAMWSQ010000087.1 GCA_947177025.1 uncultured Mollicutes bacterium | reverse complement strand
GATCTAATGAATATAAAATGAAAGGATTCTTTAAATCATTAATTTTATCAACGTATGAAACACTTTCCTTATTCTTTTTGATAAAACGATAAAAGGCAGAAATCAACACAGGCTTTCTTCTAGCTAAGGATAAAGTATATTCTTTACCAGAAAACAACTGATATATTTTAATGAGTTCTGTCCCAATAGCGTATTCCTTTAAATCTAAAATTTCTTCATCAGAGGATTGATATTTTTCTAATGCTTCAATAAGCTCCATTCTCCATAAAAAACGATGTTGACTAGAAGTTGCGTTCGGAAAGTTTTTTAAATAAAGATTTTTTAAAGAACCTAAGGATTCCATATAGTTTCCTTTCATATTAAATAAGTCTAAAGATTCTAAAGCAAACTTTGTGTATTTCGATTTCATTTTCTCATCTATAGCAACCTCTAATAATTCACTTAAAAAAGCATTGCTTTCTTTATAGTAACTTTCTACAATTTTAGAGATATCGACATACTTGCTTTCTCTTCCATGACCTGAAAATACAGTATAGTAAAAGCCATTATGATTTATACTTTTCACATCTAAAATACAATAGGCTAAAGTTGTAGAGTTATACATCCTGTTTGCAGGATGACCTACAACATCATTTCTTAGGTATTTTAATTCTCTTAAAACTGGATTCTTATTGATGTTAATAAAGCTTTTACTTTTAGTCAAAGAAAAAGATAAAGCATAGAGTGAATCAACAGAGACAAACAAGCTTTGAAGAAAAGCATAAAGCTTAAGAGCATTAAAATCAAAAGCAGCATCCTCTAAACTATAATAGCATTTTTGAATATCATTCGTAGTTTCTAAAGCGGATAGAGCAGCAAGAATTGGATAATTCTTTTGATGCTTATAATATTCCAAATCAAAGCTTTCAATTTTTTCTTCATTCTCTAGTATTAATCTTTTTAGCATCTCTATTCCTCCTTCTAAATAGAATGTGATTCATATGCATCTTTATACATTTCTTTTAAAGAATTTAAAGGAAGCTTTTTCGCTTCCTTTATAGTTTTATTCTTTGTCCTTTGCTTTATCAAGAAGCTTGCCACCTAGATATCCAGCAAGTAAAGATTTAATATCAAGACCTGTAGCTTTTTCAAGACCATCAAAAATTTGTGTACCATTTTTAGAAATCTCTTCAGTAAGTTTTGCAGTATTTCCTTCACCATACATTGTGATACTATCAATCTTACTCATAGCACTTGCCACTGGCTCTGCATAAGCCTTAACAATCTCAGGTAAAACTCCAGAATCTAAAATCAATTGCAAAGTCGCAGCCTCACCATATTGCTTCATAGCTTCTGCCTTAGCACGGATGGCATCAGCCTCTGCTTTACCTTTAGCTTCAATACCTTGAGCTTCTGCTAAAGCTGCTTCCTTTGCTGCATTTGCTCTTGCAATTTGAGCAGCAGCTTCTAAATCAGCTTGAATTTTTAAAGCCTCTGCAGCTTTTTGTCTTGCAATCTTATCTGCTTCTGCTTTAATCTTTTGCATTTCAGCTTCTTGCTCTAACTCATATTTCTTTGCTTCTGCAGCTTTTTGACGGGTAAATAAATCTGCCTCTGCAGCCATTTGATCTGCATACTTCTTAGAATCAGCAACCTTATTTACTTCTGCTTGTAATCTCTTTTCCTTTAATTCAACTTCACGATTTCCAAGTTCAACTTCTCTTTCACGCTTTGCGATATTCGCATTAACCTCTGCAACATTAATTTGCTCTAAACGTTTCTGCTTTTCTATATCGTAAGCAGCATCAGCAACTGCTTTTGCAGTATCTGATTTTTGTTTTAAAGCAGCTGCTTGTAACTCGTAATCTGTATTTTGCTGAACAATTTTCATTTGAGATTCAACTTTTGCTTTGTTTGCAGCTTCACTTGCAGCACTTGATGCAATAGCAACATCACGCTCTGCATTTGCTCTTGCAATAGATGCATCCTTAGAAATTTGACTGATATTATCAATACCTAGGTTTTCAATAACCTTATTATCATCAGAGAAGGATTGAATATTAAAATTAACAACCTCTATTCCCAATTTAGCCATATCAGGAACAACATTCTCTTTAACCTTGTTGGCAACACCTTGTCTGTCTCTTACTAATTCTTTAATTTCAACAGTACCAACAATTTCACGCATATTTCCCTGTAATACCTGTTGAAGTTGATTTTGTAGTTCAGATTCAGCCATATTCAAAATAGATTCAAATGCTTTCTCTAGAAGTTCAGGATCTGAAGAAATCTTTAAGTTTGCAACACCATCAACATTAATGTTAATGAATTCCTTTGTTGGGATTGCTTCTTCTGTTTTAATATCTACTTGGAAGGCCTTTAAAGATAATGAATCTGTCCTTTGGAAAAAAGGAAGTCTAAATCCCGCTTTACCAATTAATATTTTCTTTTTTCCTGCACCAGTAACCATAATTGCTGTATCTGGTCCAGCCTTCACATATGACAAAGCAAATAAAATAATTAATAACACTACAATTACTATTACGATTATTGCAATAAGTACTCCTGGGTTCATAAAAACATCGCCTCTTTCTTCATCTAAAACCATTATACTTGATTGATATAATAATTATACAATAAAACTAAAAAATTATAAATATTTTATAGCGAAAAATCGACATTTTTCACTCTAAATTTCCTAAGTAATTTAATGCTGACTCAAAATGAACACCATACCAGTGTGTCTTAGCTTCAGCCTCTGTACTTGCGATAGCTCTATACGTAAATTCACAAGCAATCTCCGCAGCCCTTTCGTAATCATAGCCCTTAACTACAGAACCGAAAAATGCACTTGCAAAACAATCTCCTGTTCCATGAAAAAATACTGGAACTCTTCTTGTGAAATAATAAGATATTTTATTTTGATTTCTATCATATGTCATGGCTCCAAGCTCATCAGGATTAAAGCTAACTCCTGTCAAAACAACAGAAGCATCTATTATATCACTCATTTTCTTTACTAGGACCTCTAATTCTTCTTTGCTATACTCCTTAAATGGAACATCAAGTAAAAAACAAAGCTCTGTTAGATTAGGAACGATTACATCTGCTTCCATACATAGCTTCAGCATTTCCTTAGGAAAATCCTCTGCAAAACCTGCATAAAGCTTTCCATGATCTGCCATACAAGGATCTACAACCTTTACTGCAGAAGCATTTGCAGAACTATGAAAAATAGATTGAATATATTCAATTTGCTTGATTGAACCAATATACCCTGTATAGAATCCATCAAATGTAATATTTTGTTCCTGCCATTTTTTCTCTATCTTTGGTAGTTCTTCTGTTAAATCACAAAATGTAAATGTCGAAAAGGCAGTATGATTGGATAATACTGCAGTCGGAATTACTGCTGTCTCAATTCCAAAGGCAGATATTATAGGTAAAGCAACTGTCAAGGAGCATTGACCGACACAGGATATATCTTGAATTGTTAAAATACGTTTCATGGGTTTCCTCTTCTCTTATTTTGAAGTTAAATATAAATATAAAAGCTTCATTGTATTTTCTATAGCATCTAAATGTGTACGTTCCATACCATGACTCGCATGAACTCCTGGTCCAATTAACGCACCAGCACAATCTACACCACTTCTCCAAGCAGCGCCAATGTCTGAACCATAAAATGGGAATATATCTACAACATATTGAATATCATTTTCTTTCGCAAGATTTACAAGCTTTGTCGTAAGCTCATAGCTATAAGGTCCACCAGAATCCTTCGCACAAATAGAAACCTCATATTCATTTCCTGCCAAATCCTTGCCAACACATCCCATATCTACTGTGACAAATTCATCTACGTTGTCTGTAGTAGCTGCTCCATGACCAACCTCTTCTTGATTTACAAAATAGACATAAGTATCATATGCAGGAAGTTCTCCTTTATCCTTAAGTTCTTTTAGAACACCAAGAATTGCACAGACACTTCCTTTGTCATCAATAAAACGACTCTTTAAAAATCCACTAGGTGTAATCATCGTTTTAGGATCTATAAAGATATAATCTCCATTCTCAATTCCAAGCTTGACTACATCCTCCTTAGAATGCACTTTCTCATCAATACGGACAAGCATAGAATCTAAGTCTCTTGGCTTACTCTTTGCGTCTTCATAAACATGAACGGATGCACTTCTACACAAAATAGTTCCCGTATATATTTTATTATCTCTTGTAATAATTTTACAATACTCTCCATCTAAGGTTGGAATAGATGGACCACCCACATTAGTAACAGATAAGGTTCCATCTCCATTGATTGAACGAACCATTAATCCTAAAGTATCTACATGTGCACTAGTAGCTATTTTTTTAGAATGATCCTTTCCTTCAATAAACAACTTGACATTTCCTTTATTTGTTAGCTTTGCTTGATATCCCAAATCTTTTAAAAGATTTAAAAGCATTTCATTTATATTTTTACTAAACCCTGTAGGAGAATCACACAAGAATAATTTTGGTGCAATTTCCTTAATATATTCCATTTTCATAAAAATCCCTCTTTTCTACTACTTTATTATATTCTTTTTCAAAAAAGAAAAAAAGTACTTGTTTTTTTTTGTATGATTATGATATAATAATCAAGCGTTGAATAATGGTTCGGTGGTGTAGTGGTTAACATG
>CAMWSQ010000086.1 GCA_947177025.1 uncultured Mollicutes bacterium | reverse complement strand
CTACCAACTGAGCTAAGGGTCCATTTTTTACTTGCATTGATTATTATAGCAAAATTAAAAATAAAGTCAAGAAATATTTGTTATTTTTTGAAAAAATCCACTTCTTTTTCTAAGGATTCTTGTGTTATAATGAAATAAAGGAGGGATAGAATGCATTACACTTCTGTTAAAGGCATTTTAAGTGCAAATAATGGTCTTAATATTTATAGAGGCTGCGAGCATGGCTGTATCTACTGTGACTCTCGAAGCAAGTGCTATAATATGGAACATGATTTTGAGGATATTGAAGTAAAAGAAAATGCTTTAGACCTCTTAGAAATTGAGCTTAGCAAAAAAAGAAAAAAAACCATTATTTCTACAGGTTCTATGTCAGATCCCTATATGCCTTTAGAAAAGCAATTAGGTATGACTAGAAAAATGCTTGAAATCATCTATAAATATGGATATGGTGTACATCTTCAAACTAAATCTAGTCTCATTTTAAGAGACCTAGATCTCCTAAAAAAAATAAATCAACAGACCAAAGTGAGAGTATCTATTACCTTGACCACCTATGATGAAGAATTATGCAAAAAAATAGAACCAAATGTTTCTACCACAAAGGAACGCTTTGAGGTTTTAAAGAAGCTACATGAAGCAGGAATAGAAACCTATGTATGGCTTTCTCCTATTCTTCCGTTCATTAATGATACTCTAGATAATTTAAGAGGAATCTTAAGCTATTGTAAGGAAGCTCATGTAACAGGAATCATCTGTTTTGGATTTGGTGTAACTTTAAGAGAGGGAGATCGTGAGTATTTTTATCAAAAATTAGATGAACTATTTCCTAAATTAAAAAGAGAATACATTAAAGCATATGGAAATGCTTATGAATGCAATTCAAGATACCATAAATATCTTTATGACTTCTTCACTAAATTTTGTGAACGAGAAGGAATCTTATACCATTTAGATTCTATTTTTAAAAGAATACATACTTTATATGAGGAACCACAATATACGCAACTATCCTTATTTGAAGAAAATTAAAACTGCTGATACAAAATCAGCAGTTTTCTTTTTTATTCTAATTCAAAGGCTCCTGTATACAATTGATAGTAAGTACCCTTTTGAGCAAGCAAATCATTATGACTACCACGTTCTATAATTCGACCATGGTCTAACACCATAATACAATCTGAATTTCGAACTGTAGATAATCTATGAGCAATAACAAATACAGTTCGACCTTCCATCAACTGATCCGTTCCCTTTTGAACAAGACTTTCTGTTCTTGTGTCAATAGATGAGGTTGCTTCATCCAAAATCATAACTGGAGCATCAGCACATGCAGCTCTAGCAATACTTAAAAGCTGACGTTGGCCTTGACTTAAATTAGCACCATCCCCTGTAAGCATCGTATGAAAGCCTTCTGGAAGACGTGTAATAAAATCATATGCATTTGCAATTTTGGCTGCTTCATATACTTCTTCATCCGTTGCATCTAATCTTCCATAACGGATGTTTTCCATAACTGTTCCTGTAAATAGATTTGTATCCTGTAAAACAATACCTAAACTTCTTCTCAAATCATCCTTTTTTATGTTTATAATATCTATTCCATCATATAGGATTCTTCCCTCTTGAATCTCATAGAACCGATTAATTAGGTTCGTTATTGTTGTTTTACCAGCTCCTGTAGCCCCAACAAAGGCAATCTTTTGTCCTGGATTTGCAAAAATATTTACATCATGTAAAACAATCTTTTCTGGATAATAGCCAAAATCCACATCCTCTAGCTTAATATCTCCTGTTAAAGGAATAAGTGTTTCACTTCCATCCTCCTGTGGAACCTTCCAAGCCCATGAGTTACTACGAGACTTCGTTTCCACAAGTTTTCCATCAGCTAGCTCTGTATTTACTAATGTGATATATCCTTCATCTGCTTCAGCCTCTTCTGCTAGTAAATCCAAAATTCTTTGGGTACCAGCCATTGCCATAGCTATCATAGAAACCTGCTGAGAGATATTAGATACACTTTGACTAAACTGTTTAGACATTGGTAGGAAAGCAATAATGATGGACATACTCATTACACCAATTCCTGTAATTGATACGTTAGGAACAGATGTTATATAAAAGACTACACCAATAATGGAAATTAAAGAATATTGTATGTTGCCAATATTTCCTAAAATAGGCATTAATATATTGGAAAAATGGTTTGCAGTTTTAGTGTCATCGAATAACTGATTATTGATTTTATCAAATTCTTCCTTACATGCTTCTTCATGAGAAAATACCTTAACTACCTTAGCACCATGCATCATCTCTTCAATATAGCCTTCGCATTTACCTGTACTAATTTGCATCTTCATAAAATACTTTGCTGAATTTCCACCAATCCTTCTTGTTACAAGCAACATAACAGCTGCCCCAAGAATGACAATGATGAATAGCCATACACTATATGTTAGCATTATCGCAATAGCAAAGACAATACTTAAACCAGTAGAAATACATTGAGGTAAAGATTGACACACAAATTGTCTTAAGGAATCTACATCGTTCGTATAATGACTCATAATGTCACCATGAAGATGTCGATCAAAATACTTGATAGGAAGAGATTCCATTTTATTGAACATCTCTTGACGAATCTTATTTAAGAATCCTTGACCAATCACAGCCATAATTTGATTATATACAATAGAGGATACAATTCCTACCGCATATAAGCTTACCATTACAATTAAAATTTGAAATAGCTTTGGCTGAATTTCTTTAAATAATACTATAGATCCTTCCTGTTCTTTTAACGCTGTTTCTATAACGGAAATGATTTGTTGTAAAAATACACTTGCCGCAATATTACTAATCGCAGAAATAATCAAACAAATTAAAACGATAAAGCAAGGAAGCTTATAGGAGGAAATTAAACGTTTCACAATAGGAACTAAAGTTTTTAAATTAATTCTTCTTTTCTTCATGGGAATCCTCCTCCTTTTTTGTTTGTAAATAGTATACTTCCTGATAAATGGAATTTGTTGCTAGAAGCTCCTCATGCGTACCTACCGCATTGATTTTACCACCATCTAGGACAATAATTTTATCTGCTTCTTCAATTGAGGAAACTCTTTGTGCAATAATGATTTTAGTTGTATTTGGAATACTCTCTTTAAAAGACTTACGAATAATCGCATCAGTTTTCGTATCCACGGCACTTGTAGAATCATCAAGGATAAGAACCTTAGGCTTCTTTAATAGCGCTCTTGCTATACATAGTCTTTGCTTCTGGCCACCTGAAACATTTGTTCCTCCCTGTTCTATAAAAGTATTATACTTTTCAGGAAATTGCTCAACAAATTCATCTGCACAGGCAAGACGACAGGCTTCTTTGGCTTCCTCTAAAGTAGCGTTCTCATTTCCCCATCTTAAATTTTCTAATATTGTTCCTGAAAATAACACATTCTTTTGTAAAACAACTGCTACAGTATCTCTTAAGGTTTTTAAATCATATTCCTTAACATTTTTTCCACCAACTATGACTTCACCTTCAGTTGCATCATACAATCTAGAAAGCAGGTTGACAAAGGTTGTTTTTGAAGAACCGGTTCCTCCTAAAATACCGATTGTCTGTCCTGCTTCAATTTTAATATTCACATCCGCTAAAGCAAATTTTTCTGCTTCTAAAGAATATTTAAAGGAAACATCCTTAAATTCAATTGACCCATCCTCAACCTCATATACAGGATTCTCTGGATTTTTTATCGTACTTTCCTCCTTAAGGACTTCAACTACACGACGCATAGAAGAAATAGATAAGGATAGCATAACGAAAATCATAGATAGCATCATTAAACTCATTAAAATTTGAGTACCATACGTAATTACTGCAGAAACATTTTCTATTCCTAGCTCTGTACTATTTGTAGAAATAATCAAATAAGAACTGAAAAAGGACACTACGGTTAAGGAAGCATACATAAAGAACATCATTACAGGTTGATTCCAAGCAACAATTCGTTCCGCTTTTACGAAATCACGACGAACCTCTTCTGCAGACTTTTTAAACTTTTCTTTCTCATAGCTTTCTCTTACATAGGTCTTAACAACACGAATTCCCTTAATATTCTCTTCTACAGATGCATTTAGTTCATCATATTTATGAAATACTCGGTCAAATCTAGGCATTGCACACTTTACAATGATGAATAAAATTAATCCTAATAAAGGAACAATAGAAAGATAAATAAATCCAATCTTTACAGACATAACAAAGGTCAAGGTTATGGAAAAAATCATCATCAGAGGTACTCTTACTGCAATACGAATAATCATACCATATGCCATCTGAATATAGGAAACATCCGTTGTCATACGAGTCACTAAAGATGCAGAGGAAAATTTATCGATATTTTCAAAGGAAAAATCCTGTGACTTAAAGAATAAATCTCTTCTCAAATTTTTGGCAAATCCTGCAGCTGCAACTGCTCCGTACTTCCCAGATAAAACCCCAAAGGTCAAGGAGAAAAATCCCAAAACAACAATACCTAAGCTTAAAAGAATGATTCTTGTAGTATTAGGTACATCCTGCTGAGCAATTTTCAATATATAGGACATCAATAATGGAATTAAGCATTCCATAACAACCTCTAACGCCACAAAAAGTGGTGTTAAAATGGAGGCAGTCTTATATTCTCTTATACTTTTCTTTAATATCTTTATCATTTCGTTTCCTCCTTAATGTTTGCTTTTATTCGTTTAATAAAGCTAAGAAATTGCTCTACTTCTTCATAAGTAAATCCCTTCTTCAGCTTATTTTCAAATTCTACTCTTTCGAATTCCATATTCTTATAAATCTCTTTCCCTTTATCTGTAATATGAATACTTTTAATTCTACTATCTCTTGGTAAAATCTCTCGAGTAATGAGTTGATTTTTCTCCATATTCGATAAAACAATAGAGGCGGTTGAACGTGTAATTCCTAACACCTCTTCTATATTCTTTTGGGTCACGAGCTCATTCTCATGATTCATCAAATACACGATAATATAGCCATTACTTCCTGTAAGTTCGTTTAACATTTCAATAGTTTTTAAATTGACAAAATATCTATGAATCATATTATTCAGATTTTTAATTTCTAAAACAAGATATGCCATACCTACCCTACCGTTAAACACATTCTTAATTAAA
>CAMWSQ010000085.1 GCA_947177025.1 uncultured Mollicutes bacterium | reverse complement strand
TAAAGCTTACATCAACACCTTCATTTTTTAAAGCCTCTATTAGAAAATCTCCAAAGCCATCATTTCCTACTTTAGTTAAATAAACTGCTTCGCTTCCTAGCTTCACTGCCTGAACACATACATTTGCAGGTGCTCCACCAGCATTTTTTACAAACTGTTTTGTTTTCTTTAAAGATCCTGTTCCTACAGATTGAAAATCAATTAGTAATTCTCCGATAGAATATAACTTACTCATAGAACTTTATACCTCTAAATGTAACACCTGTTTGATTAGAATAGAATGCAAAGTTCTTATTGCTAGTTCCTGTAAGTCTTACGGTCAATGCTACTGCATCATCTAAATATACTGTCATAATCTCATTATCAATCAATATATTTACTTCGTATTCTTTGTTTTTAGAATAAACAAAGGATACAGTAGAAAGTGCATTTCCATAACGAATTACATTAGAAACATTATTGTAACATGATAAACTATTTTTGCTAGGCTCAAATGCGATTACAGCACTTCCTAATCTATTATTTGTTCCTTTTACATTAAATGTCAAGCCAAAATCGCCTGTTCTATCATCAATTGTAAATTTGAAGTTTAGTTTAGTAATGTTTTTTCTTAATTTTTGAATACAAGTAGAGTGGAACCCTTCTGCATCAAAAGATAAGGTATCAAGTTTTTTATCTTCTATTGTCTTATATTCCACTTCTTTAGACAAATGATTATAAACAGAATCAATCATAACAGCGTTTAATTCACCACTCGCAGACTGAGTAATCTTATGTGCAACCATATTGCCGCCCCAGTCAAAATCGCCTGTAAAGCCTCCAGTAAGATTAGCACACCAAGCAAAGGCATAAAGCTCATCTCCAGCTTTTTCTAATCTTCCTGCATAAAATCCGCTTGCATCAATACTATCGCGTTCAAATTTTTTCCACTGTCCATCTGGACTTGTTTTAAAACGATAATGTGTTACACGATTGTCTCCTTGTTCGCTGAAAGCTAAATAATAGAATCCATTGTATTCAATATAGGAAGGACATTCCATATTATAGGATCCATTATCATTCCAGAAGAATACTCCACAATCCTTCCAATCTTTATCATCTACCATTAAGTTACTTGCAGAATATTGCTTAATTACACCTGTTCCATCTACTCTAGTTGTTACAAGCATATAATAGCACTCATCGTTAGAATCATAGTAAACATATGGATCACGGAAATCATCACAGCTTCCATAAAGATTGAAATCTTCTACTTTTGTCCAAGTCTTTTGATCATTGCTTGTCGCATGTCTTATGACTTCAACTTGAGGTAAGCCTGTACCCTCTGCAGCATTATGTCCTGTATAGAAACAATGATATTTTCCATTCTTATCTTTTACGAATGAACCTGTTCCTATAGCTGCATCTGGAGAATTATACTCTTCCTCAAATGGGATAGCTATACCTTCATCCTTATAATTCACATAATCCGTTGTAGTTACACGAGATATAGGATGGTAATACATACTATTTGTTCCTTTACTATTTTGTAAGTGATAGATGTTCATAACTCCATTATCATAAAATGGCATAACATCACCCATAGTAATTGCAAGTGTCTCCTCATATGTAGACACTGGATAGAGAGTTCTATTACTTTCATCCTGAGGCTTCTTCTTAGAACAGCCTACCACAAGAACTCCCAAAAGAGATATCAGTAGAAATACACTTATTTTCTTTTTCATTTTTAAACACCTACCTCTTTCATTTGTAAATTACGAATTGCTTCATTAGAAACAATTGTATAATCTCCATTTAAATAAATTCTACTACTTATTGTTTCTTTGCCATTTGCAATAAAAACTTCTATACTAGAAACATCTAGAAGTAGTCGAACATGACAACTACTATAGGTATGATTTGTTCTTCTAATATACCCATTTTTATTGTTTGCCTGTGTAGTATCTAAATAGAAATAATCTTCTAAGCTAAGTACTACTTTTCCATTTGTTCCGTTAATTTCAAGTTTTCCTTTATAATATAAATCAAACGACATATCTAAGCAATGTGTACTTGATTTATATTCCTTATGATATGCTTTCAAGCTTTCCACTGGAATTTGATAAATATCCTTATCTTGAATCATTAATCTACGAGGAATGGAGAAAGCTCCTGTCCAATTATGATTCATTTCATGTGTAGGATATTCTTTCCCCCACATTTCCATCCAGCCTATCATAATTGGCTCACGTATTCCATTGATAAATTGAGGAGCATAGAAGGCATCTCCTTTATCTATCTCTTTAATAAAATCAATACTCATTTTTCCTTGCTTAAAATCAAGATTTCCAACAATAAATACACTAGAGTTTATATTCCTAAAATCATTATCTCTGTTTTGAACGTGACATCCAGATACAATGATTATATCCTTGTCGTTTGCTTTAAAATAGCTAGGACATTCTCCCATATCTCCAAGCTCATAGAAGGGGCCAAGAGTAAAGGCATATTCTAAATGGTCTAAGGAATCTCCCTTTAATACTACAATGACACCTTTGTTGAGTGTTATATCCTTTCCACCTAATAGCACATAATATGTTTCATCGACTTGAACTGGGAATGGATCACGGAAATCCATACGACTGATATTCTCTGGCAATGTTTTGTTATCAAAAACACAAGCAGGCTCTGAGAAATTTATGCCATCCTTTGATTTGGTTAAATAAACTTCCTCTTTTTTTATACCTTCATGTTCATAATGTAAGGTATAAATTGCGTTTAATTCTCCTTTGATTTCTATTGCTCCTCCAGAAAAAATACTTGTATGTTCTTCAGTTGGAACAATAGCTACTGGTTCATCTCTAAACCTTATTAAATCCTTTGAGGTGGAATGTCCCCATAACATCGTACCAGGTAAAGTATTATATGGATTATATTGATAAAACAAATGGTACTTTCCACCAAAATAAATTAAGCCATTTGGATCATTCATCCATCCTACTGGTGGCATCATATGGTACTTTAAGCGATATTGATTATTTACTTTCTTTTTTTGTAGTTCTACATAATCAATAATTTCTGATAAGCTTTTCATTTTAATCACCATCATATGCACTATTTTTATAAGAGATTTTAATATCGCTAATCTCTATAGTAACATTTTTATATCTTTGATTTTTAGTAGAGCCAAATTGCCAAACAAAGACATTGTTACGATCTCCACCATCTGCATTTCCTACAAAGGTATAGACACTTTCCTCAACACCAATAGTAAATTTTGACCATATCCAAGTAGGATCCCAACCACCTGCAATAGGAGCAGCAAAAACAACTTCAGTAGGAGCTGATGCCTTAGCCTTGAAAGTTATGATGTAATTTCTACCACTTCCATCAATAAAGAATTCAGGACTAGTAACCTTTTGCATCCAATCTGTGTCTGCAAAGGATTCCACAGTATATTTAAATCCACCTGCAAAGCTTTCAAATTTACAATTAAATCCATCATTCGCATTTGTAAAATCAGATAGAGTTAAATATTCTTTTTTCAACGCATCTAAGCGAAGCTGAACACTCAGATTAGAAAGTGTTATCTCATTTACATTTGTTCCTGATTGAACATATAGCCATAACTCTCCTCTATTTTCTTCTGTTACTCTGTATGTAACTGTATGGTGAGTTTTTGAATCTGTCCCTTCTACAAAAACCGTATCATATTTTTTCTCATCCCATTGCTGGTTTTGAAGAACAACCTCACAGTTTTCTAATTTTTTTCTTTGAATATCAAAGGAAACTACATATTCCTTTCCAATCTCCATAGCAATGTTTGTACGAAGGAACATTCCGCCACGCCAAATAGCTGATGAAGCTTCTGTAATTTCTAATGTAGCAGCCTCTTCACCTGCAACCTTAAAGACATTTCCCTTTGTACCATCAAATCTTCCTTCAACAGTAAAGCCATTCAATTGCTCTTCATAGCCTGTTTCCTGAGGTCTTTCAACTTCAGCTCCTTTAAACTCGCATTGAACACGCTCTCCTAATCCGCCCAACAATATTGAAACTGTAGCTGAATCCTTAGAGATTGTTTTATATTTAAATTCAATTGTGTTGTCTCCTGCTTGAATATTCTTTTCATCTGCAAGTTCCCCATCCACAAGGATACGGATTCTACCAGTATTTTTTGAAGCTAAGGAATATCTAAATGTATATTCATATCCCTTATCTAATGCATAAACACGATTCAAGGAAACATCTTCTGCTACCTCACATTTATTAGCAATAATTGAATATGTATTATTATACATACCACCTTTTTCTAAAACTGCATGTCCTGACACAGCGGTATAGAATCCATTTGCAGCAGCAAAATCAAGATATACTTCTCTATCAATAACAGAAATGTCAGCCGTTTTCTTAGTTTCATTTCCTTTGCTATCCTTTACATTATAGCTAACCTTGTAATTACCTGACTGATCAAAAACAGCATATCCATTCCATACGTTCACATGAGGTGTTATAGATATATTCATATTCGCAGTGATATCTCCATCTTCCTCGTCATAGGCAATCACACCACTTAACAAGTCTACTGTGCTATTTACAACACATTCTATACCAGCCGTTCCTTCTATTACTGGAGCCGTATCTACTTTCGCACTTTTACAGCCTACCAATAAAAGGAGACTTATAAAAGGGATTAAACCTAATTTCTTTTTCATTTTCATTCTCCTCATCATTGATTATCCATTTCAGATAAAAATTCATCTTCTTCGGATTCTTTTTTCAAATCCTCAACACGAACACCTAGGGCTTTTGCCTTAAGTCTTAAAAAATTTTCTGACATTAATTTTTGACTCACTAGAGTTACAAAATAAAACATAAAAGGTATTACATATGGGAAATACAATATAAGAACTACAACCACCGCTGCTAACGCTAAAGCAAAGATTGTATTTTTCAATTTTCCCATTAAAAGCATAAACCCATTATATAACAATTGTCTAAAAGTAACATTCATATTCACAATAATTGTCGGTGCTGTAATTAAGTAAAAGATCCCTATAATTAAAGCAATATAACTGACAATTAATATGAAGTAAAATTCATTCTTTAAATGACTGTTGAAGTAAAAGATATTCAAAACAGAAGCAAAGAGTATTATCAGTTGAAATAATGTATAGAAAATTAAAATTTTCCAATTCTCTTTTATCGTACTAAATATATCCTTGAAT
>CAMWSQ010000084.1 GCA_947177025.1 uncultured Mollicutes bacterium | reverse complement strand
AATACAAGTTCTTAGAGGATTTACCTGAATACTTAAGCAAGAAATTAAAGAATATGAAATAAAAAAGAACTATATCATTTTGCTATGATATAGTTCTTCATTCTTATTTTTATTGATTTAATAGCCACATTGCCAAAGAATCATCTTTACTATGGGAGTGATCAGCATAAATAGACAGCATACTGCTAAAAAGTAATTATAATATCGAACCCATTTCATTTCAGAATGACGATTATGCACTGCAACAGCAAGACAAATTAAACTTACAAAAATAACACCAATGGCGATGATATAATACCCAATCGCAGTCATAGAAATTGAAGCAGCGGCAAATCCAAAATAAACAAGTTCATTTTCATCTGCCATATCACTTTGAGATAAATCCTTTGCCATTTGATTTGCAAGTTCTGTCAAATTCACAGGAATAAGACGAATTACTCCTACCATAATAAAGCAAATACAAATTGTTAACACTGCAGTTAAAACAATTGTAGGAATCATTTTTTTATTCATAATAGGTTCCTCCTTTAGCCAATAGAGTCTGTCATTTCTAATTTAATTAATCGGTTTAATTCGACTGCATATTCCATTGGAAGTTCTTTAGAAAATGGTTCAATGAATCCCATAACTATCATTTCGGTAGCTTCTGCTTCTGTTAAGCCTCTACTCATCAAATAAAACAATTGTTCCTCATTGACCTTAGAAACTGTTGCCTCATGCTCAATATACATATCACTATTTTTTCCGCTATTGGTTGGAATAGTATCAGAGGTAGAAATTTCATCTAGAATTAAGGTGTCGCATTCAATATGACTTCTAGCACCTAATGCCTTAGATCCGCAGGATGCAGTTCCACGATAATTTACTTTGCCTCCACCACGACAAATAGATTTAGAAATAATGGTAGAACTAGAATTTTCACCCAAATGAATCATCTTAGCTCCAGTATCCTGAATTTGATTTTCAGCAGCAAAAGCGATAGAAACTGTCGTTCCTTTACTATATTTACCTTTTAATACACAAGCTGGATATTTCATATTTAATCCTGCCCCAACATTACCATCAATCCATTCCATATGGCCTTCATCATCAACAATCGCTCTTTTTGTAACTAAATTAACAATGTTGTTTGACCAGTTTTGAACTGTAGAATATCTACAATGAGCACGTTTCCCCACAAAGATTTCTACAACTGCGGCATGTAAACTATCCTTAGAGTATTGAGGTGCTGTACACCCTTCTACATAATGAATATCTGCATCATCATCAACAATAATTAAAGTTCGTTCAAATTGACCCATTCGTTCTGAATTAATTCTAAAATAGGACTGAACTGGTTTCTTTAACTTTACACCCTTTGGAACATAAATAAAGGAACCACCACTCCAAACTGCTGAATTTAAAGCCGCATATTTATTATCTGTAAAAGGAACAAGCTTTCCAAAATACTTCTGCATAATGTCTGCATGTTCTCTTAAAGCTGTGTCTGTATCACAGAAGATAACACCTAACTCATCTAATTCCTTTAAATTGTTATGATAAACAACCTCAGATTCAAATTGAGTGGAAGACCCTGCTAAATATTTCGCTTCTGCTTCAGGAATACCTAGCTTATCAAAGGTATCCTTGATTTCCTCTGGAACATCCTCCCATTTATGCTCGGTTTTTTCAGAGGATTTAATATAATAGGTATATTCGTTAAAATCAATACCAGATAGATCTGGTCCCCAGTTTGGATTATTTATTTTTAAAAAAGAATCATAGGATGCCAAACGAAATTGCTTCATCCATTCCGGTTCTTTTTTTGCATTTGAAATAAATTCTACAACCTCACGAGATAGACCCTTTCCTGAGGTTAAAACTGTTTTGGCATCGGTTGTAAAGCCATACTTGTAATCTCCAACTATTTCATCTGCTTTTTGCTTATTACTCATGAGTTTCAACCTCCTCTATTGCCTTTTCAACACACTTCCAAGCAAGAGTGGCACACTTGATACGAGCAGGAAAATCACGAACTCCTTTGTAGGCAATAGCCTCTTCAAGCTTGTCCTCATCTGGAAGCTCTTCTCCTTTGACCATAGAATAGAAACCTTCAATTAAATCCTTGGCTTCCTCTACACTTTTCCCAATTAAAAGTTCACTCATAACAGAGGCAGAGGATAAACAGATAGAACATCCCTTTCCATCCTGACGAACATCAATCACTTTTCCATCATCTACAATGATTTCAACTCGCATATCATCACCGCAGCTTGGATTAGTTAGATGAACCATATGATAAGGGTCCGTATTTTTTAACCCTTTATTTTTTGGATTTTTATAATGATCCATAATTACCTGACGATATAAGGTTTTTAAATCCATAATTCCTCCTAAAGAGAACCAAAAAATTCTTGAGCCTCTTTTACACTTTGTACAAATTTATCTACATCCTCTAATGTGTTATAGAAATAAAAGGATGCACGCACAGTTCCAACTGTTTTTAACCATTTGATAATGAGCTGGGCACAATGGTGTCCTGCACGGATACAAACATCATTGTTATCAAAAACACTTGCAGCATCATGAGGATGAACTCCCTCTATATTGAAGGCAATAATTCCAGTTTCTGCAGATTCATTATAAAGAATCACATTTGGAATTTTCTTGAGTTCCTCTACTGCCTTTTGTTTTAAAAAATATTCATATTTTGCAATTTCATCAAGTCCAATGCTTGAAACATATTCTATAGCCTTTCCAAGACCAATGGCTCCTGCAATGATAGGTGTTCCTGTTTCAAAACGATAAGGGGCATCCTTAAACGTCATAGAATTCAGATTGACATCATCTGCCATGTCTCCACCAAATTCAATTGGATTCATCTTTTCTAAAAGCTTTTTCTTTCCATAAAGAACACCAATTCCTGTTGGTCCGCAAAGCTTATGCCCAGAAAATGCAAGAAAATCACAGTCTAATTTTTTGACATCTACAGCCATATGTGGTACTGCCTGTGCAGCATCTAATACAACAACGGCTCCCACCTGATGAGCTAAAGAAATAATCTCTTCTATAGGTGTAATATATCCCATAACATTTGATACATAGGTAATAGCCACTACCTTCGTATGCTTTGTTAAAATGGATTGAAATGCCTCAACTGTAATTCTTCCTTCCTTGTTTAAAGGAACATACTTTAAAGTAGCTCCCGTTTGATTACAAGCATTTAACCATGGCATACAGGAGGAATGATGTTCTAATTCCGTTGTGATGACTTCATCTCCAGGTTTTAAATTAGATAAGCCATAGCTTGAGGCCACTAAATTCAATGCAGAGGAAGCTCCTCGTGTAAATACAATTTCCTCAAAGTCAGCATGAATAAAATCAGCTACCTTACTTCTTGCCTCTTCATATGCATCTGTTGCAAGATAGCTTAGCTTATATACACCTCTATGAACATTTACTCCTAGTTTTGCATAATAGGAATCTACCGCATCTATTACACACTTTGGTTTAAGTGTAGATGCAGCATTATCCAAATAAGCAAGCTTAGGATTTTCCTCTAGGACTGGGAAATCCTTTCTTAGCTTTGCAACATTTAGCATAAAATCACCTCTTAATTAATTGCTCAATGTGATTATTTATTTTTTCTTTATCTATAGGATCTGCTATTTTTTCAATGAAAGGATGAACAATTCCTTCTAGTATTAAAAGGAAAGCTTCTTGTTTTGTAAGTCCTCTACTCATCAAATAAAATAGACTTTCATCAGACATCTTTCCAATGGAAGCTCCATGGTTGGCTACAACGTCATATTCATCAATTAAAAGAATTGGCTTAGAAGTTACACTTGAAGTATCATCCATTACAATTCCCTTGGATAATTGAACACATTTTGATTTTGCCATACCTTTTTCAATTTTTCCTGTAGTATCAAACAAAATCTCTCCCCCATGGATAGCCACTCCGAAGTTAGAAATATTCGAGAAGGTTTCCTTTTGTTGATGTAGGATTTCCTGTTTAAACACTTGTTGAAATTGACTTGCCAAAACCAATGCCTCAACTGTAGCAGAGGCAGCTGGTTCTAACAAATGAATCTGTAAAGTTTCTTGATTTTCTTCTAAACAAATTTCAGTAATGTGAACCTCTCCTTGACAATGAATAGAACGATATGTATTCTTTGAATCTAAAATTTGATAATTCAAAATTGCTCCCTTTTGAATCTCAATATGTATCTGTTGTCCAGTGGAAACATCACAAATAAAAGCCTGAACTCCTTCTTCAAGAATAATAGATAAGCTTTTATCAATTTTAATATAATCATTCAGCGTTTGATGAATGGTAAGGATATTATTTCGAAGGGAAAGACCATTGCCTTCATAGCTTACCATAGTTTCTAAATTGATCATTGCTTAACGCTATTATGAGCACAAGAGCCTAAAAGAACATGGGTCTTCTCTTCATCTTCTTCTTCAATTTCTATGCCTAGCTCTTCTTTTACCCAATCATAGCCATTTTGATCTATTTTTGCAATTAATTCTTTTCCGCCTGTTAATACAATTCTACCATTAATCATTATATGCACAAAATCAGGTTGTATATAGTCTAATAGTCTCTCATAATGTGTAATTAATAAGCAGCCTAAATTTTCATCAATCATATTGCTGACATTTTCACCAACAATTCTTAACGCATCTACATCTAGTCCAGAATCGATTTCATCTAAAATTGCAAACTTAGGCTTTAGCATTTTCATCTGTAGAATTTCATTTCTTTTCTTTTCCCCACCTGAAAAGCCTTCGTTTAAATAACGATGAGCCAAATCCTCTGGCATTTTCAGCTCTCCACAGGCTTTTTCATAATTACGAATAAAGGAAAATAAGGATACATCCTTTCCGCTACATGCCTTCATTGCTGTACGGATAAAATCGCTGTTTGTTACACCTGGAACCTCTGCTGGATATTGATAAGCCAAAAAGATTCCCTTGCGAGCACGTTCATCTACTGCCATTGGCATTATGCTTTCATGGTCAAGTAAAACATCTCCACCTGTTACATGGAATTTAGGTTGACCCATAATTACAGAAGACAAAGTAGATTTTCCTGTTCCGTTAGGTCCCATAATTGCATGAACCTCACCTGTTTTTATCGTTAAATTTACACCCTTTAGAATTTCTTTTCCATCAATTCCTGCATGTAAATCTTTAATTTCTAAAATGTTACCCATTTTTTTCAACTCCAATTCTAAATGCATTATGTATTATACCAC
>CAMWSQ010000083.1 GCA_947177025.1 uncultured Mollicutes bacterium | reverse complement strand
ATATACAATTAAGTGGTATGGCACATTGGCGTGTAAAACAAGCAATTAAGCTAGGTATGTATGAAGTTCCAAAAGATTTTAAGATGCCAAAATATTATCGTGATTGTTTTGCTTTCAGTAAAGTACCTGCTACATTTACATATTGGGCTGTGCGAGATTATGAAGGGGAAATTATATTTTTGAATGATTTCATTGAAAAAATTTTGCACAAAAAATTAAAAGATAACTCTTGGAAAAGAGATTTTTTAGAACTGAATCCGACACATTTTTCTAATGGGCCAGCTTTAATAGAAAATTTAGAGAATGGTTTTTCTTTAAAAAACTGGAAACCAACAGATTTTGATAAAAAAACAAAAGATATAATTAAAGAAAAGGGATATAAATAAAGAGTTAAATATAATTTATATTTGATATGTGTATAAAGAAGATTATATTAGTATTTTGAAAACGATGTCTGAGTAGAAGTATTTTTAATTTCTTTTAAAGATATTTTTCTTTACAAACTTTAAATTTTTGATATAATGATTTTAGGGAATGATGTTCTCCCTTGTACTTAGTACTAAACTGCAATGATTGCTGATGACGTCTACACCACTAGGAGTAGTGTAGATGGTCATCAGTTTTTTTATTGAAAAGGAGAAGAGAAGTATGATTTTAAGTATGGGAATTATTCTATTAGGTGGCTTTTTGATTGGTTGCCTACTCAATAAAATTAAAATACCAGGATTGGTAGGTATGCTGATATTTGGTTTAATTATTGGTCCGTCACTTTTAAATCTTATTGATCAGAGTATATTAAATATTTCTGCGGAGCTAAGACAAATTGCTTTAGTTATAATTTTGACAAGATCAGGATTGAATTTGGATTTTAAGAGTCTAAAGAAGATTGGAAGACCAGCCATATTGATGTGTTTTATTCCTGCAACCTTAGAAATAATAGGAGTAACCCTAGCAAGTGTTTATCTTTTAAATTTATCTATTTTTGAAAGCTTATTATTGGGGTCTGTACTTGCAGCAGTATCTCCTGCAGTTGTATCTCCACGAATGATAGAGCTAATTGAGAAAGGCTATGGAGAAGAGCATAATGTTCCTAAGCTTATCCTTGCAGGCTCTAGTGTAGATGATATTTATGTTGTTGTCCTCTTTTATTCCTTTTTAGGATTAGTTCAGAACAATGTGCTTGATGTGAAGGGGATCTGGATGATTCCTGTGTCCATCCTACTAGGGATTATCTTAGGTATTGGAGTGGGATTTTTCTTATCCTTTATTTTTAAAAAATTTAAAACAAATTTAATAACTAATGTGATCCTAACCTTATCCATGTCTTTTCTATGTATTGGATTAGAAAATGGAGTAAAGCAATGGGTATCCATATCCTCCTTACTTTCTATTATGGTATCTAGTATGATTCTATTATTTAGAACAGAAGATAAAGCCAAAGAATTAAGTAAAGGATATAATACTTTATGGAAGGTATTTGAAATACTACTTTTTGTCTTAGTAGGAGCTAGCATAGATCTTACGTTTGCCTTAAAAAATGGACTTATGGCATTTGTAGTCTTACTTATAGGGTTAGGCTTTAGAAGTCTTGGAGTATTCCTAAGTTTATTGTGTACAAAACTTACATGGAAGGAACGAGGATTTACAATCTTATCTTACATTCCTAAAGCAACTGTCCAGGCTTCAATTGGAGGAATTGCTTTATCTTTGGGATTATCCTGTGGAGCAATCATATTGACAGTTTCTGTTTTGTCTATTTTGATTACTGCTCCTGTTGGTGCAATTCTTATAGATACTTTAAAGACTAAGCTCTTAGATAATCCCTTAAAGCTGGAAGAAAATCAAAGATAGAAAATTCTATTTTAAAAAAACAAAATTTATTGTAAAATATAGATGTTAGTTTATAGGAGGATGGCAAGTATGAGTGTAAAACAAACTGCAGGTAGAAAAATATTAGGAGAGCTTGCTCCTAAATTTGCTGAGTTAAATGATGATGTTTTATTTGGAGAGGTATGGTCTAGAGAGGATAAACTATGCTTAAGAGATAGATCCTTAATCACAGTTACTGCAATTCTTTCAAAAGGCCTGATTACGGATGCTTTAAAGAGTCATATTGTGAATGCGAAAAACAATGGTGTAACAAAAGAAGAGATGGTAGAATTAGTTACACATGTTGCATTTTATGCAGGGTGGCCAAATGCTTGGGCAGTTTTTCCTATGGTTATGGAAGTATATAAGGATGAAAAAGAAGGATGTGCTCCTTTATTTGGCTTAGGAGAATACAATAAGGCTTATGAAAAATATTTCACTGGGAAAAGCTATTTAAATCCTTTATGTAATCAAGAAGCCAATATTGCAAATGTTACATTTGAACCAGGCTGTAGAAATTTCTGGCATATTCATAAGGGAAGTGGTCAAATTCTATTATGTACAGCTGGAGAAGGCTGGTATCAAGAAGAGGGTAAAAAAGCTCAAAGCTTGCATGCTGGAGATGTTGTGTACATCGCTCCTCTAGTGAAGCATTGGCATGGAGCTAAAAAGAATTCTTGGTTTACTCATATTGCATTATCTGTTCCATCTGCAAATGCCTCTACAGAGTGGTGTGAAGAAGTAATTGATGCAGAATATAATGCTTTATAAGCAGGATTAGTTTTTTAGAGAAGGAGTGAGAATATGAAAAAGGCATTTGATTTTTATGCGGATACAAATAAGAAAAATAAGGAAGCCTTTTTTGATGCACTTCCTATTGGTAATGGGCATATAGGAGCTATGGTTTATGGGAACCCTATTGAAGAAAAACTGATTTTAAATGAGAATACCTTTT
This sequence comes from uncultured Mollicutes bacterium, assembly GCA_947177025.1. GTDB lineage: Bacteria > Bacillota_I > Bacilli_A > Acholeplasmatales > Anaeroplasmataceae > Pelethenecus. The sequence goes on along the minus strand of CAMWSQ010000083.1, from coordinate 2,761 downwards.
GGTTGGGAAAGAAGGATAGAGTTCGCTATCCTAAGGATTTTTATGAGAATTATAAAAGGGTACAAAAGCTCTTATTAGAAGGAAATTATACTGAGGCAGAACAATTGACAAGATTAGGTCTATTCCCTAATCCTAAAGGAGAAGCAATTTTTACAGTAGGTGGCGAGCTAAGATTATTTTTTCCTAAAGAAAAGATAGAAAGCTATCAAAGAACTCTACATTTAGATGAAGGATTTGTTTCTGTAGAGTATGAATCAAATGAAAAAAAGATAGTTAGAAAATATTATGCAAGTCATCCAAATGATGTTATAGTTGTAGAAATAGAAGCTACTAAGGAAATAGAAGTTTTATGCACCTTAGATCGTGAAAAGTTAGTAGATAGTATTGAGGCAACATCAAATCAAATCGCTTTGACTTGTAAATATAATCAAAAGGATGAGTTTCATTTATATGTAAAAGGAATTGCTGAGAAAGTGAAAACTATAGGAACTTCTTTAGTTCTTAAGGGTAAGCATATTAAATTATTTATTGCAATGGCAACCACTCTATATAATCCAACTCCACAAGAGTATGTGAAAGAGTGTCTAGAAGAGTGCTTGAATCAAGATGTTTTTATAAATGCAAAGAACGACTATACAAGCCTGTACAATAAGCAAACCTTCCTATGTGACGATAAGGAAATGACATATATGTATAATCTTTCTAGATATTTGATGATTTCCTCTTCTAGAAAAAATCTCCCTGCAAATTTACAGGGACTTTGGAACCAAGATATTTTTCCTTCTTGGGATAGTAAATATACTATAAATATTAATTTACAAATGAATTATTGGAATGTATTTTCTGCGAATTTAGTTCCTTGTTTTGAACCTGTTTTAAAGTTACTTGAAACAATGTATCCTAATGGCAAATTGCTTGCGATGGAACTTTACCATGTGAATGGTTTTGTGGCCCATCATAATACAGATATTTATGGAGATTGTGGATTACAGGATCACTATCTTCCTGCAACTACTTGGATGTTAGGAGCAGCTTGGATAAGCTTATTTATCTTTGATCTATATTCTTATACCCAAGATGTTATTGTATTGAAAAGATATGGATATCTTTTAGAGGAGTCTGCTCTTTTCCTTTTGAATGTTAGTATAAGAGATAAGAACAATCATCTGATTTTATGCCCTTCCCTATCTCCTGAAAATAGCTTTTATCATGAGGGCATAAAACATCATCTAGCTTTAGGCTCTGTGATGGACGACGAAATATTGTTTGATGTATTTTCAAAAACCATTCAAATGAATCGAATTCTTAACCAACATGAGGACATTAATCAAAGATTAGAAGATGCTATAAAAGATTTATATTCGTTTGCTAAAAGTCAGTATGGTACTTTAAGAGAGTGGCATGAGGACTATGAGGAAGCAGAACCAGGTCATCGTCATATATCTCATTTGTATGGATTATATCCCTCCAATCAAATCCTACCAGAAACAGAAGAATTTTATTTGGCAAAACAAACACTAAAACGGAGACTAGAAAATGGTGGTGGACACACTGGCTGGAGTATGGCTTGGATCACTGCGATGTATGCAAGATTAAAGGAAACAGAATCTGCATATCTATGCTTTAAAAATTTTATGCAGCATTCAACTTCCAGAGTAGGTCTAGATTTACATCCCCCATTTCAAATAGATGGTAATTTTGGAATTGCTGCTGCGATTAAAGAAATGTTTGTTTATGATGAGGAAGGAATACTAGAAATTTTCCCTGCCAAACCAAAGGAAATAAAATGTCTACAATTTTCTAACATTCTATTAAGGGGAAATTTATATCTTTCTTTAGACTATCAATTTGGAAAATTAAAATATTGGATAGAGGCTTCTCGTTCGATGGAGTTAAAGATTAAACTTTTCGAAAAACTGCAAATAGTAAATTTGAATAAAGGAATCAATGCTTTTGAAGCAGAGGAATAAAAAAACCGGTTTGACCGGTTTTTAATATATTTCTTCAACGTAATTTACATAGTCTAATTTAGAGAATATATCCAAATATTCCTGATGATGAATTTTCTTTTTCTTTTCATTCACCTTAAGCGCAATAGTATATACACTTAAGCCAGAAGCAGAATAAGCAGGATTATGCTCAATAGAAACTACCTGGAAATTCATTTGACGGATTAAGTTGATGAATTGTTTTAAATTTTCTCTAGTTTGAAATTCGATATGGATTTCAAAATATGCTGAGGCACGATTGAATTTAGATTCAATTTTAGGTAAGATAGCTAAAACTACAGAAATAACGATTGTTCCAAAGATCGCAAGCGTATAGAATCCAATTCCTATAGAAAGACCTAAACATGCAGAAGCCCATAATCCAGCAGCAGTAGTTAACCCTCTAATTTGGTTTCTAGAAGTAACTAAAATTGTACCAGCACCTAGAAAACCAATTCCAGAAATAACCTGTGCACCTAAACGAGCACCATCTCCCATATTAGTAGCACGAGAAATAAATTCATTTGTCAGCATTGCAATAGTAGAACCAAGACAAACTAGAATGTAGGTTCTAAAGCCTGCAGCTTGGTGCTTTTTAGCTCTTTCAAATCCAATTACACCACCACATAATACAGCTAAAACCAATCGAAAGATTACAGAACCAAAATTTATTTCTGATAAAACATCCCAATGGAAAAGTTTGATGAATGGATCAATTATTTCAAATAAAAACATATATGTACACCTCTTTCTTTCATTATACAAAAAAAGAA
>CAMWSQ010000082.1 GCA_947177025.1 uncultured Mollicutes bacterium | reverse complement strand
AGATGATGCATGGTACTACTCGTGCATTATTACATAACATGGTTGTTGGTGTATCTGATGGATTCAAAAAGGTATTAGAGATTAACGGTGTTGGTTACCGTGCTCAATTACAAGGAAATAAGGTTGTAGTTTCAGCTGGTTATTCTCATCCAGTAGAATTAGAAATTCCAAAGGGATTAAAGGTAGAATTACCAAAGAATACTCAAATCATTATTTCAGGTATTGATAAGCAATTAGTAGGACAATTTGCGGCTGAAATTCGTGAGGTACGTAAGCCTGAACCTTATAAAGGAAAAGGTATTAAGTATTCTGATGAACATATTCGTCGTAAGGAAGGTAAAACTGCTAAGAAGTAGTAGAAAGGAGTGCTAGTATATGATTAATAAAGTATCTAAAAATGTAAGTCGTCAAAAAAGACATTTACGTTTACGTCAAACATTATCTGGAACAGCTGCAAAGCCTAGATTAAATGTTTTCCGTTCAAATAAGCAAATTTATGCACAAGTTATCGATGATACTACTGGTAAAACATTATGCTGTGCTTCTTCTCTAGAAAAAGAAGCAGGAGTTAAAAATGGTTCCAATGTAGAAGCAGCAACTAAGGTTGGTACTTTAATTGCTAAGCGTGCATTAGATTTAAAAGTTGAGGCTGTAGTTTTTGACCGTGGTGGTTATTTATATCATGGACGTGTTAAGGCTTTAGCTGAAGCAGCAAGAGCTGCAGGATTAAAATTCTAAGGAGGATAAATTCTTATGCGTCAAGATCAAAAAGAACGTAAGGAAGTTGAACAACCAGAGTTTGAAGAGCGTGTTGTTACAATCAACCGTGTAACAAAGGTTGTTAAAGGCGGTAGACGTTTCCGTTTCGCTGCATTAGTTGTAATCGGTGATAAGAAGGGTCATGTTGGTTTTGGTACAGGTAAATCTCAAGAAGTACCAGAAGCAATTAAAAAAGCCGTTGAAAATGCAAAAAAGAATATGATTACTGTTGCCACTGTAAAAACTACTATTCCTCACGAAGTAACTGGTATTTATGGAGCAGGTCGTGTTGTTTTAAGACCAGCTAGTGAAGGTACTGGAGTTATCGCTGGTGGTCCAGTTCGTGCCGTTGTAGAATTAGCCGGTATCAGTGATATTTTATCTAAATCATTGGGTTCAGCTACACCTATTAATGTAGTTAGAGCTACAATAGAAGGGTTAAAGAGTTTAGAGACTGTTGACCAAGTTGCTGCAAGACGTGGTAAAACAGTTGCTGAAATTCTAGGGTAATCAGTATGTATAAAATAACATTAGTAAAAAGCTTAATCGGTCGTAAACCGAATCAAGTTGCTACTGCAAAGGCTTTGGGCTTAACTAAAATTGGCCAAACAGTAACAAAAGAGGAAAATGAAGCAATTCGTGGCATGATCGTTACCATAGCACATATGGTAAAGGTTGTCCAAGAATAGGAGGTACCAGACATGTTAAATGAATTAAAGCCAAATGCAGGCGCAAGACATGCAAAGAAACGTGTAGGTCGTGGCATTGGTAGTGGTCTTGGTAAAACAGCAGGTAGAGGATCTAAAGGTCAAAATGCTCGTTCAGGCGGTGGCGTTCGTCCAGGCTTCGAAGGTGGACAATTACCTTTATTCCAACGTTTACCTAAGATTGGCTTCCATAGTCATTCTCATAAATTCTATGCAATTGTAAATATTGAAAAATTAAATTGTTTTGAAGATGGAGCTACAGTTGATGCTGAAAGCTTAATCAAGGCAGGATTAATTAAGGAAACCTTAGATGGTGTTAAAGTATTAGGTCAAGGAGAATTAACAAAGAAGTTAACTGTTAAGGTTAACAAAATTTCTAAATCAGCACAATCAGCTATTGAAAATGCTGGTGGTACTGTAGAGGTGATTTAATTGTTAGAAAAATTAAAAAAGATTTTAAGTAATAAGGAAATATTACAGAAAATCATCTTTACTTTCGCAATGTTGTTAGTTTTCAAGATTGGTACATACATTCCAATTCCACTTGTTTCAACAATTGGAATTCAGAATGTTATGAGAGAAACCGACTTCTTAACTGTACTAAATGCCTTTTCAGGTGGAGGATTATCTAATTTCTCTATTTTGGCATTAGGTATTTCCCCATACATTACTTCATCCATTGTGGTTCAAATGCTTCAGCTTTTGATTCCAAAGCTAAAGGAATGGAGTGAACAAGGAGAAGTTGGTAAAGGAAAGATTAGCCGTGTTACACGTTATGTGACAATTGTTTTAGCAATGGTACAAGCATTGGTATTAATCTTTGGTCTTGGAACAACTCCACAAAATGTTTTAGTGGATTCCTTGATTGAATACAAGAATTTCTATTGGGCCTTCTATATTTACATGGCAGTAGTTATTACAGCAGGTTCTGCATTTACAATGTGGTTAGCTGATTTAATTACTCGTCATGGTATAGGAAATGGTTCATCTATGATTATTTCTGCAGGTATTATTTCATCTATTCCAGCGATGTTTAGTACCTTAGGAACAAAATACTTAGGAGCAAATACAACAGGATTAAATATCTTCTTATATATATTAGTTATCGTATTATATATAGCTATGATTTTAGGAGTTGTATACTTCGAAGGTGCAGTAAGAAAAATACCTGTACAATATGCAAATAGACCTTCTCAATTGAATCAAGCTTCTCAAGGCTCTGATATCCCTGTAAAATTAAATAGTGCAAACGTAATTCCAGTTATCTTTGCATCTACTTTGATGAGTATTCCAATGACTATTATTGGTATAATGGGTTTAACTACATCATCTACAGCAGGTTTCTGGGTAAATGAAGTATTTTCAAATTCAAAGCCTATTGGCTGTACATTGTACATTGTATTGATTGTATTCTTTAGTTTCTTCTATTCCTTTATGACGGTAGATCCAGATCAAATTAGTGATAATTTGGATAAGCAAGGGGCATTCATCCCAGGCTATCGTCCAGGAGAAGATACAAAGATTCAATTATCAAGAATGCTATTTAGAATCACTTTAATCGGTGCTGCATATTTAGTATTCATTGCATTAGTACCTATTATTGTATCTGCAGCTTTCGGATTCACATCTAGTGAAGCAAGCACAATTACAATTGGTGGTACATCATTAATCATTGTTGTCGGTGTTGCAATTGAGACATTCCGTCAAATTGAAACAGCATCTGAAACAAAGGATTATAAGGGCTTCTTAGATTAATTAAAGGAGGATGGCTCATATGAAAGTATTAATTATGGGTAGACCTGGTGCTGGTAAAGGCACACAGGCAGCAAACATTAAAGAATATTATGGAATTCCTCATATTTCTACAGGAGATATGTTCCGTGCTGCTATAAAGAATCAAACGAAGTTAGGCTTAACAGCCAAAGAATATATGGACAAGGGAGCACTAGTACCTGATGAGGTTACTATTGGTATTGTTCAAGAAAGATTATTAGAAGATGATTGTAAGAAAGGATTCCTATTAGATGGATTCCCTCGTACAATTGCTCAAGCAGAAAGCTTAGAAAGCTTTTTGAATGAAAACGGGATTGTTCTAGATGCTGTTTTAGATGTTGATGTTCCAGTAGAAATTTTAGTAAGAAGAATGGTTGGACGTCGTGTTTGTAAAGGATGTGGAGCTACATATCATGTAGAATTCAATGCTCCTAAAAAGGATGGAATTTGTGATGTATGTGGCACACCATTAATTCAAAGAAATGACGATAATCAAGCAACTGCTGAGAATCGTTTAAATGTTTACGATAAACAAACAGCTCCTTTATTAGAATTCTATAAGAAGAGAAACTTATTAAAAACAGTAAATGGCAATCAAGCATTAGATAAAGTTTTTGAGGATATAAAAGCTGTATTAGGTGCTTAAATATGATTGAAATCAAAAGCGAACGTGAAATAGCGTTATTAAAAGAGGCGGGCCGCATTGTTGCGTTGTGTCATGCTGAAATGGCAAAGCAAGTAAAACCAGGAGTTTCAACACAGGAACTTAATGATATTTGTGAAAAAATCATTTTAGAACATGGCGCTACACCTTCCTTTAAAGGATATGGTGGGTTCCCCTCTGCTGTTTGTGCGTCTGTGAACGAGGTCGTCGTTCATGGATTTCCAAGTAAAAAGCAAATCCTTAAAGAAGGAGATATTATTGCATTAGACATAGGCGCCTGTTATAAGGGATATCATGGTGATTCCGCTTGGTCCTATGCAGTAGGCAATATCAGTTCTAAGGATCAACTTTTAATGCAGGTGACTCATGATGCTTTGTTCAAGGGATTAGAACAGGTACGTGAGGGTGTGCACTTAGGAGATGTTAGTGCAGCAATTGGAAATTATGCAACTTCCTTTGGCTTTGGTGTGGTTGAAGAATTTACAGGACATGGGGTAGGAAGAAATCTTCATGAAGATCCTGCAATCTTCAATTTTGGTGAGCCTGGAACTGGACCCATATTAAAAGAGGGTATGGTTTTAGCAATCGAACCAATGATCAATGCAGGAACGAAGCAGGTAAGAACTCTAAAGGATGGCTGGACAACAGTCACTAGAGATCATTCCAAGAGTGCTCACTTTGAACATACGATTGTAGTGCGTAAAAATGGTTATGAAATTTTAACGACACTTTAAAGGAGAATATAGCATGGCAAAAAAAGACGACGTTATTGAAATGGAAGGGAAAGTACTTGAAGTACTACCTAATACACAATTTATAGTTAAACTTGAAAATGATCATCAAGTCTTAGCTCACGTTTCTGGTAAAATCCGTATGAACAACATACGCATCTTACCAGGGGACAAAGTTACGATTGAGTTATCAACGTATGACTTAACACGTGGCAGAATAACTTACAGACATAAATAATATTGGAGGTATTTAAGATGAAAGTAAGACCATCAGTAAAACCAATGTGTGACAAATGCAAGGTTATCAAACGCAAAGGCCGCGTTATGGTTATTTGCGAAAACCCAAAGCATAAACAAAGACAAGGATAGAAAGTAGGAGGCGTGAAAATATGGCACGTATTGCAGGAGTAGATATTCCAAGTGAAAAGCGTATAGTGATTTCATTACAATACATTTATGGTATTGGTGAACCTACATCTAAGAAAATTTTGGCAGATGCAGGTATATCTGAGGATATTCGTACAAAGGATTTAACAGAAGAACAATTACAATCCATTCGTACTCAGATAGCAAAATATAAAGTTGAGGGTGACCTTCGTAGAGAAGTTGCACTTAATATTAAGCGTTTAATGGAAATTGGATGCTATAGAGGTATTCGTCATAGAAAGAGTTTACCAGTTCGTGGACAAAATACAAGAAATAATGCCCGCACTCGTAAAGGTCCTAGACATACTATCGCAAATAAGAAGAAATAATAAGGAGGAAATAAATTATGGCACGTAAAGTTACTAAACGTCGTGTGAAGAGAAATTGCCCAAGTGGTGTTGCTCATATTCATTCGACTTTCAATAATACGATTGTTACAATCACTGATCCAGATGGAAATGTTATTTCTTGGAGCAGTGCAGGTGCATTAGGCTTTAAGGGTAGTCGTAAGTCAACTCCTTTTGCCGCACAAATGTGTAGTGAAGCAGCTGCTAAGGCTGCTGTAGATGCAGGTGTATCTAAGGTTGAGGTTTCAGTAAAGGGTCCAGGTCAAGGACGTGAGGCAGCAATTCGTTCATTAACAGTTGCTGGACTAGAGATTACAGCTATTACAGATGTAACTCCAGTTCCACATAATGGTTGTCGTCCACCAAAACGTCCAAGAGGATAAGATTTAGAAGTATTTTTAAATGTTGTATAAAAATATATAGGAGGCCCATTAATGAAAGATTTAAAATTCGAAAAACCTAGAACAAGCATTGAAGAAATTGC
>CAMWSQ010000081.1 GCA_947177025.1 uncultured Mollicutes bacterium | reverse complement strand
ATTCTATTTGGAACATCTTTCTTTTATATTATATTTACGATTGTTTTATATTCTTTAGGAATGACTAAAAATTATAAAGATATGTCTTTATGGAGTGCTGCATTAAGCTCTTCAAGCAATATAAAATATGTTTCTATAGCTTGTATAGTTTTATTTGCTTTTGGCTTTTTCCTATTAGGATTTGGAATCATTTTCCTTTTATGGAAAAAGAAGAATTCAGGATTTTTGGTTTATATTACATACCAGTTGCTTGTAACTCTTACCATTTTCTTTTTACATATTGGTTTTCATATGTTAAGTGTTGGAGCTATTGTTTTAGTTATTTTGAATGGAATTTTAATGACACTTGCGTTATTACTTTTGCTACACAATAGAATTGATGATAGTGCACTAGAAATAGAGGAAAAGGAACAAAGTCCAAAACAAATTCTATTTTATAAGAGAATTGTTTTCTTATTTGAAACACTTACTTTAATTGTTTTATTTACTATATTTTTTATTCCACTATTTACACAACACCTAAGTCCTACGGATGTTTCTTATGTATTGATTAACGCATTAAGCACGAATACAGCACCCATCTATGTTTCCATCATTTTTATCGTTTTATTTTTAGCATTCTTCATTTGTCTTTTATATTATGCCAATACGATTTCTTATTATTTTAAATTTAAGTTAACTGAAAAATATGTTAAAAGAGCCAAAAGATGTATTTATAGTAATGCGGCAATTTGTTTAGTTTATTTTATTTTGGGATTTGCTATGACATTCTATAACAATATAAAAAATGTGAGTGCTTCAACAATTAGCTATATTCCTTTTATTATTTCCATTTGCTTGATTTGTATATATTCTATTTTCCAAGGGAAATTAGGGCTTGGATTTGAGGAAAAAGAAAAAGTAGAATCACAAAAAAAATTTAGACTTGAGCCTTTGTTTTTTATTTTAGTACTTACAGGTATTACATATTTATCCTTGTTCTTTAATCTTTTAGAAATTAAGATTAGAAATAACTCCTATGATTTTTTGAATGATTCTGTGTCTCTTAGTGGGTATCAATTACTTACCACATATCAGGATTTAGGCGCAGGATATCAAGGATTAGCTTTTGCGTTATTTGCTATGTTATTTATTTCAGGAATGGCACTTATTGTGTGTGTTGTTAGTTTCTTTGCAAAATATAAGGATTATTACAGATTGATTAAATTCAGCGCTTATGCAAATGTAATTTTTATGATGCTGCTAGGACTATTCGGTTATTATTTCCAAATTGCTCAGAAGATCAATGAGGAATATTTATTGCGTTTATTAGAACGCTTTAATATGTCTTTACCGGAAGGATATACCTACAAAATATCTAGTCAAGGAATTTATATTTTTGCTGTAAGCTTTGCAGTATTTATTGTAATGGTATTTAGAGGATTGTTAAATTTAAAAATGGAAATGCCATTCTTAGAAGTAAAGTCTTCCTCCGAAAGTGGAGGGTCTTCTGAATCTAATTCAGCATTTCAATCCTTTAATAGAGATGGAACTATAAAAAATTTTGATGCTTGTCCAGCATTTAAGGAATTAGATGAAAAGCAAGAAGAATACGCCCAAGCTTTATCCCATAGAAAAGAAGCTTCCTTTGAAAATTTATCTTTACCACAGCTTGTTCGTTTTATTGTGGATTATGCTAGGGAAAGTAGATTACATTTATCCTATTCTTTAGAAGACATTGCTACATTCCTTGCAGGATTAGGTGCATCTCGTCTAACAATTTTACAGGGAATGAGTGGAACCGGAAAAACAAGCTTGCCGAAGATCTTTATGGAGGCAATTTCAGGTAATTGTGAAATTATTGAAGTAGAATCTTCTTGGAGAGACAAAAATGAGCTATTAGGCTATTACAATGAATTTAGCAAGAGCTTTACACCTAAAAAGTTTACACAGGCATTATATAAAGCAAAATTAAATGCTGAAGTTCCAACATTAATTGTTTTAGATGAAATGAATTTAAGTAGAATTGAATACTATTTCTCTGATTTCTTATCATTGATGGAGCATGAGGAAGATAAACGTGCCATCAAACTATTGAATATAAAACTTTCTTATTTTGAAGATGGAGTAGAAAAGGAGTATGCAGGTTTAACAGAAGGACATACGATTAAAATGCCTTCAAACGTTTGGTTTATTGGAACAGCTAATAGAGATGAAAGTACATTTGAGATTAGTGATAAGGTATATGACCGTGCTCAAACAATGAACTTTACAAAGCGTGCTCCAAAGGTAGTTCCAACAGGAAGTCCATTAGCTCCAAAATATGTTTCTTATGAAGCTTTAGCTGAATTGTTTGTTTCAGCTAAGACCAATTTAAAATTTGATGCAGAGAAAAATTCAACAATTCAGAAGGTAGAAGCTCTATTAATTCCTTATAACATTTCCTTTGGTAACCGTATCTTAAATCAAATGGAAGATTTTGTTAAGATTTATTGTGCATGCTTTACTGATCCAAAGCAAGCATTTAAGAATGCTATTGAAAAAATATTGTTAAGCAAGGTTGTCAGCAAGCTTGAATTTAAAATTGTTGAAAATAAAGAGGCTCTTGCAAAAGAATTTGACAAGCTTGGTTTGAAAAACTGTAGTGCATTTATCCGTAAGTTAAATGAGGACTAGGCCTATGGAGCTTACTTTAGAAGAACAGTTGGAGTACCAAAAAATACTAGATAGCTATGCATTTTTACTGCCATTTATGGAAAGTCATAAAAAAATGACATATTTGCAGTTTGATTATGCTCTTGTAAATGAATTGACCCTATTTCGTATTGATCCAAACTTTAGCTTTGAAACATTAGATCAAAATATTTCTGCGATTATTAAAGCGCTGCCCGCAATTAAGAATATTTTTGCCAAGCCTTTTATCCATTTAAAGGATGAAAGCATCATAATGCCAACAGAGGCAGTGCGCCTAATTAATAACCAAACCATTCAGCATATTTCTTCCCATAGTGAGCTTTGGACGGATTTAACTGAGGATGGAATCAAGCCAGAACGGTTATTGACTAGAGTGTACCAAGATAATTATGGAATCTATGAAAATTTAGTTTTTTGCCAGACAATTAATCAAGTCCTATCCTATGCAAGATCGAATATAAAGATTTTAAAGGATTTGATTTTTACGAATCAAACTATAGGAATTAATTTATTAGAGCGTGTCAATCATTTAAGCTATTTCCTAGCTTTGGGAAAATTGCATACTGGATATAGTAGAAATTTTGATTTATATTACAATGTTGCTACAAAAAACTTGAATAAGCTTATGTTTGTAACCAATTGCATTGTTCCGCGGTTAAAGCGTCCTGTGTATAAGGCAAATCAAAAACAGAAAAGATTTTTAAAGGTGAGAAAAACAAATATTCTTGCAATGCACAAGGACTATCATCAAATATTTAAATTAGCTAAATATTTTGAAAGTCATACGATGACAAAAACTACAGAATTTTCTTTAAAAGACTTAGAACTTTTGCAAAAGGAATATACGATGTATTGTATATGGATGACTATGTTTTCCATAGGTCATTTCAATTTTTCATGCGAAGAAGAAAAAGAGATTACCTTTTCTAGATTTAGTATGAAATTTCAATTTAAAGAATGGGAAATTCAGTTTAAAACAAAAAGCGTAAAAAAGCATACGATTCTTTTATTGAATATTAAAAAGGATAAAGAGTATCAAATTGTATGTATTCCCTCTGTATTAAAGAATAACGATGAGCTTATGGCTCAATTAAAAGAAGAAATTTCTGCTGAGGAATATCACATCTTTAGTCCTTTTGAAGACATAAAAACACCTGTTCGGATTACTGATATAGAATCCTTTAGAAGAATACAACAGATTCTTCTTAGAGGAATGATTTATGCAGATACAAAACGGAAGGATTGTCCATTTTGTCAACAAAAGCTAGAAGTACAACCAAACGAGGATTCTTCGGATATCATTTATGTATGCCGTTCTTGTAGAACAGAGATTGTGGATTGTGAATGTCCAACAACAAAAAAGACATATACCTATACAGGCATATCTGGTTTTTCTAGCCAAATGGTAAATGATGAAGTATGGCTAAAGAATAGAAAGGTAGAAGCTCAACTTTATTTTAGAAATATTACAGATATCACAGAGGATTTAGAAGTTGTTTGCCCACATTGTAAACAAATTCATCGTAATTCTCTTGCATAAATGAACAAAAAAAGTATAATGAAAATTAGGAAAGTGAGATGAGGCTCATGTTTAATTTTTTCAAAAAACAACCTAAAGAAGTATTAGATTGTTTGGGGTATTATGATATTAAGCCATATCATTATTTTGAATCTAATATGACTTATGCAAAGGATATACTCATTGTAAAAACACCATCTGTTAAGGTATATACTAGGTTATATAAAAGTACAATATTTATTTTTACCTTTGTAGAGGATGAAAATGGATTTGACAAATCAAAGTATGCTTATACAGAACTAAAGGATAAAATTGATGAGGTCATTTTAGAACCACATAAATATGTAGTTAATCTCATTATATTTAAAAATGAAACAACAGAAACGATACGTATCGCTAAGGAGATTGCAGTAAATACAAAGAAAGAGTTCAATCAAACATTTGTTTATGATGCAGAAAAGGTGCGCTTAAAGTTTTATCGACCTGTACCAGAATTTTATAAGCTTTATAATCATTATGTTGAGGCAGTTGTATTTGATTTGGGCGCCATTGATTTAGCAAAGAGGTAAATTATGAGAAATATAAAAACAAGATATATATGGATTAGTGTGGCAATCAGCTTCTTAATAGCTGTTGGATTAATCATTGGTGTTACTTTTACAAAGGGAGCATGGACAACCGTTTGTATAGTTTTAATTGCAATCGTATTTATTTATATGACACTTGCAATCCAATTTGCTTCTACAAGAACATTCCGATATAAACCAAAGCCAAAGCACTATCCGACCATCACATACACTTCATCTGTTGAAGATTTAGATGAAGCATTAAAAAATAAAGGATATAAGCCAAGAGTAGCCCCTTATGGAATGAGCTATTTAAAGGTAAATGGTATCAATGCTTATAAGGTTGTGTTAATTCGAAGCTGTGAAAAATATTTTAATCAGGAACAAGAACAAGAGAATAGTTCTCCAAATAAAGCATTAAAGAATTGTAAAAAATTTATTGGCTTTGAAATCTTCTATGAGTATGATGAGGATACCTTAAGAAAATTACCAGATTTTAACCTTCAAGGAAATAACATTTATTATAGCGGATTTTATAAAGAAGATGGAAAATACATTTGTCCAAATTATATTGAGCCTTCTGAAGAATTTAGTGAACTTTATGCGACCATAAAAAGCGATTTAATGCTTAAGGATATAGAGATATCTGCTGATGATGCTTTGAAGGATGAAAAATAAAAATGGGAAAAAAGAAAAGTTGGTCATTAATAAAAAAACAACTAGAACAAGAATATCTAGCAGATTCTTTAAAGGGACATATAAAGTACTTTGCAACTCGATATAGAAAAAGTCACGATCAGGAAGGCAGAGCTTCAATACTTTTTGATGGAAAAGAAATCATAAAAGGATGTTTTCTAAAGTGGGAAGCAAATAGATTTGATATTGAAGAAAACTGCAATGCTCTTGCAGTTGAGTTAAATGCTTTTGACCAAATAGATTTTTACTATTCGTTTTACGTATATGAAAATCAAAGCATTGAAGAAAGTTTGCAAAGTAAAAATATGCTTGCAAAAATATTTGCAATATTTGATCGGCGTGTCGGAAAAAGAACATTACTCAAATTACAAGAAGACATAGAAAATGAGCCAAAGTTTATTCAAGAAGTGTTTCGTATTCGGGCTCATGCAGAAGGAATTATATAGATATATTATGAGGAACTTTAATAGTTCCTTTTTCTTTTGTCTCATAATTTATACTTTTTTCATATATTAAAATAGGC
>CAMWSQ010000080.1 GCA_947177025.1 uncultured Mollicutes bacterium | reverse complement strand
ACTGCTTTGTTATATTCTCTATATATCAATTCAAGTTGTTCATCATTAATTAAGCCCATTTCATATGCATCTTTTAAAAGATAAAATTTATGTTCCTTCCATACTTGAATTTTAAAATTATCCTTATAAACAAACTCATATTCTCCTATAATTTCTTTATCAAAATAAGATTCATCTGAATGGTTATAGGTGTAATCAATATATTCAGTATAACTATCATAAAACAAGCCTACATACATAGAGTCATAGTTTCCTAAAGGTGTAGTAATCCGAATCCCAGCAATTATTTTTTCCGGCCAATAAAGATTAAGATAATCCTCCTTGAGCATATTTTTTATCTCTTCAGGCCATTCATATCTTAAATATTCTTTGTGAATGATTTCTATTTGTTCTAAATTTAATAGTCCCTTTTCATAAGCTTCATTTAATTCAAAAAATTTGTGATTCTTCCATACTACAATCCTAGTGTCAGAACTATACTGAAATTCAAACTCATCTATTTTTTCTATATGACCACTCTCAATTTTTGATTTCCAATCATAAAAGACTGCTACATATAAGTTATCATAAATTCCTAAAAAATATCTGATATACATATAATCTGTTTGACCTATAGGTAAGTCTGACCAATAATACTGAATGTAATCCTCTGTAACTATTTCTTCTACTGCTTCATCATTTTTTGTAATTTTCTTTTCGCATGAACTTAATGTGAACAAACCACCTAAGAGGCTTATAATTAATAAAAAGGTTGTGAATAATTTTTTCATACGATTTTCTCCTCTTTTTTACTTTATATGCTTTTATCTTTACTATAATTATATATGAATGCTATATACTTTTCAATTAGTACATTCCAAAAAGTTTGCTGATGAAAAAAGTGTGAGAATTATCTCACACTTATATTTGTCAACTTAGATTGCCCAAGTTCCATCCTTAAAGATTTGAACAGTTTTACCATCATATGTGATAGCTTCAATAGAAAGGTCATCACTACCGATCATAAAATCAACATGAATCATAGATGTATTTAAATCAATGGCTTTGATTTCTTCTTCTGATTTCTTTTGATAGTTTTTAATACATTCTGTGAATGCTCTACCTAAGGCTAAATGACAACAAGCATTCTCATCATATAATGTATTATAGAATAATAGATTTGTTTGATTTACTGGAGAATCAAATGGTACTAAGGCTACTTCTCCTAGCATTGCAGCACCTTCATCTGTAGAAATAAGTTTTGTTAAAACATCTTTATATTCTGCATTATCACAAATTACTTCTACAACTTTACCATTCTCAAATTTAAAACCAAAATCATGAACTAATACTCCGCGTACAGAAAGTGGTTTTGTAGCCATTACAACTCCATTTGCTGATGTTTTAATTGGAGAAGTAAAGCATTCCTCTGTAGGCATATTTGGATTATAGAATACTCCGGATAGAGTAGTTTCTCCACCAGCTAAGAAGTTTAATTCCTTATGAATATCTACTGTGAAGTTTGTTCCATTCTTAGAATGATAATTTAATGTTTTAATGCCTAATTCATTTAATTTAGCAGTTTTTTGTGCTAAATTTGCATTATGCTGATTCCAATTTTCAATTGGGTTTCCATATACTCTGGTTACTTTTAAGATTGCATCCCATAGAGCTTCCATTGCTTTTTCTGTAGATAACTCTGGGAATATTTTCTTTGCCCATTTTTCACCTGGAATGCCGACGATTGTCCACTGAAATTTATTATCCTTCTGTTCTCTATACTTCATAAGTACTGGACCAATTGCCATTTGAACCTCTAATACCTTTGACTGATCAATTCCTGATAAACCATCTGGATCTTCAGAAATAATATGAATCATTGCAGGAAGTTTCTCTACACGATACTCCTGTTTCTTTAAATACCATTCTGGTAATTCCTTTAAGGTTTCTACTGTTTGATATTGATAATCTAGCTTAGCAAGAGGCTGATAGTTCCAATCAACAACAACTTCGCGTGCACCTGCAAGATAAGCCTCTTCTACAACATACTTTACAAAGTATGCATCTTCAACGGATGCGCTGATAACTACATCCTGATTCTTTTGAACATTAACTCCTGTTTTTACAATTAGCTTTGCATAATTCTTTAAAATTTCTTCTTTCATTTTAGTTTCCCTTTCTTTGAGCAATGAATGCTTCAATTTCTTCTACTGTTTTAATAATGTCTTTACTTAAATTTTCACAGCCTGTTTCTGTAATCAATACATCATCTTCAATACGAATCCCAATATTTTCTTCAGCAATGTATAATCCTGGTTCATTTGATATTACACTTCCTAGCTGTAAAGGAGTGTATTCGCATAAGTCATGACAATCTAAACCGATATGATGAGATACACCATGATAGTAATATTTAGAAACCTCACTATCTTCTTTGATTAAACCAATTCTCTTTAACTCTTTTGCAAAATACTTGATTAAAATTTGATTTAATTCCTTAGTCGTAATTCCAGGCTTAGCCGCTTTAAAAACTTCTTCTTGACCATGTAGTACTATTTCATAGATTTCCTTTTGACGCGGTGTAAACTTTCCATTAACTGGGAAGGTTCTAGAAATATCTGCACAATACATATTGTAATGTGCACCTAAATCAAACAATACTAAATCTCCATCTTGCATCATAGAGGTATTATCCTGATAATGCAAGCAGCATCCATTTTTTCCACTTGCAGCAATTGTAGGGAAGGCATAGCCTGTTGCTCCATGATATTTGATTGCTTGATCAAAATAGGATTCTAGCTGATACTCCATCATAGGCTGAATATTAGAAAGAATTGCTTCTATCCCCTTTTGTGTTATTTCAATTGCTTTCCGCATTTGATTCAGCTCTTGTTTGGATTTGATTGTTCTAACCTTTGCAAATAAAGGATGAGCATTTAATATAGATATCCAAGGATTCTTTTCCTGAACCTCCTTGGCAAATACTTCTTCCTCTGTTAGATTCTCATCTGGACTTTGACGATTAAAATCTAGATATAAGTTTTTACACTCTGAAAGGATACGATATATAGTTGACTTCCATCTATCTAAATCGTATACTGCAAAAATTCCAGAGCGTAGCTTAACCTCTTCTGCACTTAAAGAGGCTCCAACCCATTTTGCTTTAAATTCATCATAGGGTGGAATGAAAATCATCTCATTCAGCTTATCGTTTTTCTTATAAAGTAAAACCACATCTCCCTCTTCTAAAATTCCTGTTAGGTAATAGAAGTTTCGATGAATTTCATTTTTATGCTCACTATGCAAGTTAGAAAAAACCAGCAAAGCGGAATTATCCTCCATCAAATGGAACATATTTTGACGATGCGTAATAAATTCTTTACTATCCATACTCTTATTTCCTTTCTATACTACTCGTAATACCATACATTTTAAATACAACTGCTCATTCCCCGCAAGTAAAGCTGGATGGTCAGGAGCTTGAATTCTAAAATCAATGAATTGTACATTTCGTTTTGAATCCCTTGCTGCTTCCTTTACCATTTCCATAAATAGCTCTGGAGTCATATGCTGGCTACACGAAAATGTTAATAGATATCCACCAGACTTGATTAGCTTCAAAGCTTGAAGATTAATTTCCTTATATCCGCGATATGCTTTTTTTACAGTGGATTTATCCTTTGTAAAGGCTGGCGGATCTAAGATAATTACATCATATTTATCCTGCAGTTCTGATTTTCGTAAGAAATCAAATACATCTGTACAAATGACATTTAGCTGTTCAAATCCATTGAGTTTTGCATTAGAACTAATTTCTTCACATGCTAATTTGGATATATCACATGCATCTACATGCTTTGCTCCATATTTACAGGAATGTAAGGCAAATCCTCCAACATTAGAAAAACAATCTAATACTATTTTATCTTTGACATAGTATTTCACCATATCTCGATTGAATTTCTGATCTAAAAAGTATCCCGTCTTTTGTCCGTTTTCTACATCAACGACAAACCGAATTCCATTCTCTTCAACAAGAACTCTAGGATCAAAGTTACCATACAGAATTCCTTTCGTTTCCTCTAATCCTTCTTTAATTCTTACTGGTGTATCACTACGTTCATAAATTCCTCTAGGATGTATCTCTTCAACTAAAAGCTCTATAATTTGTTTTTTAATATTATCCATTCCTAAACAAAGAAATTGTACAGATAAAATATCATTGTATTGATCTACTATAAGTCCTGGTAAAAAATCTGCTTCTGCAAAAATTAATCTGCAGGCTTGTCCTAAATTAATATTTTTTCTGTGTGCTAATGCATATTGAATTCTTTTCCGAAAGAATTCCTTATCAATACGATCTTCTTCATTTAAAGATAGCATTCTTACCATTAGCTTTGAATTTACATTTAGGAATCCATATCCAACAAAAACATTGTTAAAACTATGAACCTTTACAATCTCTCCATTTTTAATATCTCCAAAAAAAGAGTTGATTTCATTATTATAAACCCAAGGAAATCCATGCAATATATTTTCTTCTTCATTTGGATTTAATTTCACAATTAACAAAAAAATCAGACTCCTTTCTTTTATTTTGACTTGTATATATTATACAACAAAAACCTATTTTTTCAAAATAAAAAGTGCACTTTTACATGCACCTTTATTGTTCTTATTCAACCCACTCAATTATTGCCATAGGAGCTGCATCTCCACGACGGAAACCAGTCTTAATTACACGAGTGTAACCTCCATTACGGCTAGCAAATTTTGGGGCAATTTCACTAAATAGCTTTTGAATTGCATATTGTCCATCTTCAGCCTTCTCAAAACGAATAAGTGTAGCAGCTTGACGACGGGAGTGA
This sequence comes from uncultured Mollicutes bacterium, assembly GCA_947177025.1. Taxonomy (GTDB): domain Bacteria; phylum Bacillota_I; class Bacilli_A; order Acholeplasmatales; family Anaeroplasmataceae; genus Pelethenecus. Next base: position 1,152 of record CAMWSQ010000080.1, on the reverse strand, counting down.
AGTGTATTGGTCTTACCTAAAGTTACCATTTTATCAGCTAATCTTTTTAATTCCTTAGCTTTGGCTTCTGTAGTTTCAATACGACCATTAAAAATTAAATCAGTAACTAAGTCACGAAGTAAAGCTTTTCTTTGGTCTGAACTACGACGTAATCTACTATATGCCATATTTGATATCCTCCTTATGATTAATCTTTCTTAAAGCCTAATCCTAAGGCTTCTAACTTTTCTTTAATTTCCTTTAATGACTTTCTACCAAGATTACGAACCTTCATCATATCCTCTTCTGTCTTAGCAGCTAATTCTGCAACTGTATTTAAGCTTGCACGCTTTAAGCAGTTGTAAGAACGTACGGATAAATCTAGTTCATCGATAGTCATTTCTAGTTTACGGTTTTGAGTATCATCCTCAGTTTCAATCATATAATCTGTAACTGAAGCCTTCTCACTTAACTCTACAACAACCTGTAAATGCTCAATCATCATTTTAGAAGCAATAGCTAATGCTTCCTTAGCTGAGATAGAGCCATTTGTTAATACTTCAATTTCTAATTTGTCAAAAGAAGCTACATTCACATTTTCTACACGAGTCTTTTCAACATTAAATGCAACATTGACAATTGGTGTATAAATAGAATCGATAGAAATTACTCCAACAGATTGGTTATATTCTTTGTTCGTAGCAGAGCTTACATAACCAACACCCTTACGAACAGTTAAGAACATATGTAGGTCACCACCAGCAGAAACAGTAGCGATATGTTGTTCTGGATTAACAACAACTACATCATTTCCGTGAATGATATCACCTGCAGTAACTTCACCTTCTCCTTTGTGAATTTCTACAACAGCTTCAAAGTCAGGATCATCACTATCTACAGTTAAAACTACGCGTTTTAAATTTAAAATGATTGTGATAACATCCTCAACTACACCATCAACATTTTGAAATTCATGTTCAGCGCCTTCAATTTTTACATTTACGAAGGCTGCACCTGGCAAGGAAGATAATAGGGTTCTTCTTAATGCATTACCTAAAGTAATACCGAATCCTCTTTCTAATGGGGATACAACGAATTTACCATAATTCCCTTGATCTGCAATTTCTTCAATGCTTGTTCTAGGTTTTTCGAATTTTAAATCTTTCATTAATG
>CAMWSQ010000079.1 GCA_947177025.1 uncultured Mollicutes bacterium | reverse complement strand
ACGAATATCTAAAGGGTTTTTAATTTTAGATTGATTTTGAATTATATTTACTAAACCAGTATAGGTTTTACCACTTACAGTGATAGAAACAGTATTTTTATTTTCGTTTGTAACATATACAACAATTGCATCAGATTTTAAAGTTCCGTCATCATTATAAGCACCCACACCACTATAGTTGAAATGAGCATAACCAGAGCGATCAGCAGCTGTTACTTCATAAGATTTCGTTTCGGTTTTTCCATTAACATCAAGTTTAACATCATAGGTTCCAGCAGACAATCCTACGATATCACATCTAATCTTATTATTTTCCTCACGGACTAAAGCTGAATCTACAGTATTCCAAGCAGTATTAGAAGCAGTAGAAAGTTTATATTGAACTTGATAATCAGATAAGGAAGCTCCTGAAACAGGTGTTGCTTCAAAGAACAATCCTTCATCATAGGCTCCATATTTTGAAATTTCTATTTGTACTGCAACAAATGAAGCTACAAGCTCTATATTTTCTGTGATCGGTGTATTAAAATTAAATTCACTGCCATTGTATGTCCAACCAACAAAGCTATGTCCAGACTTTGATGGATCCTCAGGTTTAGTTACTTTCGCATTTTCCTCAACCTCAACGGAAGTATTAGTTCCGTCAACATTAAATGTTACAGTATATTTTGTTATAAAGAATGCATATAATGTTCGGTCGCTTGTAATTTTTGTATTTTCATTGAACGCAACATAAGAAGTAGAACTTGTAGACCAACCTTTAAATGATTTTCCTGTTTGTGTTGGATTTGCAGGGATAGCAACGGTATCATTATAATCTACTTTCTGTGTGTCATGTTTTACAGAACCATTCATAAATGTAACAGTATATTGATTGATATCAAAGAATGCATATAAGGTGATATCTTCTGTGATTGTTTTTGTTGTAGTATCAAATGCAGTATAAGTAGTAGAATTAGTAGACCAGCCTTTAAATGTATAACCTGTTTTTGTCGGACTATCAGGAGCTGTTACTTTTGCGTTATGATTTACGGTTTTTGTAGAAAAAGTAGTAGTACCATTTTTAAATGTAACGGTATATGTTTTTATTTGGAAATAACCATATAAGGTTTTATCCTCTGTAATTGGTGTAGAAGAATTAAATGCATTTTGATAATTTGCGTCTGTAAACCAACCGATAAAAGTATAACCTTCCTTTGTTGGAGTTATCACAGTACTAATCACTGCATTATTATTAATTGCTTTATCTGTTTGTGTACCATCTATGATTAAATGTAATGTATGTGTGTTAACTGTTTCTAATTTGGCATATAAAGTTATATTTTCAGTAATTGGTGTATCAAAGTTAAATGCATGTTCTCCAGCCTCATCTGTACACCAACCAAGGAATGTAGAGCCAACAAGATTTGGAGCTTGTGGAGCTGTTGTACAAGTGTTATAGGAAACAGTGTCTGTATGATATGTCTCAGTTCCACACATATAAGTTACAGTATATTGATTGATATCAAAAAATGCGTACAAGGATAAGTTAGCTTCAATTAAAGTTTCAAAGTCAAATGCAGTATAAGTTGTTTCGTTAGTAGACCAACCTTTAAATGTATGACCTTGTTTTGTAGGAGAAGTAATTGCTTCTACTGCAGTATTCTTGTTAATTGTTTTTGTTTCTAGAAGAGTAGTTCCATTCATAAAAGAAACGCTTATAGTTTGTGTAGGATCAACTGCATCAAAGAAAGCATATAAAACTAAATCTTTATCAAGCAATGTCTTGAAGTCAAAAGCAGTATAAGTTGTCTCACTAGTAGACCAACCTTTAAATGTATGACCTTCTTTTGTAGGAGAAGCAATTGCTTCTACAGCAGAATTCTTATTCACTGTTTTTGTTTCTAATAGAGAAGTTCCATTCATAAAAGAAACACTAACAGTTTCTGTAGCAACTGCATCGAAGAAAGCATATAGCTTTAAATCAGAATGAATTACAGTTGTAAAATCAAATGGTGTATAGGTTGTTTCATCAGAAGACCAGCCTTTAAATGTACCTGCACCTGTTATTTGTGGATTTCCTGGATTTGCTAAGGTTTGTCCATCCTTAATTGTTTTTGTTTCAAGTACAGTTTGATGATTCATTAAGGTGATTGTAAATAATTTTACCCACAGAGCATAAAAATCATCATTTTTAGTAACTGTATAAGGGAAAACGACCTTATTGGTATGATCTGCATCATAATACCAATCCTCTAATTCATAACCGGATTTTTCAAAATGAATGTCAGATTTATTTAAAATTGTATTTTCATTATAGCTTTTGCTTGTTGCAACACTTGTATCTTCCTCAGTATGATAAGAAATTGTGTACGTTGGAGTTGTGGTTGCTTGACAAGCAACAAATAGTAAACTACAAATGAGTAATAGTCCACATAAAACCTTTTTCATAATACCGTTCCTTTCTATTTCGAGTTTTAGGGTAATATATATTTTAATATATATTTTCTTTCGTTTCAACAATTTATTAAATGAAAACAGATTTTCATAATGAAAAAATCTCTTTTCTATTGTATAATGATAACAAAGGAAGTGATTAAAGTGAAAAAGATATACATAGGATTAATTATGTTATTTTTATGCTTGATTACTGCCTGTTCCTCACAAGAAGAAAAGGATTCATATACCTTTTATGCAATGGATACATTCATATCTATCACATTTTATAACACAGAAGATAGTAAGGCCATTTCTAAAAAAGTAGAAGAAATCTATTTACAATATGAAAGTGTAGCTGATGATTTTTCCGGTGGACATAGTGTTCAAAATGTTTATGATTTAAATGCTTCTAGAGAAAGTGATATTTCTTTAGAATTAAAGGACCTACTTGAATTTGGTTTAGAAATGATGACAGATACAAATGGATATTATAATCTCTTTATTGGAAGATTATCCCATTTATGGAAGGACGCACTGAATGAGGGTAAGCTCGTTCCAGAGGAAACGATTCAAGAAGAACTTGCTATTATGAATAATACAAGTATAGAATTTGATGGACTTCATGCCAAGCTTATTGGAGAAGGAAATATTGATTTAGGTGGAATTGCGAAAGGATATGCCACCAGCAAAGTCCAAGAATATTTGGCATCTATTTCTTGTACAAGATATCTTTTAAATGCCGGATCCTCAAATATTGTTTTGGGGAATAAAAATGGAAAAGAGTTTAGTGTGGGCTTATCTAAAGCTTTAGCAGGTGGATATTTCAAAACTTTAAAAATGAAAGAAAAATCTATTTCTACATCTTCTATTAAAGAACAACATACCAAAATTGATGGTATCTATTATTCTCATTTGTTAAATCCAAAAACAGGAAAGCCTGCCACATATTATGAAACCTTAAGTATTATTGGAGAAGATTCCAAAGTGTTAGATGCATATTCTACAGCCTGTTTTGCGATGGATTTAGAAGAAATAAAGACTTTTTTAAACGAAAAGAATTTGGATTTTATTGTTTCAAAAGATGGAAAAACCTTATTTGAAAGCATAGGGGTGAAAGCCTATGCGTAAATATAAAAATGATTTTATTTTGATTGGTAGTTTATTATTAATCGCAATATTAGGACTTGTTCTTTATTTTAGTTTACAAAAAAAAGACAATTTAAGAGTATATGTTTATTACAACAAGGAGCTAGTTGAAACAATTGATATTCGTGAAACAAAGGAAATTGTCGTTAACGATGTAGTTATTTTGGTTGATAACGGAAGTGTATCTGTTCAGTATTCAACCTGTAAGGATCAAATTTGTGTACATCAAGGAAAAATTCAATCTGCTGGACAAACAATCACCTGTTTGCCTCAAAGAGTATTTATTCAAATCGAGGGAAGCGGGGTAGATGTTGGCATATGAGTAAGACAAAACGACTTTGTGTAATTGCAATGCTTCTTGCAATGGCAATTGTGTTAAACATTTTAGAATCCTTTATTCCTGTGTTTATTCCTGGTGTAAAGCTAGGTTTAGCAAACATTATCATATTAATTATGTTATATGAATTTAAATCAACAGAGGCTTTATTGGTTGATTTATTACGTATCATTTTAGTAGGGTTATTAAGAGGAAATTTTTTGTCCCCTACATTTGTTATGTCATTCAGTGGAGGAATGCTTTCCTTCTTAGTTATGTTTTTGTTTTCTAGAATTAAGGTGTTTTCCCCAATTGGTGTTTCAGTATTAGGAGCAGTCAGTCATGCCTCTGGTCAGATACTTGCAGCTATTATATTATTAGACTCTCAGGCGGTTGTTTATTATTTACCTTTTATTGGAATATTATCTATTGTCACAGGCGTGTTCAGTGGAATTCTTACAAAAGCTTATTTAAGTAAAAGTATTACACATAAGTTTATTAATTAAAGTATAAAGTTCAGAAAAGAAAAGAAGAATCTCTAACCACAGAGATTCTTTTTAAATTCTTTAGATAGGTAAAAAGTGTATAAATTTGTAAGGGGTTAGGAATATTTTTTGTTTCTTAAGTCTATTCTTTATTAGGAATAGGAAAGGAAAAAGAATATGAGCTATACAAAAGATGAAATCAGAAGGATTTGTAAGGAAGAAAACATTAGATATATACGCATGCAATTTACAGATATGATGGGAATGCTTAAGAATGTGGAAATTCCAATTACAAGATTAGAGGATGCGTTAAATAACGAAGTAATGTTTGATGGATCATCTATCGAAGGCTTTGTGAGAATATATGAAGCGGATATGTTTTTGCATCCCGATTTAGATACTTTTTTAATATTGAATTGGGAAGATAACTCATATGGAAAGGTTGCTCGATTTATCTGTGATGTATATCGTCCAGGTCATGATGGGAATCATGTTCCTTTTGAGGGAGATCCAAGAGGAGTATTAAAAAGAAATCTAGAAGAAATGAAGAAAATGGGATACTCTTCATTTAATGTAGGAGTAGAGCCTGAATTCTTTTTGTTTAAGTTAGATACTAAAGGAAATCCAACATTAGAATTTAATGACTATGGAGGATATTTTGATATTTCTCCAATGGATTCTGCAGAAGATTGTAGACGAGATATTGTTTTGGCTTTGCAAAATATTGGATTTACGATAGAGGCAGCGCATCACGAGGTATCTACAGGACAGCATGAAATCAATTTTAAGTTTGATTCTGCAGTAGAAGCTTGTGATAATGTTCAAACCTTTAAATTGGTTGTCAAAAATATTGCAAGAAGACATGGTCTACATGCAACCTTTATGCCCAAACCTGTTGAGGGAATTAATGGAAGTGGTATGCATGTGAATTGTTCTCTTCTTACACAGGATGGAAAAAATGCTTTTTATGATTCAACTACCAAGAACCAATTATCTTCTACAGCAATTGATTGGATTGCGGGAATTTTAGCTCATGCCAAAGGCTTTTGTTTTATCACAAATCCAATTGTAAATTCTTACAAAAGAATTGTTCCGGGTTTTGAAGCTCCATGCTATATCTCTTGGTCTGATTCCAATCGTTCCACAATGATTCGTATTCCAGCCGCACGAGGAATGAAAACAAGGACAGAAGTACGTAGTGTAGATGTTGCTGCTAACCCTTATTTGGCAATTTCAGCAATTCTGGCTGCAGGATTAGATGGAATCAAGGGACATTGTGAGAAGAAAAATGCAGTTTATGAAAATTTATTTGCATTAACGGATGCAGAAAGAAATGCGATTGGTGTATCCTCCTTACCTGCAAATCTAAATGAAGCAATTCAAGAATTTGCAAAGGACAATTGCATTAAAGAGGCTATGGGAAGCCATATCACTCAAAAGTTGATTGAAGCTAAAACTATGGAATGGAACGACTATAGAAGACACGTTTCCGAATGGGAAATAAAGCGATATTTAGAAAGATATTAAAAATGAATTTTAATTAAATAAAAAATCATTTATTCCCAAAATTACTTTTTGGGAATTTTTTACAAAAATCGACATTTTTTCGACACTTCATTTGATATAATATAAACATCAC
>CAMWSQ010000078.1 GCA_947177025.1 uncultured Mollicutes bacterium | reverse complement strand
CCTCTATGGCATTTCTTAAAAAATAATTGAATTTTATTTAAAATATTCCTATTCAAGATTAGACATAACACTATAAAGACCACTACTGATGTTCCTCCCAATTTTGTCCGATTATATCATAGTTTATCGAATTTTGTCATAAAATGGGAAGAATATGAAAGATTTAGAAAAAAATTGCTCTAGCTTAAGGGTGTTAGATATTAGATTGATGCATTCTGATCTAAACATTTTCTTTGGATTGAAAGGTTTTTATTTACTTTTTATTAAATATCTTATATAATATGATTGTCGAGAGACAATAGACAGAAAGAAATAAAACGAAAAGAGCAGGATTGGCGTCCTGCTCTTTTCTCATTTTTAAGGAAACAGTAGACAGAAAGAATAGTTTCTACTTCTTTCTAGAAGAGCCACCATCCCTAATAATAATGATTAATAAAATCACTATTACAAGGATGACCAGGTATTCCATCCTAGCTACCTCCTCATACGTCTATCGTTTCCTCCAGACATAATACTTTCATTATCTATTGCTCCTTTAAAATGTTTGCATCAGATTCTTCTGATGACATATGTATAATACCATATAGATAATGCATATACCTAGTATTTTTTAATTGATAAAATAATGTTTTTTTTCTTATAATTTTTAATTTCTTTTTATCAAGAGAATAAATTGAATTTGTTACAAAATTATTTTTTTTGAAAGAGTTATCCTTCAAAGGAAGTTGCAAATTGACTGTTATACAAATCTGCATAGAAGCCTTTCTTATTGAGCAATTCATTATGATTACCTTGCTCAATGATATTTCCATCCTTTAATACAAGTATAATATCTGCATTTTTAATTGTGGAAAGTCTGTGAGCAATGACAAAGGAGGTTCTTCCTTCCATTAAATGGTCCATAGCCTTTTGGATAAGTTCTTCTGTTCTTGTATCTACACTAGAGGTTGCCTCGTCTAAAATAAGCATTGGAGAATCCTCTATCATAGCTCTAGCTATAGTTAGAAGCTGTTTTTGACCTGCAGAGATATTTGCAGTTTCGTCAAACACATAATCTAATCCACCTGGTAAGGAATTTACAAAGTGATCCATATGACATGCTTCTAAGCACTTCATAATTTCCTCATCTGTTGCCTGCATATTTCCATAGCGCAAGTTATCTCTTAAGGTTCCTTCAAATAGCCAAGTATCCTGTAATACCATTCCAAATAAGGATGCTAAATTATTTCGAGTAATATCCTGAGTTGGAATAGAATCAATTGTAATTTCTCCAGAGTCTACTTCGTAGAACCGCATAAGGAGATTAACAAGTGTAGTTTTTCCTGCCCCTGTAGGACCTACAATAGCTACCTTCATTCCCTTCTTTACATCACAATTGAAATTGAAGATAATTTGTTTGTTTGGGTAATAACCAAAGTTTACATTGTTGAAGCATACATTTCCGATGACTTCTTCCTTTGGTAGAACGGCAAGATTACTATCCTTACTTAATTCCTCTTCTTCTAAAAACTCAAAGACACGCTCACTTGCTGCTGCACAGGATTGTAAGACATTTGCAATTTGACCAATCGTCTGTAGTGGCTGGTTTGCCATACGAGAATATTGAATAAACATTTGAATGAATTCAACACCTGCAAGACCACTTACTACAAGAATACCTCCCAAGAAGCAAATGGTAATATAGGATGCATTTCCAATGAATCCCATAATCGGCATCATTAAGCCTGAAGCAAATTGACTTTTCCAAGCACTATTCTTTAAATTTGTATTACATTCATCAAATATTTTATAATTGGTTTCTTCCTGATGATATGCAATAATCACCTGATGTCCAGAATAAGCTTCTTCTATATGAGCATTTAAATCACCTAAAGTTCTTTGTTGAGCTCTAAAGAATTTTTGTGAATGCTTTACAATGATAATTAAAGCAAACAAAGAAAGTGGAATAGATACTACGCATATCAAAGCCATCTGCCATGAGATGGTGAACATCATAACAAATACACCAACTAATAAAATAACAGAGGAGAATGTATTAACTAAGCTTTGGTTTAAATTTTGGCTGATGCTGTCAACATCATTTGTAACTCTTGATAACAAATCTCCATACGCTGTGGAATCAAAATATCGTAAAGGAACACGATTAATTTTTTCAGAGATATCCTTTCTAAGCTTATAGGATACCTTCTGTGTCACTCCTGTCAGCAAAAAGGAGGCAGTATAGTTTCCAAATGCTGAAAATGTATAAACACAGATTAAGGTAATTCCAATTTTTCCGATGTATTCAAAATCCATTGGATTCCCATCGACAAAATCCTGACATTCTCTAGTTACTTCTCCTAAAAGTCTTGGTCCAAATAGGGAACCAAGTGCCCCTATAATGGATAAGAATATTGCAAGAATAATCCATACAAGATAAGGCTTTAGATATGGAACTAATTTTAATAAGCCTTTTTTTAAGTTCTTTGGCTTTTGAACCATATGTTGTGGTCTAGGCATTTTCCATCTCCTCCTTTGATACTTGTGAATAGGCAATTTCTTGATATACAGAGCAATTTTCTAATAACTCCTTATGCTTACCCGCACCAACAATTTTTCCCTTTTCTAAAACTAAGATTAAATCAGCATCCATAATTGTACCAATGCGTTGAGCAACAATGATTTTAGTAGGAGTATACTCTAGCTTTTTTAAATTTTCTCTTAAAGCTTTATCTGTTTTAAAATCAAGTGCAGAAAAGGAGTCATCAAAAACAAGAATTTCTGGTTTTTTAATTAAAGCACGAGCAATGGATAAGCGTTGCTTTTGACCACCTGAAAAATTAGAACCACCTTGAGCAACAGATTGGTTTAATCCATCGGGATGATTATAAACAAAATCACTTGCCATAGCTAAATCAAGAGCTTCCTTCATATCCTCTTCTGTAGCTGTTTCTAATCCATACTTCAAATTAGAACGAATGGTTCCTTTAAAAAGTAAAGCCTTTTGAGAAATGAAGCTGATTTTATCCCTTAATTCTTTAAGCTCATACTCTTTTACATTTACTCCATCTACTAAAATTTCACCACTTGTAACATCAAAGAAACGAGGTAAAAGATTGATGATAGAGGTTTTACCTGAACCCGTAGAACCAATGATTGCTATGGTTTCTCCTTTATGAGCTGTAAAATGAATTTGATCTAGAACATTAGCATTCGAATTTGGATAAGCAAAACAAACGTTGCGATATTCAATTTCTCCAACCATTTCACTTGAACTTGTCTTTGGCTCTTCTGGATCATGAAGGGTAGGCATTACATCAAGTACTTCTTTGACACGTCTTGCTGAAATGAGTCCTCTTGGAACCATTATAAAAATCATAACAAGCTGCATAAATGCCATAACAATCATCATGGTGATTTGCTGGAATCCAAATACACTACCTAAAAATAATGGATCCTCATGAATTGCATAAGCACCAACCCATAAAATGGCTAAGCTGGTTCCATTCATAATGAGCATCATACCCGGCATCATAAGATTCATAACACGATTTACAAAAATATGGGTTTTTGAAACATCCTTATTTACAACATCAAATTTTTCCTCTTGATACTCCTGTGCACAATTTGCACGTACAACACGAATTCCTGTTAAATTCTCTCTTGTTACAAGATTTAACCGGTCGGTAAGTTGCTGAATCTTTTTGAACTTTGGTAAAACAATCAAGAATAAGCTTACAACCAAAATTACAAGTGCAATTACAGAAACAACAACAATGAGATTTAGATTTGCACTTGATTTCACTTGACCAGCCTTTATAATACCTAAAATAGCTGTAGTTGGGGCTGCGATTGCCATACGTAATGTCATAATCACAACCATTTGAACCTGAGTAATATCATTGGTTGTACGGGTAATTAAGGATGCAGTAGAAAATTGATCAATTTCACTAATTGAAAATTTTTGAATATGCTGATACACCTCATTACGTACATTGTAAGAAAACTTAGATGCAATTCTTGCTGCTAAAAAACAAACAACAATATTGCTAACTAAGGAAATAGCAGCAAAGCCAAACATTTCTAGTCCATTTCTTAGGATGTTATTAGTAAATTCTTTTCTTAATTCTTCTGTCATCAAGTTATTATTCACTAGGCGCTCTGCAGCACTAGCATATCCTAAGATATTTGTAAGTCGTGTAGGCAATTCTAAATCGCTATATACCTGTAAAATAACAAGACCAATTACTAGTACGATTAAGAGGTATGCCCATTTGTCTAAACACTTTAATAATCTAATCATTATGTTCCTCCAAAAATTGAATTGTGATATCTAAAATAGCGTTAAGATGCTCCTGTTCTTCTCCTAACGCCTTAAAATACATTTCAACTTTTTTCTTATGCTGTTCAAATAACTCTTCCATCTGAAGATTGGTTTCTTCAGTTAATGTGTAATACTTCACACGCTTATCTTTTTCATCCTGTTTCTTTAGAACCATCCCTTTTTCTTCTAAGGAAACAAGCTTATGCATCACTGCAGGAATAGAAACATCAAACCACTTTGCTAAGGTAGAAGCTTGAATCTGCTTACCCTCTCTATTCGAAAAGTAAATGCAATTCAATAGATCAAATTCCATTTGCGTGATATTATGCTCTTCTATGATTTTATGAACTGTGCAGAAAAACTTATTCTTTATCATACGCAGTTTCGTTGTAATTTCCTGACTATTCATTCTTCCTCCTATAATACTTTATAAAATAAAGTTTACTTAGTAAAGTATTATATCTTATTCTTCAGAGTTTTGCAAGGGATTTTCTTCTACAGCCTCAAGTTTTTTCTCCTTGCGATTTCTTCTAGCTACTACCTGCTCAAAAATAATATACACAATAAAGCTTACAAGCATTAAAAAATAATAGGTAATAAAGCGCCATAGTAAGAGTCCAGAGGTAGCAATAGATGGAGATATCGCAGGAATTGCTGTAACAAATAGAGATTGGAATGCAAATTCAATTCCTCCTGTGGCTCCTGGAGTTGGAATATAGCAGGTCATCGCAATTGCAAAGGTTGACATCGCTGTAATCAGTAGCAATTGCTTTAATTCTACTTCTATCCTTAGTGCTCTAAGGATAAAAAATGGAATCATATAATATGCAAGTAAACCAATTAACTTTAAGAAAATACAGCCAACAAACTTTAACTTTTGACTTAATAAAGCTTTGAAGGTGCTTTGAGCCCCAGCACAATATTCCTGAAAGCTAACCTCAAAACGAGCAAGCTTTCCTTTAAATATTTTCCAATTTAATATCCACCCAACAAACTTAGATAAAAGATTTCTAACATGCTTTGACAATCCAACAGAACAAAATAAACTTGTAATCAATAAATTCATCCCTAGACCTACACCTATCATAATTTGTAAATGAAGGGTACCTTGAGTTAATTCATTAAAATAAAATAAGGAGCCTAAGCATAAAATAAGTACAGAAATTTGACAAATCACAAAGTTCATTAGGATAATTCCTGAAGCACGATGAAAACTGACTCCTACTTTACTATAGGAATAAATTTGAAAGGGTTGTCCTCCAGAAGAAAATGGTGTAATTCCATTAAAAAAATATTCCATTGTTCCTATCATTCCTGTATCTAAAAAGGATACATTCTTCTCTTCCTTTGACTTTCCTAAAAAATAGAGAGGTAAAGGATAAAAAGCCATATAGAGGAACAGGAATAAAAAAGCTACAAGTAGCCAACGAATATCTACATTTTTTAAAGTACTTCCTATTTCTGAGATATCATTTAAGGATAAAATCACAATAATAACAACAATGGTTACAATCAAAAATAGGATGAGCTTTGGTAGTATCTTTTTTAGATTGTGCTTCATATAAAAACTCCTCCTAAAAAATAGGCTTCTTCGTGAAGCCTATTTTGCATCATATTTACGAATAAAGGCAATGCCAATTGGATATGGACCAGTATGAACAGCTATAGTAGCTCCAATTTGGTCAAATAATTCTATTTTCTTATGGAAAACTTCTTCAAACTTTTGAGCAAGCTCTTTTCCTTCCTCTAAAGAACTTCCATATCCAACTTCTATAAGATAATCATCAATATTTAAAT
>CAMWSQ010000077.1 GCA_947177025.1 uncultured Mollicutes bacterium | reverse complement strand
ATGGTGGTTGGGGACGGTTTCGAACCGCCGAACCCTAAGGAGCAGATTTACAGTCTGCCGCGTTTAGCCTCTTCGCTACCCAACCATGTATAAGATTAAGCCCTTATCGCATAAGTGCTTTTACATTATACCTCAGACAAAAAAAGAAATCAAGAACTTTTTTAATTTTTTTTCGTTTTTAAAAAGGTTTCTTGATTTCTTATTAAAGAATTTATTTTATCTTTTTAATTCTTTTATCCAACTCATAGGAAGCAAGCATAATAATCCTTTTACATCCACAACATTCTAGCTTGATATCTGCTCCAACTCGCAAAATTTTCCATTCATTAGAACCACATACATGAGGCTTTTTCGTATAAATAATTTCATCTAATTTATACATTATAATGGACACTCCTTAATTTTACTAAAACTGCGTGGATATTTAGAAGGGGTATTCTTTATCTTTTGAATGACAATAATCTGTCTTTGTTCTTCTCCATCTGGCAAAGTAAAATTGAGTACATCCAGCAATTTCCCTCCAAGTTGTTCAATTGCCTTAGTAGCTTCAAGTAATTCATCTTTGCCCGAAGATCCTTTCATCGCTAAAAATAGACCTCCTACTTTTGTAAGGGGAAGGCATAGTTCAGCAAGAACATTTAGTCTTGCTACTGCTCTAGCAGTGACAACGTCAAAAAATTCTCTCTTTTCCTTAGCATAATCTTCAGCACGCGCATGAATGGCACAAACATTAGATAATCCCAAATCTTTACTTAACTCCTTCAAAAAGGAAATTCTTTTATTTAATGCATCGATAATTGTCACTTGAACATCATTTTGAACAATGGCTAAAGGAATAGAGGGAAAACCTGCTCCGCTCCCTACATCACATAAGGTATATTCTTCTTTGTTTTTTAAGGCTCTTATGATCTCTAAAGAATCTAGAAAATGCTTGCGATAAACCTCTTCTTTTTCAGTAATTGCCGTAAGATTCATTACTTGGTTTACCTCTATGAGTTTTTTATAATAAACTTCGAATTGATTTGTTTTTCTTTCATCTAGAACAAGCCCTAATTTTTCAAGTTCATTATGAAAGTTCATAAGCTGTTATTCCTCTTCATCCAAAGATTTCATAGGTTCGATTGTATCTAATTTTTCTTGTAATTCTTCTTGCTCTTTTTCAAGTTTAATTCCATTTTTGATTTTATTTCCAGCAATCTGTGGGATGAATACTACAACTTGAGAATCCTTTGTTTTTATAATCAGCTTATCTGGATTTCTGCTTCCTGCAATGGCAGCGCCAATTGCTCCCCCAAGAAATCCTGCCAAAAATGAACCAGTTCTACTTTGTCCTTGCACCTGAAAATTTACAATTTGATTTGTAGGAATTGTAAGAATCTTCTTAGGGTCATCTGCAAAAGAGGAATTTTTAGGTTCAAACTTAAAATTACTAAATACTAGTTTTTCATCAACCAATTGAGCAGTTCTCGTTGGAGTGACTAAAGCGACAATTCCAAGCACAAGCATAATTGCTCCTAAAATAAAGAGTAGAATACATAATATTAAATAATCCTCGTCATCTGGATTTGTAAGCAATATTACTCCTAATGCTGCAAATAGAATAGCCACAATTACACAGGCAATCCCTGGTCCCTTTGATGTTTTGTACAATGTCATTTTAACTCTTCCTTTCCTTTTGTACATTCTTTGTTTTTTAAATTTTCTATATAAACCACCAATACCGAAATGTCAGCAGGGTTTACACCACTTATTCTTGAGGCCTGTCCAATCGTTTGGGGACAAATTTTCTTCAGTTTTTCTCTAGCCTCAATTGCAATATTATCGATATCATCATAATCAATATTATTTGGAATTTTTCTAGAATCATAGCTTCGCATTTTTTCTGCCTGTTGTAAAGACTTAGAAATATATCCCTCATATTTGATTTCAATTTCTACTTGCTCTAAAACAGACGAAATGTCCTTATATTCCACTTTCAAATCAGGACACAATTCTAAGATTGTTAAATAGGAAATTTCTGGTCTTTTTAACAAAGTATAAATTGCAGTTCCCTCTACTATTGGGGAAGATTGAACCTTTTCTAAAATTTGATTATTTTCTTTTGTAGGTTTAATTTTTATTTCTTTAAAATCTTTACACAATTTTTGAATCATTGCTTTTTTCTGCAATAAATCTTGATGGGCTTTTCCATCTATCAATCCTGCTTGATACCCATACTCTCTTAATCTTAAATCAGCGTTATCATGACGTAACAATAACCGATATTCAGCACGGGAAGTTAAAAGTCGATAAGGCTCTTTTGTTCCTTTAGTAACTAAATCATCAATCATAACTCCAATATATGCTTCATCTCTTCCTAGAATCAATGGTGATTCATTTTTAATTTTTTTGCCAGCATTAATTCCTGCAATAAGTCCCTGTCCTGCTGCTTCCTCATATCCAGAGGTTCCATTGATTTGTCCAGCAGTAAAAAGATTTTTTATTTTTTTCGTCTCCAAACTTGGATAAATATCAAGTGGATTAATTGCATCATATTCAATGGCATAAGCATAACGAATGACTTCACAATTTTCTAAGCCTGGCAATAAGCGAATCATTTTATCTTGAATTTCTACAGGCATAGAAGTTGAAAATCCCTGAATATATTCTTGGTCTAAAGATAAAGATTCTGGTTCAAAAAAGATTTGATGCCGTTCTTTATCACTAAATTTAACTACCTTGTCTTCAATAGAAGGACAATATCTAGGTCCAATTCCCTCTACTACTCCACCATACATAGCAGATTCTTTTAAATTGGCTAAAATAAGCTGATGGATTTCTTGATTTGTATAGGTTAAATAGCAAGGAATTCGTTTCTGTAAAATTGCTTCATATCCCTTATCAAAGCTATAATGCCAGGTTATGTCATCCCCTGGTTCTAACTTGACTTTTGAAAAATCTATTGTTGATGCTTTAATTCTTGGAGGCGTTCCTGTTTTTAAACGCTGAATTTCAAATCCCAATCTTTTTAAAGCAGCTGAAATTCCTTTAGAAGTTTTCTGGCCATCTGGTCCTTCCTTTGAAGTCCAATGTCCACGAAGAATACGACTGTCTAAATATGTTCCTGTTGTTAAGATGACTGCCTTTGCAGAAATTTGTTTTCCATCCTCTAATAAAACACCTTGGATTTGATTGTCTTTTACAATTAAATCTTCCACGTAGCATTCTAGTAAATCTAAGTTCTGCGTTTCTTCAAGATGCTTTTTCATCGTTGACATATAAAGCAACTTATCCTCTTGGAATCTTAATGCTCTTACAGCAGGACCTTTAGAGCTGTTGAGCATCTTGGTCTGTATTTGGCATAGGTCTGCATTCTTCCCCATATATCCACCAAGCGCATCAATCTCTCGAACCACAACACCCTTTGCAGGTCCACCAATAGATGGATTGCAAGGCATTGATCCAACCATATTCAAATTGCCTGTAATTAAAAGGGTTTTTAATCCCATTTTACTTGTGGCTAAGCATGCCTCACATCCAGCATGTCCTCCACCTACTACAATTACATCGTACAATGGTATTCAGCTCCTATCGAACATAATCATACCATTTTTTTAATTAACTTACAAGTTTATGAAGTGAAATCCTCCATTTATTTCTGTTCTATTTTGTAAATTTGTTCAATAGAAAATTTTTTCCTTGGTAAAAATATAATTTGCTTGTGGAGAACATCTATTTTTTGAATGACTCCACTATAATCTAAAATTTTACCATTTTCATAATAATAGATGCGGATTGCTTGATTTCTGCTATAACAATCAAACAATATATAGTTCATTTGAAGCTTTTCATCCTCACTCAATCTTGGCATTCTTTGCTGATTGTAATGTTGATCTGCTTCCATAATTCTTTCCTTTAATCCTTTTAAAGAATCAAAAGGTAAATACTTTGCTGCTCGACGCTCCTTCTCATTCACTATTGTGTCCTCCTATCTGTCTATTTCTTTCATAAAGGGTAGATTCCTTTTGAACTGCAGTTCCTATAACCAGGGCATTTTTTCCATGCTTTTTCCATACCTCATTTATTGTTTGACTTAGATGTTCTGATTTAAAATTTTGGGTATAGAACAATGTATTATTTCCTTGTTCTTTTTCTATAAAATGAGAAAAGGAAATGCCCAATCTCCGAATCTTTCCTTCTGGAATTTTTTCATACTGCTTTTTTAATTCCTCTTTGATAATAAAAAAATCATCAACATAAGAATCTAAAGTGAAACTTTTATGATAGCTGTTGTAAGACTTGCTATATCCTATATAAAAGAAAATGGTTTGAGCTAATATTCTTTTCTCTGAAAGCTCCATGCATAAAAGAAAAATCATTTCCACTAAAGGGATCCATGCTTCTGTCTTTGTGTAATCTCTAAAAAGAATTTGATGTCTAGAAAAGCTTTTTGACTTTGGTTCATAGGCTTTAATGTCTGCAATGGTTGTTGTATCTATTCCCCAAGCATGCTCATATAAATCTAGTCCCACAACGCCAAACTCCTTTTGGAGCTCTTCCTTTGTTCGAACTGCTATATCATGCAAGGTATAAATTCCCATATTGTGTAATCTTTTAGAAATTCCCGAACCAATCTGCCAAATCTTTTTTAAATCGGGATAAAACCAAATCGTTTTATAAAATTCATCTAAAGCTAAATAATGATAATAGGGATATTCCTTTTTAGCCAATAAGTCTAAAGACAATTTAGCTAAATATAAATTATCTCCTGCACCACAGGTAGCAATAATTCCTAATTCATTATGAATGTCCTTCATAATTTGGAATGCAATCTGTGAAGGATCTGAATATAAGGAAAGATATGAAGTAATATCTAAAAAGGCTTCATCTATACTATACGTATGGATGTCTAAAGCATCTACATATCGTAAAAATATTTTATGAATACGTACTGCATATTCTATATATAGCTTCATTCTAGGTTTAGCTATAATATAAGCAAACTTCTTTGGGATTTGAAATAGTCTTCCTCTATTTGCTATTCCTTGTTGTTTTAAATAGGGACTTACAGCTAAACATATGGTTCCTTTTCCTCTAGCATTATCTGCCACAACAAGAGGAGTTGTCAAAGGATTCAACCCTCGCTCCGCACATTCTACAGAAGCAAAAAAACATTTCATATCAATACACAAAAACATATCCTCACCTCCTAGCACCTTAAGTTTAAATTAAAATGTGACATTATTTATGTTTCTTTTATATTTTTTATCATTTTTTAAAAGAATATGTAAAAAAAGACCAAGCCTTAAGCTTGATCTATGATTTCCTTTTTATGCTGGAGATGAATTCCAATGTGTCCGATTCCAAGAAGAACCGTTGCAGCGAGAAGAAAAATATTTTTACCATAAATACTTAATAAAAGAAATGCAATAACTGGCAATGTTGCACCAGCTACTGGTATAAATAAAAAACTACTATAAAAATCCTTCAACGTTCTTTTACTTTTAAAATATCGAATCCAATATAGCTCATAACAAATCATAAGGAGAAAAGAAAATAATAAAAATAAACTCCATAAAGTAATTCTCTGAATATTGAAATCTTCAAAAATAAGAACTAAAACTGTTACTGCAACTTCTCCTATACGTTCTAGCCATAAAAGAAGTTTATTTTCATTAGCTGCAATCTTTTCATAGCCAATGGGCTTATATTTGCTCCAAATCATGTTCGGAATAAAAAGCATACATAAAAATATAAGTCCAAGATAAGAAAATCCAAGATGTAAATGTTGCAATTTTTATTCCTCCAATGTCCTTATTTTTTTAATCCAATCTTCTTCTATGGGCTTAGCAGCTAATTCCACCCAACCATCTATAAAGCCCACCTTTCTAGCCAGTCTTTTAGAAGCTAAATTACTCCACGCACAACAATAAAATGGATACTTCCCTTGTTTTAAAATTTCTTCTGATAAACGGCAAACAAGTGCTGTTCCAATTCCCTTTTTCTGATATTTTGGCAAAACATCTACACCAATTTGCCATAGTTCTTCTCCATCGTTCGTGCAACCTGCAACACCTACAATTTGATTATCTATCCTACATACCACAGCCAAAACATCACGTCTTCTTCCCTTTGTAGTTCCACAAAGTGCCATACTAAATTCTAAATTATATAAAGTTTCTATCTGCTCTTTTTGGAAAACCTCTAGTGGATAAGGACTATCTACTTTAACAGGTGCATTAGAATCCAATAAAAAATATTGAGCTAAATGAGCAACTGTAAATCCATATTTTTCAAGCTCATTATTCAAAGAAAATATATTTGGCGCATCAAAAACTCGAAACAATTCGTTCTTACAACGCTTTGCATATTGGTATGCAAAATCATAAATTTTAGTGTCTGCACTAATAAATAACTCTTTACCAAAATAAACAAAATTTAAAAATGGTGTTCCATTCAAATACTTCATA
>CAMWSQ010000076.1 GCA_947177025.1 uncultured Mollicutes bacterium | reverse complement strand
ATATCTTCCAATCCTGCAATCATTCTTAAAGTTGTAGATTTACCACAGCCTGATGGCCCAACAAATACAATGAATTCCTTATCTTCAATTTCCATTGTAAAGTCGGAAACGGCTTTAGTGCCATTTGGATAAACCTTATAAATATGCTCTAATCTTAATCCAGCCATATTTTCTCTCCTTTACTTAAGTATTGCTATACTGTATGGTGGCATTTTAATTGTTTTATCTTGGATCATTCCTACATATTTTTCTTCTTCCCCAGTGATTACAATTTGACCAACCAATGAATCAAAGCCAAACTCTGAATAATCAATGGTCAAATCATCAGTAGGCGAAAAATTAAATACAATACCAATTTCGCTACCATTGTAGGTTTTCTTAATTACTAATATCTTACTATCTCTATCCTGTTTTAACAAGGAGACTTCTCCTCTTGCAATTTCAGGATTTTGATTACGAATAAGCATTACCTTTTTATAATAATGATAAATAGAATTTTTATCCTCCATCTGTTCTTTTACAGTCGGATATGGATATTCTTTTTTTGTAGTTCCTCCTGGGGCATTACAATTTCCTTTTTCATTTTCTTCTCCCCATAAAATAGGAATACGAACATTTTGATCAGGAGCTGTTCCTGCATTTGTCCCAACTAGACCTACCTCATCACCGTAATAGGTAAATGTTGAACCATTCATCATTTGTAATAATGCAAATTGGAATTTAGAATTAGATAAATTACCTGAGGATGTAAATCTTGGCATATCATGGTTATCTAAGAATGGTGCTGGAATATAATTTCCTGCTGACTCAATATTAGAAAGCAAACCATCATAATATCGATTTAGCATTTTTCCCTCAAGGTTTAAGCAATTTGTCAAATAGCTTGATGGGGTGGCTACACTTGCTTCAAAATTGAAGAAGGAATCAATCCCGCTCGTATAGTAGTTGCTAATTACTGTTGAATTTGTTTCCCAGCATTCAGCAACAACATATCCGTTTGGATTCTTTGCTTTTACCCACTTGCTAATTTGATTTAATAGCTCTATGTTTTTTGTTTGACTATTTAGATAATAATATTTAACAGCATCTAATCTGAAGCCATCAACACCTTTATCCATATAGAAATCAATTATAGATTTAAATTCTTCTCTTACAGCTAAATTATCACAATTAAATTCAGGCATATCAGAAGAAAAATTAGCTTCATAATAGAAATTTCTTCCTGTAACCTTTTGGTATCCTGATGGAGCATTTTCTCCATCATAGAAGGAATAATAATCCTTAATTCTATCTTCTTCTGATGTTAATTGCATTCCCATAAGATACTTTTGATGAGCAGTTGCTGACTTATTAAACATTGGATGATTGATACTAGAATGATTTAAAACTAAATCTAAAATTATTTTAATATCTCGTTTATGACATTCAGCAATCAACTCTTCCAAATCAGCCATTGTCCCATAAGAAGAATCTACTTGATAATAATCCTTAACATCATATTTGTGATAGGATGGAGAGGTATTAATTGGCATTAGCCAAATTCCATTGAAGCCCAACTCATTAATGTAGTCTAGCTTCATTGTTACACCCTTTATATCTCCTTTTCCATCCCCATTGGAATCATAGAATGAACCAACAAAGATTTCATACCAATTGCGATAATTATCTTCAATCTTATTCAAAGTCGTTAAATCCTCTTCTATTCGAGTTCCATAAGGAGCTTGTTTTTTTGTACAGCTTGTACAAGCAATAAACACTATTAAACATAGTACAGATAAACATCTTTTTAAATATTTCATAGTGATTATCCCTTTACAGCTCCGCCTGTAACTCCCTCAACATAGTAGCTTTGTAACGCGAAGAATAATATCATAATAGGAATAGATACAATTACAGCTGCCGCACAGAAAATTGGGAAATATGAGGTTCCTGCTTCCTTGCTTAGCATTTGCTGTAAACCAACTGCAACGTTGAAAAGCTTATTGTCTCCTCCTGCCATAACAGAAGCTAACATATAGTCTCCCCAAGGTGCAGTAAACGCCAATAATATAGTATAAACTACTATTGGTTTTGATAATGGCATGATAACACGCCAAAAGATTGTATTTTTATTTGCGCCATCAATCATGGCAGCCTCATCTAATGAGGTTGATATTGTATCAAAATATCCTTTTGCAACATAATAATTCATTACACATCCTGATATATACACAAGAACCAAACCAAATAATGCTGGCATTCCTTGATTTAAATTTACTTGCTTTAAAATGTAATATGTAATGATCATACCTAAGAAGCCTGGGAACATACCAATAACTAATATAAGTCTCATATATCCCTTACGCATCTTAAATCTCAATCTGGAAAATGCATAAGCACTAACCAATGTAAGAACTGTATTTAACACAGAAACCACCAATGCTATAACAAAGGTATTTAAATACCAACGCCAGAATGGATACGTTTTTGCCAAGGTAACTTCCTTACCACCCAAGTTTAAAACTAGAGATGAATCAAATAAAGCGCGATAATTATTAATTGTCCAACTCTTTGGAATCAATAATGATGCTTCATATGTTGTAGCAAATGATTGAATAATCAAGTAAATAAATGGGACCAACCAAATGATTGACATGATGATTAGAACAATATAAATAATTGTTTTACTCGTTATTTCTCTTGCCTTCTTCCCACCAGACATACTAGGGTCAGCAAACAAACTAAATTTCTTATCAGGCATCATTGGAAATCACCTTCATTCTTTACAGCATTTGTACGATTATATACAATAGATGATATTGAAGCTAAAACAATGAATATGATAATACCTATTACGGATGCAATACCATAATTCTTTGTATTAGATGTCATAACCATCTTATACAACCAAGTAATCAATAGGTCGGTTTGTCCTGCACTATAAACCTTTGATGAATCTATTAGGTTTCCGTTAATGTTGGTAAACATAGGGTTACCACCAGATAATAGATAAATAACGTTGAAATTATTTATGTTACCTACAAAGTTAGAAATCAAATAAGGTCCTGTTACAAAGAGCATATATGGTAACGTAATTTTAGTATACATTCTTACTGGATTTGCACCATCAATTCTTGCTGATTCATATAAATCTGCAGGAATATTCATCAATATACCAGAACACATTAACATAGTATAAGGAATACCTATCCACATATTTACTACAATGATTGTAACTTTTGCAAATAATGCATCATCTAAGAATTTAATTGGTGAAGAAATCCATCCCCAATTTAATAATAGAGAGTTAATTCCTCCTGTCTCAGTTAAAAGCTTAGACAAAAATAATAAGGAAATAAACTGTGGTACAGCAATTGTGGTAATTAATACAGTACGCCATATTTTCTTAAACTTTATTCCTTTTTTGTTGATAATCATTGCGACAATCATACCAAAGAAATAATTTGTGAAAGTTGCAAATATGGCCCAAATCAATGTCCACAATAAGATTTGACTAAATACGTGTACGAATGCCTCTCCACCATCTCCTGCCAATCCGAATAACTGCTGGAAATTGTATAATCCCACCCAGTCAAACAGATGCTTGGGGTTCATATAGGTAGAAGAATAGTTTGTGAAGGCTACCAATATCATCACGAATAATGGTAAGATCGTAAACAAAACTAAGCCTAATGTTGGAAATGAAAGCAACACCTTATGGAAGTTTCTTCCAACAAGACTCTTCATTGTGTCTTTATCTGTGATTCTTTTGCCTATTTTATTTAGGTTTTCTAGTTCGTTATTTTCCCTAATTTGAACAGACCATAAGAAGATTAAAATTCCTATGAATATGAATGCTAGAACAAAATTCATTAATAACATTAAACTGTCATCGCCAATTGCAGTTGTTATTCTAACATAGGCATCAGCTTCAACATCATAATATTCTGCTGCTTGGCTGACATATCCAAAGGTTCCTATCTTCGCAAATGCTGGTCCTCCTGTAGAAACCATAAAATAGATGAATATAATTTCATATAATAGGTAAAGGAATCCTTTTACATATTGCTTTCTAAATATATGCCCAAAACCCATTACGAAGAATGAGGTTTTTGTTTTCCAGTCTCCACTGACAAAAATTTCGCCAGTATGAATAAAGAAATTTGCAATTTCTCTGCCAATATGCTTAAAAAAGCCTATAAGTGTAACAGATAGGAAGTGCCAAATTCCTTTGGGAATTGCACATAAAAGATTCCATAGTTTATATATAAATCTTTTATATGAAGGAAGGGCAAGATATTCGATTGTAGTCATAAATCCACCTCTTTCTTCCAAAAAGAGCATAGACAGACATATTTCAGTCTGTTCTATACTCATCAAAATTTAAACTATTTTGCGCCTTTTACGCTATCATTAAATGCTTTAACAGCATCTTTAAGTTGAGCATCAGTTGTAATAGTTCCATCAGCAAATGCAGTTGTTAAAGTAGCTGGTGCACTCCAGAATTGATCAGGCACTGCAGTTTGAGCATGAGCAAATGCTGCTTGTTCTACTAAACACTTAACATTTTCATTCTCTACTACTCTCTTTTCAGCAGCTGCAGCCTTGTTACAAGGTGCGATGCTTGCATGGTCAAATCTCTTTAATTGACATTCTTTATCAGATAAGAACTTAGCTAATTCATGAGCTGCTTTTAAACGAGTTGTATCTTGACCAGCTCTAGCAGGGTTAACACCTAAAAGCTTACCACCTAAGAAAGCACCAAGATGCTTAGTTTCACCATCAATTGTGATTGTTGGCATTGGAGCACATGCATAGTTTTCATCTAATGCTGCTCTATAAGTAGCAATATCCCAAGTACCTGCAATACAACCAATGAATTTGTTGTCAGGAGTTGGAGCAGCCATATCGTTTGACCAAGCTGGGTCAGCCATAATTTGCTTAATAGCCTTTGCAGCCTTAACACCTAAATCACCATCGAAGTTAGCTTCGATATTCTTAATACTTCCATCTTCATCGAATGACATAGAGTAGTCAGCACCGAATGTAAACATTGCAGCACCACCCCAGAATGCTTCCTTAAGATTGTATCCAAGCTTTAATCCTTTATCATTAGCAATTTCTAAGATTTTTTCAATAGATTTTGCATCTTCTGGATTTGTAATGATTGACTTATCATATTGGAAATAATATGTGTTGTCACCAGTATATGGATAAGCATATGTACTTCCGTTGAATGAAGCCAAATCGTATCCTAAATCATTGTTGTTGTCTTTAACCCATTTTGTTTGAGTTGGGGTAAGTCTAGCTAAAGCACCTTTTTGGTATAAACCAGTAATCTTGTCAGATGCAAATTCGAATACATCTGGTCCGATAGTCCAGTCTTGAACTTCACTATCTACTTTATCTGGACCATGTTCAACATAAGTGATATTATAAGTGTTCTTATCACCTGCAGCCTTTCTAGCAGCCTTAAAATCTTCAAATAAGCCTACGTTAAAGTCACGGTCAGAAGCTGTACCAGAATACTCTAGTTCAATAGTCTTCCCTTCTCCTCCTAGTAATGGATCATCTGATGGTGTATTTCCTCCACAGCTAGCTAAACCAACTGCCAATAAAGAAACAGCACCTAGAGCAAATAATTTTTTCATTTTTTTCTTCCTCCTCATTTTTAAATATTTGCTTTTTTATAATAGAAACACGAGAAATCGAACTTACATCTTAACCCCTATCGATTCCGTTCTTTTCCTTCTCTTTTCATTTTCTATTAAATTTATTAATATAGGTATTTCTCCTAAATCAATACTTCTTAATCTTTTGATAAATCAATTTATAATCAAACCCATATACATCTGGGTTTATATTCTTTTTAAAGGTTAAATTCGATTCAATGTAGATTGTTTTTAAGCCAAGAGCTTGAGCTGGAATAATATCGCATTCTGGTTCATTCCCAATCATAATTGCTTCCGAGAAATCAACATCACTTAATGCTTGTTTATAGAAGCTTTGATTTGGCTTTTTTATACCATACATAGAAGATATTGCAATTCCATCAAAATAAGCTTTGATTTTTAGTTTTTCTAATTCAGAAATTGTAAATGCTTCTTGCGCATTAGACAAAAGCCGAATTTGATATCCTTCCTTTTTTAGGTTCTTCAATAACTTTTTTACGCCCGGATAAAGTCTTAAATACTGAATTGAGCATTTTCTAAATATCCATGCAATTTCTTTAGCTTGTTTCTTATCTACTTGATATAGTTCCTCAAACACATCTAATATTTCAATTTCTTCTCTCTTCATTGCTTTTTCTTTACAAAGCATTTGATACTTCTTTTTCAATTCTAAAGAATCATAAGAGAAAAATCGGCGTGTTTTTTTTGCAAGTTTCTTCCAAAACGAAGGACTATCCTCATCCGTATGAATATCTACCAATGTTCCATACAAATCAAATATCACAGTGTGCATGCTTTCAACCTTTTTTCTTTTTACGTAAATAT
>CAMWSQ010000075.1 GCA_947177025.1 uncultured Mollicutes bacterium | reverse complement strand
AAATTGTACTTAATATTATTATATTATAAATTGTAATAGTATATATGTATAAGAGAAGTTTAAAAAATAAAGAAAAGGAAAGGTAAAAAATTAAATGAAAAAGTTTTTTTCAATGATGCTGTTACTTTGTAGCTTTGTAGCTCTTGGTGCAACAGTATTAACTGTTAATGCAGAGGATGATCCATCATTCACATTAACATTTATGTCAAATTCAGGAACAGGAGATAGTACGAGTACATTCTCTGCTGGTGCAGATTTAAGTGCTATTTTGGATGGCTATGATGAAACTACAAGCAAAGTTAACTCTGTAACTGCTGCAGACAAAGTATATCTAGGAAAAAATGGCTATGGCTTAAAGTTTGGAAGTTCAAGTGTTAATGGTTATTTAACATTTAAATTGGATCAAGAGTACAACATTAAAAAGATTGTTGTAAATGCTGCAACTTTTGGATCTGATTCTTCTAAAGCTAGTGTAGGTTTATCTGCTTCTGCAGATGCAGCTTATACAATTGATACTGCCTTAACTAGTGATTTTGCGGATCTTACTTATACACTTCCAGCAACAACTTCTTCTGATGTTTTAAGAATTGGAGTTACTGGCAAGCGTGGTTATATTAAGTCAGTGACTGTATATTATACAACAGAGGCCATTTCTACATATGCAATCAGTTTTGATGCAAAGGGTGGAGTATTTGCAGACGGCGTAGGTGCTACAATTGAAAAGTCAATTGGCGAGGAAGCAAGTGTAACATTACCAACTGCAGCTGATTTAACGAAAAAATTATATGTCCATACAAATTTAGTTGCTTGGACTGATGGAGAACAGGCATATCAACCTGGTTCGACTGTAACTGTATCTGAAACAACAATTTTCAGCGCAGTATATGCTGCTCCTAACAGAATTTTAACATTGGATGAAGTTGCTGAAATTGCAGCAGAAACGGGCACAATAAATACATCAATGAATTTTAGAGCAATGGGAACTGTAATTAGTAAAAATGCAAGCAATAAAAATTTCACTATAAAGAATGAAGGCTCTGAAACTGAAGTAGTAGTTTATTTTGCTGGTGGAGATTCTGTTCTTCAAGTAGGAGATGTTGCATTATTTACTGGACCAATTACAACTTATAGTTCTAAGCCAGAATTTAATAATGGTACAACTTATAAGATTGTTAAACCAGCTGCTGCTACTGCATTTGAAGCAGAACAAACAAAAGCAAGCTTAAAATTAACAGATGATGCTGTCTCAATTCGTTTTGGAAATATGATATCTGCAAGTTCATTTAATGCATCTGCAACCTATGGCGTAATTGCTAGTAGAAATGGTGAAGATTTAGAAAACCTTACAGTTGATGTAATTGAAGCATTAAGTTCTACTTGTCATGTTGCTGAGTGTACTCCTGTTAGAGTAAATGCTAATGGCGTTGAAGATGAAAATGGTGAGTTCTATCAGTTTGCTTTAGTTTTAACAGGTGTTCCACTAGCAGATTTCGATGTAGTAGTTTATGCAACAATGTATATGATTTATGATGGTAATGTATTTACTGCAGAAGTAAAAGATGCTTCTGTAAAAAGTGTTGCAAGTGCTTATTTAGCTGGAGATACTTCTGGTTTCGATCCAGATGTTGTAGATATGCTAAGTGCAATTGTTAATGCTTAATCATAGGAGGAAAAGAAAATGAAAAAAGTATATGAAAAGCCGATTTTAGAAGAAGAAAAAATTGAGATAGAAGATATTTGTGCAGCATCATTAGGTGGACTTCCAGGAGATGTTGAACAAAATTGGACTTGGGGCAACTAAAATATTATAATGGCACTACATATGTAGTGCCTTATTTTGCTTGTTAATAGCAAAAAGAGGTGATGTTTTTGAAAAGATTTGTTAAAGTATTTCTTGTTTTTACTACGATTTTAACATTATTTTCTTTACAGCTTGTAACAGGAAATGCAGCATATGATATTTCTAAGACAACAAATGACCCAACATTGCTTGCTTCCTACTATCAAACAGTGGATACAAGTTTAAGTGGAGAAGATTTTAGAAGAAATTTAAGTGCTGTAATTTCTGCTGGCTATGAGCGCCATCCATATAGTGGTGGTGCTGCAGATGTTGCTGCTATATTAAGAGAAAGTGATGCAGACCCTAGTGGAAATGGAAATGTTATTTGTATTTATACTGGCTTATCTATGCCATCTTCCCAAACTGGTGGTATATATGAATGGGATAAAGAGCATGTATGGGCAAAATCACATGGATTCCCTAATGAATCTGGTGTAATGAAAGAAGCATATAGTGATGCCCATAATCTAAGACCAGCTTTAGCTTCAGTAAATAGAAGTCGTTCTAATAAGGATCATGGACTAGTAGCAAATCCAACCCGTACAGATTATGGAAATAAACAGAACGAGACAACATTTGAACCTAGAGATGAATCTAAGGGTGATGTAGCACGTATAATGTTTTATATGGCTACACGTTATGGATTTGGCGGTGATGGAGCTGTTAATTTGTCTTTGGTAGATGATGAGACAACTTCAGCCTCTAATTTACTAGGTTGCTTTGGAAATTTACAAACTTTGATTCAATGGCATTATGATGATCCAGTAAGTGAAAGTGAAATTTATCGTAATAATGTTGTTTATGGCTATCAAAAGAATAGAAATCCATATATTGACCATCCAGAATATGTTGCACTTGCTTATCCAAGTGCTCAAAGTGGAACAACAGTAGATGAAACTAAAGTAGCAGCCGTTAAGCAGGCTATTCAAAATTTGCCAGATGAAATAACGTTAAATGATACAGATGCTATCAATGCAGCTAAAGCACTATATGATGCTTTAAATCCTTTAGAAAAATCAAAGGTAGATAATTATGAAACGTTAAGGAATGCTATAAATGCTTTAAGGGCATTGCAGGAACCAGCTACAGAAAACCCAGATTATACTTACTCATTCACTAGTAAAGTATTTTCTAGTAATAATCAAACTGTTGATTTAAATGGATTAAGTTGGACAATAAATGCTACACCGAAAAATACAGAGGGGTATTTTGGTTTTTACCAAGCGGCAAAGGGAATTCAAATTGGGACTGCAGCTAAGCCTTGTACGAATGTGGTTCTTTCCTCTTCAAAACTGACTAAGGTGACGAAGGTGGTTTGTTATTCGTCGGGAGCTTCTGGAGTAAATGCAAAACTATCTTGTAGTGTTGGAAAACAAATTTCTAGTAGCAAGTATTCTTTAACTAAGGATAATGCTGCATATGAATTTGTTTTTAATGAAGCAAATGGTGCTATTACATTTTCCATCTTGAATAGTTCTGATAAAGCAGTATATTTCCAAAGAATTGATATCTATTACACAGAAGTAGATATTGTTTCTGAAACGTTTGTTTTAACAGAAACACGCTCTAGTTTGAAATTAGAATATGATTCATCGACTTTAGAAGCGACAGATGTAGATTTGAGATTTGGAACAAGAATATCAGCGGATGCATATGATCCTACTGCAAAGTATGGTGTGGTAGTTGTAGATAGTAGTCAAGCAAGTAGCCTATCTAGTGGAGAAAAGACATTTACTCAAATAAGCGAGTTTGTTTCATCAGATTATTATCTAGAAATGACACCTGTTCAAGTTAATGAACAAGGAATAGTGGATCCTAATGGTGAATATTATCAATTTGCTTGGGTA
This sequence comes from uncultured Mollicutes bacterium, assembly GCA_947177025.1. Lineage (GTDB taxonomy): Bacteria > Bacillota_I > Bacilli_A > Acholeplasmatales > Anaeroplasmataceae > Pelethenecus. The sequence continues at coordinate 2,790 of CAMWSQ010000075.1, read as the reverse complement.
ATCACGAATATGGAAGGACATTATGAAGATAGTCTTTCTGCAGTTATATATATGGAATATAATAACAAAGTATATTTTGGTATTGCTCAAACAAATTCAGTTATTGGTGTTGCCGAAACTTACTTAGAGGAAGATTTAATTCAAAGTGAGGAAATAAAAGTAATATTACAAAAGATTATTGATGGAAACAACACAAATGATACAGGTTGGCTTCCATGGGTGTAAAAAAGGAGATATAGAAGAATGAAAAAGTTTAGTAAAATAATGATTTCGTTTTTAATGCTATTCACATTTGTAAGTGTAGCTTGGATTCAAGGTAATGCTGCTCCATCAAAATATTTTGATGCTACATATTATACTGAAAATATTCCAACTAGCTACTATAAAAATGTAGATACATCCTTATCAGGAGAGGATTTTAGACGTAATTTAAGCACAATCATTTCTGCAGGATATGTTAAACACTCTTATAAGGATAATAATGAGGTTTTAAAGTACACTGATCCAGATCCTAAAGGAAATGGCAATGCTATCTGTTTATATACGGGTCAATCCTTAGCTAGCAGTGCTTGGAACAAGGAACATGTATGGGCAAAATCTCATGGTTTTGGAACTGAAAGCTGGGCACCATATTGTGATGCACATCATTTAAGACCAACATTAGTTAGTATCAATTCCAGTAGAAGTAATTCTGATTTCGGTGAGGTTTCTGGTGGAAGCTCAGATGCATATGGCAATCGTTGGACAAGTAACACTTTTGAACCTAGAGATGAGGTTAAAGGTGATGTGGCTCGTATGATGTTTTATATGGCTACAAGATATGGCTTTGAAGCCCCTTATAATTTGAAGCTTGTTGATGATGCACATACAAGTATTTCTAAAGAAGGAAATGGTCGTTTTGGTAATTTACAAACTTTATTAAAATGGCATTATCAAGATCCTGTAAGTAAGGAAGAGATTTATCGTAATAATATTATTTATACATTCTATCAAAAGAATAGAAATCCTTACATTGATCATCCTGAATATGTAGATTTAGCCTATCCAAATAGTCTTTCTAATGTAGAAGTAGATCAAGCAAAGGTTGACAATGTAATAGAATTAATTGGAAGCTTACCTAATACAGTTACATTAGATCATAAGGCACAAATTACCGCTGCCCAAACAGCTTATAATTCTTTAAACTATCTTGAAAAGGAACAAATTGTAAATTATCCTGAATTAACTAGATGCCTTGAGGCTCTTCAAGTATTAGAAGGTGGAAGTGGCACTACAACTCCAGATCCTAATGTTCCAGCAACTCAAGGGGATATAGAAATTGATTTCGAGACTACTTCAGGAGTTTCAAACTCTTATAAAGACAATGTTACATTTACAGCAAGTGGTAAAAACTTCTATGCTTCCTATGCATATTGTGGAGGAGCTACAGATTTAAGAATAGGATATAATAAAACGGATCATCCATTAGATTCAAAATTAGGTCTTTCTGGTAATGGGGCATATTTAGAACCACAATTTGATGTAGAAAATTTAAAATCTATGAAATTAACTGTAACAGGCAAATTTGGTACAATTGATTCATGGTATGTTTTATTTAAGGCAAGTGGGTCTAATACATACACTCAGGTTGCAACTGGAAATCCTGGAGATGAAGTTGCATATGATATAACTGCTTCACTTTCAACACCAGCTAATGGTAGATTTGTTATTGTATTTACTGGAAGTACACCTAGAGTTGTTATCTCTAAATTATCCCTATATACTGGAACTGGTGGCGGCTCTATAAATACAGGAGAAGGGTTCGTTAATTCATTTGTATTAGAGCAAACTACAGCTAGTTTAAAATTAGATTATAATGCCCAAACAGGTGAGGTTTTAGATGCTGATTTACGCTTTGGTGTAAGAATCAGTTCTGCATCATTTAATGGGGCAGCAAAATATGGTGTAATCATTGATGAAGGAGAATATGCAGAATTATATGAGGCAGGAGAACAATCCTCTTCCAGTGCTATTGACTATGTAGGTGAGGGATATTGTCTTGAAATCACTCCTGTAAGAGTGAACCAATATGGTATAGCTGATCCAAATGGCGCTTATTATCAATTTGCTTGGGTAATTCCAAATATGGAAGGTCATTACGAAGAAAACCTTGTTGCTATAGCTTATGTAGAATATAATGGAAAATTATATTTTGCAAAACCAGTCACAGCTTCCTTAAGTTCTTGTGCGAAAGATTATGTAGATCAACACATTTTTGCTGATCCTATTACCAATACAGCTTTAAGAAGTCTTTATCAATAAAAATAAAAAAAGCAAATACAAATCGTATTTGCTTTTTTCTATTTATAGAGTTTTATAAAATCTGTTTTCAATCCAAATAAATTCACTAGAAATTAAAGAAATTGTATAAATATGAGCTTAACCTCGTGGAGTTTAACATCAAATTATAGGATAATAAATCTGGTGAATTGATGTGAGCATAATTAGATATACAGATGAAGAATTTCTTCATAGAAAGAATTTAGGAAAAAGAATAATAGAATTAAGGCATTGCCATGGTCTAACACAAGAAGAACTAGCGGATAGAATTAAAATTGCTTCTAGATCTTTAAGTGAAATTGAGAATGGTAAATGTTCTCCTAATGCTATAATTATTTATCGTATTGCAAGGGCATTAGATATTACTCTTTTAGAATTTTATGATTTTCAAGAAGCTACAGTAAAATAATTTAACCTAAGTAAAGAAGGATAGAATCGCCTTCTTTTATTTTTTCTTATGCATCCGTAGAT
>CAMWSQ010000074.1 GCA_947177025.1 uncultured Mollicutes bacterium | reverse complement strand
GCTTCTCCTCCTCCATAATTTACCATAAAGGAATGCGTTTGATTAATCGTGGAATAATCTGGCGTAGAAAGCCTTAGCATTATTTCTCCAAACGTTAATATTTTTTCCATATATGAAATCCTCAAATTGGATTACTTAGCTGCTCTTGCTTTTTTAACTTCTTCAACAAAACGAGCTGCCATTGCAGTAACGGCATCAAAGTCACCCTTCTTAGCACCTGCAGTCATTGATGAACCAGCAGATACAGCAACTACACCAGCCTTAATCCAGTCAGCGATATTGTCAACATCAACACCACCAGAAGGCATTAGGTTAGCATAAGGAAGTGGTCCCTTAACATCCTTAACAAATCTAGGTCCTAAAATATCACCAGGGAATAATTTAATTACATCACAGCCAGCATCTAAAGCCATCTTAACTTCTCTAACTGTTTGAGTTCCTGGTACATAAGGTACTTGATATCTATTGCAAAGCTTTGCAACTTCTTCATCAAAGCAAGGTGAAACAATAAACTTAGCACCATTTAAGATAGCTGCTCTTGCAGTTTCACTATCTAAAACTGTTCCTGCACCAATTAGAACATTAGGATCCTTTGCATAAGCCTTAGATAGGTTAGCAATAATGTCTCCAGCTCCTGGTACTGTGTAAGTAACTTCGATTGAATTTACTCCACCCTTAATACAAGCCTCTGAGATTTTTAAGCCTTGTTCAGTTGATTCAGCTCTTACAACTGCTACTACTCCAACTTCAGAAATTTTACTTAAAACATCAAACTTTTTCATTTTTATAATACCTCTTTCTCTTTCATATTTAACAAATGAAATGTTCATATTTCTATTATAAAATGATTTCCATAATTTGTCAATGAAAGCCTTATCATAAAACTGAAGTTTTTGGAATTCTCTAAACGAAAAACTACATAAATTTACATTTTTACAGATGAAATCTCTCATTCCAACAGAATGTGTGTTTTTTACTTTTCATTGTTGATATAAAGTTTTGTTTTAATTTAAAAATAAATTAATAAAAAAGGCTTGTCACACAATATGTGTAAACAAGCATCTTTTTTTATCTTGATCCTGCACCATGACAGAATTTATATTTTTTACCACTGCCACAAGGACATGGATCGTTAGGACGAACATGTTCCTTTTTTTGATCTGGCTTCTTCTTTACAGATTCATCTTTTACCTCATTTGTAGTTAATCCCTTCATAGGATCTTCTTCCTCCTTAGGTAATTGAATTTGAAGCTTAGCGTGTGTAATATATTTTAAGATTTCCATATTGATATTTTCATTCAATCTTTGGAATCTTTGATAGCCCTCTTGTTGATAGATTTCTAGTGGATTAGTCTGCGCATAGGATTGTAACACTACACCCTGACGCAAGCCTTGCATATCATCAATATGCTTCATCCAGTATTGGTCTAATACTCTTAAGCAGACATCCTTCAAGAAGATATCAAACAAATTGTCAGGTAAATCTAAGTGATATTTTTCTTTTGCTTCTCTAGCAATATCCTTGTTGCTATCCATAATTTTATAAGCTATACTGCAAATATATTCTACAATTTGCTCGTCATCTAATGTCTTTAATACATTCACATCTATAGAATTTGGTGGGAAAATAGGACCATTAAAGCTTTGAGCAATGGCATCATCATCAATTTCATATCTTCTAGAACTTATTTGCTTCATATGAGAATAGCTGATATTCTCAACTGCTCTATGTATCATATTCTTTACTAATTCTTCTAGGTTTTGAACCTTAACTACTTGCATTCTTTGACCATAGAAGATTTCTCTTTGACGACGGATAACATCATCATATTTTAAGACATTCTTACGAGAATCAAAGTTATTACCTTCTACTCTTGTTTGTGCTGAGGTAACAGCTCTAGATACCACTTTGGATGTAATTGGAGCATCTGGATCTCCATCCTTATTCATCAAATTAATAATCATAGCCAAACGATTTTTAAAGGAATCTCCACCAAAGCGTTGCATTAAATCATCTTCTGTAGAAATATAGAATTGAGAAAAGCCTGGGTCTCCTTGACGTCCAGAACGACCTCTTAACTGATTATCAATACGACGAGATTCATGACGTTCTGTTCCTAGCACAACTAAACCACCTAGCTCACGAACACCTTCACCAAGCTTAATATCGGTACCACGACCAGCCATATTTGTAGAAATCGTTACACTCTTTAGCTGACCAGCCTTAGCAACAATTTCTGCTTCACGCTCATGATTCTTTGCATTTAGAATTTCATGAGGAATACCCATATTCTTTAGCATTGAGGAAACCAATTCAGAGGTTTCAACATTTGCTGTACCTACTAATACTGGTTGTCCAATTTCATAAAGTCTTTTCACTTCATTAACTAAAGCTTTAAATTTTGCCTTTTGAGAAACAAAAATCAAATCCGTCATATCTACTCTGGCAATAGGAAGATTCGTTGGAACCTCAACTACATACATATTATAAATATTTCTAAATTCTTCTTCCTCGGTTTTTGCCGTACCTGTCATACCAGAAAGCTTTTTATACATTCTGAAGAAATTTTGGTAAGTGATTGTAGCAACTGTTTGAGTCTCTTTTTTAATCTCAACATTTTCTTTTGCCTCAATAGCTTGATGTAAACCCTCAGAATATTGTCTACCCTTTAGAATACGACCTGTAAAGGAATCAACAATCAATACTTCTCCATCCTGAACTACATACTCTTTCCCATTTGCAAAGATATAGTTTGCCTTCATCGCATTGTTAATTGCATGAACAAGTTCAACATATTGTAAATCATAAATATTGCTTACACCAAACACCTGCTCTGCCTTTTCCATACCAGATGGAGTCAATTGAACGTGACGTGTTTCAATATCGATTTCATAATCCTCTTCTGAAAGTCTCTTTGCAAAGGTATCTGCACGTAAATATAAAGAAGAATTATTCTTAGGTGCACCAGAAATAATTAATGGGGTTCTAGCCTCATCAACCAAAATAGAGTCAACCTCATCGATGATAGCATAATTTAACCCTTTTACCTGAGTAATTTGGTTTTCATTTCTAACCATATTATCTCTTAAATAATCGAATCCAAGCTCACTATTGGTTGAATATAAAATATCACAGGAATATGCTGCTCTTTTTTCTTCAGAAGAAAGCTCACGAATATTTAAACCAACTGTTAACCCTAAGAAACGATAAATCTCACCGATTTCACCTTCTACTTCACGTCTAGCCAAATACTCATTGACCGTAACAATATGAACTCCCTCACCACTTAAGGCATTTAAATAAGCTGGCATAACAGCGGTTAGGGTTTTACCTTCACCTGTCTTCATTTCAGCAATGTTTCCACCATGAATTGCAGTAGCACCAATCAACTGAACATGGAAAGGTTTCATGCCTGTAACACGGAATGCAGCTTCTCTTGCAACTGCGTATGCTTCAACTAAGATATCATCTAAAGTTTGACCTTGCTTTAGTTTATTTCTTAGCTCAACTGTTTTATTTTTTAAATCTTCATCTGATAATTTTTGAATTTCTGGCTCTAGTGCTTCAATCTTATATGCAATCTTAGCACAACGTTTCATTTCCTTATAACCAGAATCAAATAATTTTTTTAAACCCATATGAATCACACAAGAGTAAATGTACTCTTCCTTCCTATTCAAAATAACACATTATATAATACAATAAACTGAGGATTTTTTCAAGTTTTTTGGCTCAATTTTATAATAAAGGAAAAAGGCTGAATCAGCCTTTCTTACCATTGTTAAGTTATAGATATTTATTTTGCATTTGTTTCAATGACAGCATAATTTCCATCATTACGCAAATAAACCACATTTGTCTTACGAGTTTCCTTATCCAAATAGATAAAGAAATCATGTCCTAATAGTTCCATTTGGTCGATTGCTTCTTCACGTGTCATTGGTTCAAGATCAACATTCTTATCACGAACAACTCTTTCTTGTTCAGGTTGAATTTCTGTTGTACGAATTCCTTTTTTACCTAACTTGTCCTTCATACGATCATTATAATGTCTAACCTGTCTTACAAGCTTATCTACAGCTCCATCGATTGCTGCATAAATATCTGTTTCTTCTACTTCAGCACGAAGTATGATATTTTTGGCTGGAATTGTCACTTCCACCTTGTGAAATGCTTTATACACCTTACAAACAACACGTGCAGACAAATTCTCATAGTCTGTTAAAATCCCTTCTAATTTTGAAAGTTTTTTTAATGCATACTCCTTGTTTGCATCTGATGGTGTAAAACCATTTTTTCCAACAATTTCTACCTTCATAAAATATCACTCCTTTTCTTACACCCTTATTATATCATAAAATAAAAGCGTTTTCAATAGATTATAACTTATACACATTTTGAGCCTGTAAACCTTTTTCTCCAACAACTAGGTCAAACTCAACCAACTGGCCCTCATTCAAAGTTTTAAAGCCATCATCTAAGATACTGCTATAATGAACAAAAATATCATCATAGTTTTCTTTAATAATAAAGCCATAACCCTTTTCATTATTAAACCACTTAACTTTGCCTACTAGCATAATTCTCTTACCTCCCTTAAAGTTTACTATTATCATACATCTACTTGCTTGACTTTTTCAACAAAAAGAATACCAAAAAAAACGACTATTTTTTCAGTTCACAGCATATGAGTAAAACCGATTTTTTTTCACAATCTGCAACAAAGCTCAGCAACTCCACAGATAGGTCATCTAATTTGAATTTTTCTATAAAGACAAGAAAATATTCAGGCTTATTTTTTAGAAAATATTCAACAATTCTTGCAATTTCAATTGCATAGGATTCTAGATTTAAATCATATACCGCCTGAAAGATAGAAACAAGGTATAAATTATAATTTTCTAAAGGAATGGTTTCAAAGGATAGCTTTATAGGATGTTCCTTTCTACAGGCATTACAAATATAGTATTTTTTTGTTTCAAAAAGAGTTAGGAAATTTCTTTTTACAAAGAATTTTTTCTTACAATTATAACAGTCCATTTTTTACACCTCATATAAATCATTACCAAAAAGTCTAATTTTTTTTAAAAAAATAAAAAATACCAGTAAAAACTGGTATGAAATGGATGTTTCTATTAAAATATTAAATTAAATTCTACTGAGTTATTTTTCAGCAAAGATCTTGAAGCACTATTGGTTCAATCTCTTTTTAAAGAATGAATTCCTAAAATAGAAAGACCACCATAGACTTTATCAACTGAATCTGTTCCCAATTCATCTTTAGCCTTGTCAGAAAAAACTCTTTAAATCTTTATTTGCCATTGATTGATTTGTCATATTTTTTTGATGAAAGAACGTCTTCTTTTATGAAGAACATTATCAAAGTTCTTCCATTGATTTTGTACATTAACATTATCTTCTAGGTTTAAGTTTGTTTCAGCATACTCCACATTTTTATTAGACAGCATTTTTAAGAGTTGTACTAAAATGATCCCATTTATACCTTTATTTTGATATTCCTTTGAAATACCAATTAAAGCTAAATCGATAATATTTGGCTTGCGGATAGCACGTAGAAGCCTTAGGATAGCTAAAGGAGTTAAATGCCCTTTTGATTTTTGAATTGCCCTAGCAATAGATGGAAAACATACTCCAAAGCCAACAACGTTATCTTGGCTATCAACAATGACACCAGCATATTTAATATTGATAATTAATCCAAAACTCTTTAATAAGCTCTTCTTTACTTTAGGTGTACAAGGAACAGTTTGATATAAATCTGCATAAGTGGAATCAAGTAGGGCAAATAATTTATCTGCATAGCGCTTTAAAAGCTCCTTTGTATTTTTCATCTTAGCTATATGAAGTCCATATTTATCTAGCATACGCAAACTAATTTTTTCCATACGTTCATCAATTTCCGTTGGATAATACAATTTACGTTCTACCCAGTCAACCTCTTTTGTAAAGCCATATGCTTCAATAAGCTTTTGATAATATGCATAATTGTATTGTTCCTCAAAGGTAGAAAGCTCATTAAAGCCTTCAATTAATAGTCCTTCTCTTTCTAAATCAGAATATCCAAGTGGACCTACAATCTCTGTCATTTGATTTTCCCTTGCAAAAGCTTCTACAGCTTCAAATAAAGCATTCGCTACCTCCTGATTATCAATGGAATCAAAGCGTGTAAAACGAACTCTTTTCTGTTCCCATTTTTCATTACTTGCATATTGTAAAATACCTGAGATTCTTCCTACCATTTTTTTATCTATATAAGCATTAAAGAAAACAGACTTAGATTGATCACTATAGAGATGGTTCTTTTTAAACAAACTCATTTCATCTCCATAAAGAGGTGGAACAAAATAAGGATTATTTTTATAAAGTTTTAATGGAAAATTAACAAAGTCCTTCCTTTGTTTTCTTGTTTTAACCTCGACAATTTTCAACATAATAATCACCTATGCTTTGCATGAAAGCTAACTCCTACTGTATCTGGTCCACAATGTGCACCTGCAGT
>CAMWSQ010000073.1 GCA_947177025.1 uncultured Mollicutes bacterium | reverse complement strand
TCTTGATATAGCTTAATTAGAATTTTTAGTTTTTCTTTTTTAAAAAACTTTAATTTAAATTTTCTATAAAAATCATTCTTATTATCTAAAAAACTTTTAGTAATCGATTTCCTATTCCTATTTAATATAATAACACTTATGAAAGCGCTTTTCAAATGTTTTTTACAATTTATTCTATCTATCATTATTTTTTCTAGTATAAAAGGTTTATTCAACCCTTTTGATTATCTTCATTTGGCTAACCATAACAAAAGAAAAAAGGCAAAAGGAAAAATCTCCTTATGCCCTACTTTATCTATGCAATCACATATTCTGAAAGCAATTTGTTCCCTTTTACTTCTTCATTCCAAATCTCTTGATTTCCGAATCTTATACTTCTTATACCACTTTCCTTAAAGTCATCCGCAAGAACAAAATATATCGTATATTTCCCAGATGCTAGATTCGTTTTATTTATTTCAAAGGATAAATGATTTATATCCACATTCTGAAATTCAAATGAATAAGTATGCTCCTCATTTTTAAATACTATATATGCATTTTTATTTTTCAAAAGATTTCCAAATCCCACATTGGAAATATTGAGCTTCAACCTTACTTTATTGCCATCGTCCTTATAGATAAGATGATTTAAAACAAAGCGATACCCTAAATGATTTTGAATATAGCTAAATTCCGAACTATTCTTATAAAGTGGATCAGTACCTGTATACTTTGTATCCTTCCAACGTTTTACAACTTGATCATTCCAACGAAGATTTAAATAGCTTAAATGAAGCTGAAACATTTCTGCTTGTGCATTGTTTAATTTATTATACTTGCTATCTGGGATAGTAACCTCTCCACCATAGGAGGATGTTTCATTGATTTTACTTAACCAAGCCACTTCCACTTCTCGATTATCATAGGTTCCTAAATCTGTTTCAGAACCCAAGTAGCCATCATTATATACTCCTAGGCGACAATCAGAAACGTTAAAAGAATCTAAAGTAGCTAGTGTATATCCATAATAGCTATATAAAAATTTTGGACGTCTAACCAATAGTTTTAAAGATTCTGGTAAAACATTTAAATAAGCTTGAATTAATGTATTATAGGTATCTTGATTTGCTATTTGACTGGAATGCATTTCTCCCCAAGGACCTACCAAACCACATTCTACTGCCGTAATCATTTTTTCATATTTAGTAAATAAAGATTCTAGTGACTCAATATGGTTTACCATCATAGGAATTTTAGGTTCTGCATCCTTTGTTCCATTAAATCCTGGATCATAAGCAAATCGAACAATCACACAGCAAGATGCTTTATCTATCTTGGCAAACAATGCATCTAGTCCCTTTAACATCGTTTGAGTAAAGGAAATATCTTCTTTTCCATTAACCTTACCACTAAAAGCAGATATATCAATTCGCAAATGCAATAAAGCATTATACTTTAAATAAGTATTACTTATGTCGGAGACGCCATCCGTCTTACAGCAAATATAAATTGGCTCGTAAAATCCGCAATCTGGATTGGAAAATTCATCTATAGATTCTTTATAGGTAATCATTTCATTGGAGCCTATATTTTCTAAAATAAAGGAAACTGTCTCTTTGATTTGTTGCTCGTTTGTTATCGTAGGAGTTCCATCTCCACTCTGTGCTCCATAGGAGCCAAAGAAAGCATGACAGCCTCCTCTAATCACATACTCATTATAGGTAGCTGGAAGCTTAGAAAGACTCTCCTCATATTTTTTACGATTGAGCACTCCATCAAATTCTCCATAGATGGATAAAACCTTCAAATCTGTCTTTGATAAATCCTCAGTAGAGTAAGCTGCAAGTAGAATCAGACCTTCATAATCCTTACTATGCTTAGCGATATAGGATGCAGCCATAGAGCCTCCTAGAGAATGCCCTGCTAAATACCAATGATCCACATCAAATTTAGACTGAATCCCATCAGCAGCATTCGAATTTAAAACAGCTAATCGGAATGGCATCTCACATAAAACACATAGAATTCCTTCACTGGCAAGACTCTTTAATAATGGTGCATAAGCTACCGCATCCACCTTTCCTCCAGGATAAAAAATGATTCCTGTATCATATGTCTTTGGTTCAAACACAAAATAGCTTTTTTCTTTATATACCTCTACGATTTCATTTGATTTCAATTCTTCTTTTGCATAAGCATCAGCAGAATAATAGATATTTACATAAATCATCAAGGCTATGAAAATAATTAAATTAACTACAAAAATACTTCCTAAAACAATCCAAAGCTTTTTATGCTTCATTTTTTTGACTGTTCGTTTCGATTTGGTTGAATTCTTCTTTTTCTTTTTCATCCTCAGCAACTCCTATACTTCCTTTATTATACTCCAACTTTTGATAAGTTTTAAGAATTAAAATACCATTTATTATAAAAATAATACTTTCTGTTATCAGCATAGTATACCATATAGAGGAAAAACCAAATACAAATGGTAGAACAAATAAAAGAGTACATGATATGACTAAGCCTCTCAAAAGAGAAACTATAAAAGCCAATTGTGCTTTTAAAATAGATTGCAAATAATAGGTTGTAAATACATTAAAGCATAAAAATATAAAGCTTAAAAAATACTTTCTTTCAATCGTATTACAAAGACTTAAAATAAGAGAGCCTTTCTCAACATTTAAAAATATACAGAGGATTTCCTTAGGGAAGAGTTCTAAAAATAAAACAGCTATAAAAGAAATACATACACAAGAAAGAATTCCATATTTTAAAAACTTTTTCACACGCTTCATCTTTCCTGCTCCATAATTTTCAGAAATTAAGGGTTGACTTGCTTGACCTACAGCATAGCCTAAGGATTGTACTAAAGCCACAATATTACAAATCACTCCATAGATTGCAAGGGTTGCAGTTTCTTCTTCTCCATCCGTGTAATTCACAATCTGATTGTTAAATAAAATGGCTAATGCTCCCATAGCAATATCTAACACAAAGGAGGGAATTCCCACCCTAATAATTTGGAATAGTGTTCTTCTAAATTGCTTTATTTTAACAAATTTTATTTGTCTTTTCTTTGAAAAAAAGTGAGTACATAAAATACTAAAGCTAACTATCTGACCAATCATTGTTGCAAGACCAGCACCGCTAATTCCCATCTTGCAAACAAAAACTAAAGTGAGATCTAAAATAATATTTGTAATTCCTCCACCTATAACTGCTAAGGTTGCACGCAGAGGAGCATTGTCATTTCTTAAGAAGCATGTGAAAAATTGTCCTAAAAGAAATACAGGTAAAGAGATTTTCATCCAAAAGGTGTATTTCTTAGCATAAGCAAAAACCGTTGAATCACTAGCTCCAAAAAATGTTAATAATGGATTTTCAAAACAATGAATTAAAATCCATAAGATACCAGTTATAGTAACTGCTCCTATAAAGGCTACAGTATAAAATATATTTCCTTCCTGAATCTCATTTCTTCCTCTTCGCTCTACCATAAGTGTAGCGCCACCTATGCCAAAGAGTAATCCTAAACTAAAGATAATTGTCCAAAGAGGCATAACTACTGCAAGTGCTGCTCCTCCAACCTCTCCTTCATATTGCCCTACGCATAAAGCATCTACTAACGAATAAATACTCATCACAATTGCACTTCCAAAGGAAGCAAACAAATACTTTGAGAACAATTGAATAGGCTTAGCTTCTGTAATTGACATAAACTCCCTCCTAAAAGAAAAAGGTTGAATAAAATTCTAGGCGCACCTAGCATCTTATCCAACCATTGTAATTTCGATTACAAGTCCTCCGATGACCATAACCATTATAGCACAAGATATTCTTTAGTCAAGTCTCTTATAATTCTTTAATAGAAATATTCCCAATCATCAAATCAGTATAATTGATGGTAAAACGTTCAACATATTCATTCACTTTGGATTCAACACATAAAAATCGTGGATAGATTCCTATGATTTTTGAAGGTGCATCCACAATTCTGTTTCTTTTGTTATGAATAGAAACATGAATTAAGGAAGTCCTTTGTTGCAGATGTTCCAATTGTTCTTTTATTGTACTCATTTGTGTATTTGCAAGTGTTTTTTGCATAGAATTCTCCTCCTCGTTAGAAAGACGCTATTCTATGAATAGACGCTTTTTACACATAAAATTATACCATTTTTTAAAGCAAAATGTAAGGAAAAAATCATTGAATTTATTTTACTGATTCATATCGATTCCCAGAATCAGGGAAAAGAACAACTATTCTTTTTGACGGATATTGTCTTGCAATCTCCTTTGCAGCAAACCATGCTGCTCCTGAGGATATTCCAACAAAGAGACCTTCCTTTTCTAACAATTCCTTAGTGCAAGCTATTGCAGCCTCATCTGTTACAGAAATGACCTCATCTAAAATGGATATATCTAATATTTCTGGAATGAATCCAGCACCTATGCCTTGTATTTTATGACTTCCAGAATATCCCTTAGTTAATACTGGAGAATTCGCTGGCTCTACTCCAACAAGCAAAACCTCTGGATTTCTTTTTTTTAAAAATTTTCCTACCCCCATAATTGTACCACCTGTGCCTATTCCAGCAACAAAGATATCTACTTTTTCTTCCATATCCTTCCATATTTCAGGTCCAGTCGTTAGATAATGGGCTTTAGGATTATTTGGATTTGAAAATTGTCCTGGGATAAAGGAATTGGGAATTCTATGATGTAGCTCCATTGCCTTTTCAATGGAACCCTTCATCCCTTTAGAGCCTTCCGTTAGAACAAACTCAGCGCCATAGTTTTTCATCAAACTTCTCCGTTCCTCTGACATCGTTTCTGGCATAGTAAGGATGACTTTATATCCAAGTTCCTTTCCTATAGCAGCCAGTCCAATCCCAGTGTTGCCACTTGTAGGTTCTATAATCGTTGAGCCCTTCTTTAATACTCCCTCTTCCTCTGCTGCTAAAATCATCTGCCTTGCAGCACGATCCTTTACAGAGCCCGTAGGATTAAGGAGTTCTAATTTTGCATATATATTTGTATTATTAAAATGAAACAGAGGTGTATTTCCAATACAATCTAAAATATTCTCTTTCATCTATGTCACATCCCCTTTAAAAAGATTTCAATTCCAATGCCAATTAAAATAGCTCCTCCAAGAATTTCTGAAAAAGCTCCTAAGCGAGTTCCAAACTTCTTGCCAATTCTATAGCCTAAAAGACATAAAAGCATTGTACTTCCTGCAATAATACTAACACATTCTAAGGCTTGAATATTGTTATAATTTGCGATAGTAAATCCAACAGTTAAGGCATCTAAGGATGTGGCTATTGCTTGAAATACACTTCCTTTTATCTTAAATTGCTTAGGAGTATATGTTTCAGAATGAAAGCTTCCAAGAATCATATTGATTCCCAATACGCATAATACAACCAAAGCAATATAAGGAATATAGTGTTCTATATTTTTAAATATTGCATGCCCTGCAAAATAGCCTATTAAGGGCATACCCCCTTGAAACAGTCCAAAAAGTAAACAAGAAAAAAGAGATTCCAACTTCTTCATTTGAGGATATTTTAAACCATTTGCCATAGATACTGCACACGCATCCATAGCAAGACTTACTCCTAATAGAATACATCTGATATAAAATCCCACAAATACCACCATAGTAAAGTTTATTCAAAGAAAAGAAAAGTATGTCTCTAGGTTTTTTTATTTTTTAAGACCTGTCAAATTTTTACAAGATTCAATTTCTTCTATGTTATAGTAGATAAATCCATAAAATTCGTGTATAATAAGAATAGAATTTGGAGGTAGATCACTATGAGAGTACTTGCTATGATATTTGATGGCTTTGAAGAATTAGAAGGAACTGCTCCTTTTGCTCTATTAAGACGAGCTGGACTAGATTTAACAATTGTATCGAATCGAGATGAAGTTATCGGAGCACATCATATTCATATTATGGATGTGTCCTTAATTAATGAAGTAAACTATAAAGAGTTTGATGCTTTGCTTCTTCCAGGTGGTCCACATTATCGTTTTATGGAAAACTTTGGGTATGCATTAGAGATAATTAAGTATTTTATGGATCAGAATAAAGTAGTATGTGCAATTTGTGCGGCTCCTACAATACTAGGACATCTTGGATATCTTAAAAATAAAAACTATACTTGTTTTACATGTATGAATGAAGACTTTGGTGGAACATATATCGATCAAAAGGTGGTTGTAGATGGGAATCTCATCACAGCTAGAAGTGCAGCAGCTAGTATTGAATTTGGATATGAAATTATAAGAAAACTAGCTGGAGAGGAAGCTCTTCTTTCCTTAAGAAAAAGAATTTACGATGAAGAATAAATTTCCTATCAAACTCATCGAAAAATACCAACAAGGCATTTCTCCTTCTTCTCCACCTCGATGTAGATTTACTCCAACCTGTAGTCAGTATGCAAAAGAATGCTATCAAAAATTTAATTTTGTAAAAGCTTCTTTCTTAACTACAAAAAGACTCTTGAAATGTAATCCTTTATTTAAACCTGGATATGATCCAGTACCACTTACAAAGGAAGAAAAGCAAAATATTCTTTTAACTGAAAAAACAGATTCCAAGGAATAAAAAAGGAATCTGTTTTTATTTATCGATAAAATATGTTGAAAATGCTTTTCTTTTGAATTCTTTTTTTGTATAATGAAAGAAAGAGGTGTACATATATGTTTTTATTTGAAAT
>CAMWSQ010000072.1 GCA_947177025.1 uncultured Mollicutes bacterium | reverse complement strand
AAAAATGAAGGGTTGCGATATAATAGAAAAAGAAAGGAAAAGATACTATGAAAAAGGAACTATTAAAAAATTTTTTAACCTATGTAAAAATAGATACAATGTCTGATGAAGAATCTACTCAAACCCCTTCTACTCAAAAACAATTTGATTTAGCAAATATTCTAGTAGAGGAATTAAAGCAACTTGGACTAAAGGACATTTATTTATCTGAAAATTGTTTTGTTTATGCTACACTTCCCTCCAATATCAAAGGAAATAAAGAGTCTATTGGATTTATAGCACATATGGACACAATTCCTGGATTTTCTGGAACAAATGTAAAACCCAATGTCATCGAAAATTATAATGGGAAAACCATTCCACTGAATGGAATCGAGCTAAATCCTAAGCAATTCCCATTCTTAAAGGATTTAAAAGGAAAAACCTTAATTACAACGGATGGTACAACAGTACTAGGAGCAGACGATAAAGCTGGAATTGCAATTATTATGACAATGCTATGGCATTATGTGACTACAAATGAACCTCATGTAGAAATTCATGTTGCATTTACCCCTGATGAAGAAATTGGTAGTGGCATTGAACATTTTGATTTAACAAAGTTCCCTTGTTCTTATGCTTATACTATGGATGGTGGAAATCCTCAGATGATTAACTATGAAAACTTTAATGCTGCTTCTGCTGTTGTTCAATTTCATGGTTTAGACATCCATCCAGGAACTGCAAAAAATCAAATGAAAAACGCCTCTGAGATTGCAATAGAATTCCATCAAATGCTACCAAAGGAACAAAAGCCAGAATATACAGATCATTATGAAGGCTTCATTCATCTTACCCATATGGAAGGAATTGTAGGTGAAGCTAAGCTCTGCTATATCCTTAGAGATCATGATAGAGCTCTTTTAGAAAAGAAAAAGAATCTTTTAAAAGAAGCCACTAATTTTATCAATAAAAAGTATGGAAAAGATACAGCATCATTACAGCTTAAAGATAGCTACTTTAATATGGCAGAAATTATCAAAGAAAATCCAGAATGCTTAAAGCGTGCACAAAAGGCAATGGAATCTTTAAATATCACTCCAATGGCATCTCCTATCCGTGGAGGAACAGATGGTGCAAGATTAACCTTCATGGGTCTTCCTACTCCAAATCTTGGAACGGGTGGATATAACTGCCATGGCCCATATGAATTCGCTTGTCTAGAGGAAATGGAAACTTTAACAAAAATATGTATTGAAATAGCAAAATAGAGAGCAAAATTTGCTCTCTATTTTTTTATGCGTTTGTATATTTGTTTGAAAAATCTTCGATTAATTTTATCATCCTTTGATTTTTGAAAAAGCATTTTACTTCATCCATGTCCACATAAGCATGTTCAAATTGAATAGCTTGAAGAATTACTTCAGCATACATAATTTCTCTATGCTCAGGATTTGCAAGATGTGTTTCTAAATCCATATTCATTTTCTTGTTGATTCCTTCTATCATTCCTAAATAAAAATAACTCTTTTCACCAAAGGATTTTTTAATAGTCTCTACTGCCTCAAAACCACGAATGACATCATCAATACTAATCTTCTTATACTTTTTAGCAACAACTGTTCCACCATTTAAAATGTTGTCCACTGTCGTTTTTAAAATGTCGGATAAGTCAAGTAAAAGCATAGTATCTGGAAGTGTTTCTCCTACCTCCCACTTCGATACTGCCTGAAAAGAAATATTCAATTTTTCTGCAAGATCCTTTTGTGTCATCCCTAATGCAGTTCTTCTTGTCTTGATATATTCTCCAACCTCTTTTATATTCATTTCCCATTTTCCTTTCTAATATGTTTTGTAGCTACACTTCTATTATAGCATTAAAAAAAGATTCAACAATAACTAGAAAATTGAAAAAATTCTACTTAGTGTTGAATCAATGAAATAAAGATATAAACATTGCTAAAAGATTATGTTCAAAATAATCCATAGGAGGATTTGGATAAACATAAACCCATCTTAAAACATATGCAACAAGAACAATGAGAATTGCAGTAAAGCATAACCATTTATTATTCACAATTCTTTTGACAAAACTTGTGTGCTTAAAGGCTATTCCTAGAACGACAAACGGAACTGCAAAAATAAATGGATTATATTGAAAGGCCTTTGCAAAATCCAATTGTAGTAACGCAAGCATTGCTCTTGTCATTCCACAGCCTGGACAAGGATATCCAATGAAAATCTTGAGGACACAATTTTGTAATCCCATAGCATGTGTCATCAAAACATATAATCCAAATAGGCATATCGGTATATTATATTGATTTAGTAATTCTGTAATATTATTTATACATCTTTTCATAGTATTCCTCTTTAAAAAAAGAAATTCACTTGCTTTCCAGCAAGTGAGTTTTCTTATTCACCCTTATTTTCTACATGACTATTAATATTACTTTGTGCAAGTGCAATACTAACAATTGGTGTTAAGAAGATAGAAAGAATAAAGTGTAGTACAGCATCGTTTTTTCCTGTAATGGAATCAATTTTGCTATATAGCTTATATTCCCAATATAGTGTATAAATACCACATGTAACAATACCTAATAACCAAGCAACGATGAAACTTTGAATTGGATTCTCAGGTTGTTCGTTATTTGCATCACTAGCTGTTACAGCATACCAATATAGTAAATAAATACCACATGTGAAAATGCTTAGTAGTACAACAGCAGCTATACCTCTTTTTGTCATAAGATTACCCTCCTTGATATTGATCGGTCTTGATGACCTCATTTATCTCTATTATAATCTTTAGGAATATATGTGTCAAGTACTATTTACATTTGTAATACTTTGTCATAAATTAAAACTTTTAGAATCTTCCGAAATTAAAATAGGTTCTTCCTTTTTTTGGATTTGAGAAACAGAGTTTTTCAAATAATATTTCATTAAGCGGAACATCAAGGAAGCAAACATTTTCTTTTGTTTAAATGGTAAATGAATTGAAGAGGAAATAAGCCCCGTAATGGCAGAAAAGGAAAGTTTTTTCAACTGATTTAAATTCGTAATATTAGCTTTTTTGAAAAAATCATCTGCAGCATTCACACATTCTATTTTATCCTCCATACTCATAGAATCTAGCCAATCCAAGATGGTTTTATTGAATATTTTAGATAGTACAGAAATGTCACTCACTTTTTTAAATGTATCATGTTCAATTTTCCAAAAATACATATCATGCTGTAAAACGCCTATGCTTTTACTATCCACCACATGATAAGCATCAGAATGATTCAGCAATAAGCCTATCACATCATCCTTAGGAATAAATTTGATATGCTTTTCCTTTATTCTTAAATATGCAGAAGAATTGTTTAAATCGAAGGAAAACCCTGGACCATCGAAATTAATAATTTGCTGCATTCTATCTTGAAATTGTTCTTCTAGATTCATACCAACATACAAGGCAATATTTCCACCTTTGGAATGACCAATCAAATAAAAATCACCTTTATATGTTTTTAGCATACGGTTTGCATATTCTAAACCAAGATGATGTGATTCTATCGTTCCACTAACTCCAAGATTTAAGTCTTCCTTCCAGCCTGCAATAGACATATCTGTTCCACGATATACAATAAAGTATATATCATCAATGCGAAATGTCATTGCAGCGTACTGAATAGAATCATTAAGAAGTGCTTCTACTTCACCAATTTCGACTATAGAATATCTAGAAGAATTACATAATATATCTAATAATTCCTTATTTCGATTTTTAGCATAATTTCCATCTGTCAATAGTTCAGCTTCTTCCTTCAAACTTGCCAGCGGGAGAAAGTCTTTCTCAACAATTTTTTCAAAATTCAAATAAGAAAGTTGAGCTAAAATCATTGCATCAATTTCTGTAAATGATTTTTCTTTAAAGGATATGGATTGATTTTGATTTAAGTAGGTAATTAACTCTTTCATCGTTTTTCCTTCTTCCTTTTTACTAATGGTTTAATCGTATGCTTTCCTCGAAATACTTGAGCAAAACCATTGAGTAGTGTTACGGAGCGATCAATCGTTCCACTGCGCATACGTTCTCCAAATTCTTCATTATAGAGTGCATCAACAGATTCTTTAATACCTTCTAGATTTCCATATCCATTTTCGAAAATTCTTTCACAAACCTTCTTACCATATTCATAGCCACTATCTAGCATTCTACTTAAAACCCTATTGCTGAAATTAAAAGAACATTTTCTTAAATCATTCCCTAAAGAAGCATCTAAATCTAGGATGATTGTTTTCTTATTTTTCCACTTCTTTTTTACAACATATTTGGAATCAAAATGAATACATAAAATCAAATCAAGGTCATGCTTTTCTAATAAAGGATAGATTGGAATGTTATCACAAGCACCACCATCCATCGTAGGTAAAAACTTATAAAATTTAGGCCAGCCTGTTAAAAATGGAAAAGCAATGGAAGCTCTAAAAAACTTTTTCCATTTCTTATAGTGACTTCCTTCTAATAGATAATATCTTCCAATTAAAAGAAGAGGACAATACGTAATCGTAGCATAAAAAGGAATATCTAATTTATCCTCAGGAAGAACGAGTTCATTGAGTGTCTTGCGGATATAATGGTTTTTCCAACAATCCTTAATCACATCAAACACGCCATCATAATCCACACTTCTCCAGATCTTTTCTACTTCTTCCATTTTGTTTGCACAAAGTGCATATGCATTTATAATTCCAATGGAGGAGGCAGATACAATTTCAATATCTTCCTTGGGAATATATTCCAAGAAGGCTTTTAAGAATCCATATTGAAATGCCCCTTTTGCCAAACCTCCGCTTAAAGTAATTCCTATCTTCATATAACGCTCTTCCTATAAAATACTTTATTTTTTGACAGATATTTTCCTCTTTCTTCAATTATTTTTATTATATACTCTCTTAATATACAAAGTCAATTCTTTCAAAAAAATATACGTAAAGAAAAAAGAATAGATTTTCTTCTATTCTTCCTTCATATTTCGCATTTTTGCATCAAATTTTTTACGTTCAACTGTATCTAATATTTTTTTACGTAATCGAATTTTCTTAGGTGTGATTTCAACAAGTTCATCCTCATTAATGAATTCTAAACATGCCTCTAAAGTTAATACTCTTGGTGTCTTTAATACAACTGTCATATCCTTGTTAGATGAACGAGTATTGGTTTGTTGTTTTGCTTTTACAACATTTACCGCCAAATCTAGGTTTTTGTTTGCTTCGCCAACAATCATTCCCTCATAGATTTCTTCTCCTGGGGCAATAAACATCGTGCCACGATCCTCTAATGCTCCTATAGAATAGGCTGTAGATTGACCTTGTGCCATAGAAACTAATACTCCTGTTGTTCTTTCAGCAATCGTCATAGATTCTACAGGTCTATATTCCATAAAACTATGATTGATAATTCCATAGCCCTTTGTCACAGTCATAAAATCTGTATTAAATCCAATTAAGCCTCTAGAAGGAATTGTATAAATTAAACGAGTCTGCGTTTCTGTATTGCTCATTGTCTCCATAGTTCCATGGCGATTTCCCATCATTTCAATTACAGCACCCGCTGATTCATTTGGTACATCTATCACGCAATACTCATATGGTTCACAGTTTACGCCATCAATTTCCTTCATAATAACTTGTGGACGAGAAACTTGAAACTCATATCCTTCTCTACGCATCGTTTCAATTAGAATTCCTAAATGAAGCTCTCCACGTCCTGATACTAACCATTCCTCTAAAGTTTCCAAACGCTTTACCTTTAAGGAAACATCCTTTTGAACCTCGCGGAATAATCTTTCTTCTATCTTGGTTGCAGTTACACTTTTTCCATCTTTTCCACAGAATGGAGATGTATTTGTTCCAAATGTCATTTGAACAGTAGGTTCAGAAATATGAATTTTTTCTAATGGTTCTTCTTGACCCTGTGTACAAATCGTTTCCCCTACAGAAATATCTCCTAAACCTGAAACTGCAACAATTTCTCCAGCAGATGCTTCTTTAATTTCAATACGATCTAAACCTAAAAATCCATATAGCTTCTGAACACGGAAGGATTTAATAGAACCATCTAGTCTACAGCAAGAAACTATTTCTCCAGAATGAATGGTTCCTCTTGCAATTCTTCCAATTCCAATACGTCCAACAAAATCAGTATAGTCTAATAATGCAGGCTGAAGCTGTAATGGAGATTTTGTATCCATGCTAGGAGCAGGAATTTCCTTAATAATCATATCTAGCAAAGGCTCCATGCCTTCCTTTTGAGTTGTGATATCACTAGATAAAGAGCAAGTATTATTTACTGCAGAAGCAAAGCAAACTGGAAAGTCTAACTCATCTTCATCACAGCCTAAATCGATAAACAGTTCTAAAACTTCATCTATAACCTCTATTGGTCTTGCAGAAGGCTTATCTACTTTATTGATAACAACGATTGGTTTTAAATGAGCTTCAAAGGCTTTCTTTAAAACAAAGCGTGTTTGAGGCATTGTTCCTTCGTAAGCATCCACAACCAATACAACACCATCTACCATTTTCATAATACGCTCTACTTCACCTGAAAAATCAGCATGTCCTGGTGTATCCAAAATATTAATTTTTGTATTTTTATATTTTATAGCCGTATTCTTAGCAAGGATTGTAATTCCTCTTTCTCTTTCTAAGGCATTAGAATCCATAACTCGTTCTTCTACAACTTGATGCTCTTTAAATGTATGAGAACTCTTTAAAAGTTTATCTACTAATGTGGTT
>CAMWSQ010000071.1 GCA_947177025.1 uncultured Mollicutes bacterium | reverse complement strand
CTCCACATGTAAACTGCGGAGATAATGTCATCGTTATTAACGCTGACAAAGTCGTTTTAACTGGTCATAAGTGGCAAGATAAACTTTATCACAATCATTCTGAGTATAATGGAGGACTTAGAACCCTTACTGCAGAAACAGTAATGAAGAAGTATCCAACTAGAATGGTAGAGCATGCTGTTTATGGTATGTTACCACACACTAAACTTGGTGATCAAATGAGAAAGCAATTATATGTGTATGCATCAGCTACACATCCACATGCTGCTCAAAAACCAGTAGAATTCGTAGTAAAGGCATAAGGAGGAAAAAGATATGGCAAAGAATTTAGTTCAATATCATGGAACAGGTCGTCGCAAGAGTTCTGTAGCTAGAGTTTATTTACGCTCTGGTAAAGGATCTTTTGTGGTAAATGGACGTCCATTTGAGGAATACATTCCTTCAGCAGCTGTTCGTCTAGATGTACTACAACCACTTGAAGCTACAGAAACCAATGGTAAGTTTGATGTTTTAGTTAATGTTTATGGTGGAGGTTTAACTGGTCAAGCAGGAGCAATTCGTTTAGGTATCGCTCGTGCATTAATGGAAGTTAATCCTGAGTATCGTGCTGTTTTAAAACCTGCAGGCTTAATTACACGTGATCCACGTGCTAAAGAGCGTAAGAAGTATGGTTTAAAGAAAGCAAGACGTGCTCCACAATTCAGCAAACGTTAATTTTGCAAAATGGAAATTGTATAAAAACAAACAAAAAGTCCCAAAATTTCTCGGTTTGGGGCTTTTTTTGTTTTACATAGATTCAGTTTTTAAATATAAACCAGTTTCATTTAATTCATAAATTTCTTCTGCAACTTCCTTTAAGAATTTTCTATCATGTGAAACTGCAATAATAGCACCTTTATAGTTTTTAAGTATGTTACGAATAACAGGATTAGATAAAGGAGATAGATTTCTGGTAGGCTCATCTAATAATAGAACATTATATTCTAATAAAATCATTTTAATTAAAAATAACTTAGCCTTTTGTCCACCAGAAAGATCTTGGATTTTGTTTTCCATTTCAAAGTCTTGGAAATTCATTGCTGCTAAACAAGACATAATCCTACCCTTGATTTCTTTATCATAACCCATAAAAGTTTGCAAGTACTCTACAGGAGTAAGATCTAAGCTTAATTCATCTTCATAGCTTTGGGGCATATAGCCCAATCTTATATCTGTCCTTTTCTTTAGTTCTTGATAGATATGACGCATTAATGTTGTTTTCCCACAACCATTTTTTCCTATAAAACAGATATGCTTAGGCCCCACAAGCTTAAGATTTATAGAAGAGATGAGAATTCTATTTTCGATAGATAGAGTCAAATTTTTGATTTCAATTAAGGTTTTTCCATTGGGAAACCTTACATCCGAACTAAAGAATACATTGATTGCCTCTTCGGGCTGAGCATAGTCCACAATAGGCATTTTTTCTAGTTTCTTTTCCATTGATTTTATGTTTTTCATTTTCTTAGCAAGAATACTGCCCCATCCTGGTTGTCTAACCGCTCTATCTAAGTCGTTCTCAACAAGAAGATGCTGATGCATTAGGTTTTGTCTTTTATCTTCTTTTTCCTTTCTTGTCCGATAGGCATCTTTATTTTGTTGTATAAGCGCTCTGGATCTTAAATCAATATAAGAAGAATAATCTGTTTTTAAATAAGTAAATTTCATTTCGGTTTTTCTTTTGATTTGTTCAAGGTGTAAAATGGCATTTGCAGTGTTAGATAATAATTCTTCATCATGACTAACAAAGATGATAGGAGTAGAAGTTGTTTTTATGAAGTTTTCTAAAAGTAAAATTGTATCTAAATCAATATCATTTGTTGGTTCATCCAATAAGATGAGCTCTGGGTTACGAATTAAAATTTTAATCAATTGGAGCTTTATTTTTTCTCCACCAGATAAAGTTTGTATGATTTGATTTTCAGATAATATGCTAAGATTTAAATTATAGGTTTTAAATAATGTCTCTATTTGATATATCGTATTATATAGTTCATACTCTGGATCTTCCCCCACATTGGGTGTAAGTATATAGTCTAAAGCGCCATAGAAAGACCAGGAAGTATTTAAGGATTGTTCTAAATATCCAATCTGTTCTTTAGAGATATCCTTAACTCCACTAAAATAACAATAGTTTTCTATTAAATTTTTATCATAAACGTATTTTAAAAGAGTGGATTTGCCATTACCCTCTTCACCAATAATTGCTAATCTATCATTATTATTTAAAGTAAAAGTTAAATTTTTCACAATTTTCCTTCCGCTTTTTAATTCTAATGTTATATCATTAAATTTCATATCAAAACACCTCATTTCCATGAGACATTTCAAAACTATAATTCTTAGCATAATGTATTGGTTTTAATTTTTCATGGCGAATCAGCACCCCTTTCTCTAAATTAAATTATAGTATAGAACAGATAGAATTGCAATAAAGAACGTTCGAAAATAAATATAGACAAATGTGAAAAAAATGTTATAATTTAGGAGAAATAGGGATAAAAGAGGAGAAATAGTTTTATGAAAAAAGTATGGAATAAGTATACGATTATTGGTATAAGTTGTTTGGGAGCCTTTCTTTTATTAATGATTTTATTACTTACAGTGGATAAAGTTCATAATTATGTAGGTGCAATTGGACTCTATAGTTTCAATAAAGCATTTCTAGTGAGCTATTACAACGAAACATGGGATGTTTTGTCTGATGTAATCTTATACATAGCTTTAGGATTTACAGTGGGATTAGCTATATATGGTTTATATCAACTTATAAGCAAAAAAAGCCTATTTAAGGTAGATAAAGATATCATTTTTACTGGGATTGGAATTGTTATTATTGCACTATTATGGATTATATTTGATAAAGTCTTTGTTGTAAATTATCGACCTATTGTTATAGATGGTTTAGCAGATGAATCTTTCCCTTCTACTCATGTGATGATAACAACATTTGTGCTACTTATCTCTTGCAGAGTTATTTTGAAAAGAAAACCCTACAGCTTAAAAAATACGATTGCTGGATATTCTGGAATGTCTATTTTAGTGGCTTTATGTGCCTTAGGAAGACTTTTATCCTGCATGCACTGGATGACAGATGTTCTAGGAGGTCTATTTATTGGATTCGGCTTATATTTTTTAGTTGTTGGTTTAGACAAAGCATTTGAGAGTAAGCAACAAATCCAAGTGGTAGAAGAGTAACAGTTTCTTGGAGGGGAATATGGAAACAAAAATTATCGATTTAACAGAAGACCAAATTGAAAAGCTTGAAGTTGCTTTAGATAATTATGATAGAAACTATATTACTTATAAGCTTCAGGGATCTATTTCGATTGGCATATTACATAATGGAGCTATAGTGGCAGGATTGGATGCTTGTATGACTGCCTTCAAGATCTTATATGTCTCAACAGTTTTTGTAAATGAAAATTATCGCCGTAAAGGATATGGCAAAATGCTAATCGAGGAAATGGAAAGAAGAGCAAAGCTACTTGGTGCTAATACAATTCGACTAGATACATTTGATTGGCAGGGAAAAGAA
The DNA here is from genome assembly GCA_947177025.1 of uncultured Mollicutes bacterium. GTDB lineage: Bacteria > Bacillota_I > Bacilli_A > Acholeplasmatales > Anaeroplasmataceae > Pelethenecus. The sequence goes on along the minus strand of CAMWSQ010000071.1, from coordinate 3,389 downwards.
TTTTATCTCGCTATGGGATATGAGCAGGTTGGCTGCTATAAAAACGATATAGATCATTATGAGGAATACTTTTTTCTTAAAAGAATATAACTTTAAGGGCTATGTAAATATAGTCCTTTTTTTGGTGATTCATTCAAAATCTTAAAAAAGACTTTTCTTTTCGACATTTCTTTAGTATAATATCAATGTTCACAAAGTGAACAAAAAGGAGAGACTATGAAAGAGGAAATAATTCAATGCTGGATTGAGCTCACTGCAGCTATAAAAAACAATCGAGTAACAAGAAGTATTAGCTATAATGAAGCTATTATATTAAATTATGCCTATCATGCCTATAAAAAGAATGAAGGACTTTATATGCAAGAAATACTGAAGAAAACTAAAATGCTCAAATCTTTATGCAATCGAACACTGAACCATTTAATTGAAAAAGAGTATTTGAGAAGAGAACTAGATGGGAATCAGGTTGTTGTTTATTTAAATCCAAAAAAGGTAGATGACTATTTGACAATTCATAAGGAAACCTTTGCTTACCTAGAACCTATATTTGAGGTACTAGATGAGAAGGACCAAATGGATTTTATTCGTATCTCCCATAAAATATCAAGGAGGCTATCATGAACCTTTTTAAAAGAATATATTGTAGAAGCTTTCAGTTTGTGATGAAAGTGGCTATCCCATTTTTGCCTTATCGCATTCCTAAAATTTTAAATCAGCTAGAGGAAATTCTTCCCTTATTAAAGTCAAAGAAGATTACACGCATTTGCATTATTACAGATCAAGGCATTCAAAAAAATCATTTGTTGGATTCTTTTTTGAATGTTTTAGATGAAAACAATATGGAATATTATATTTATGATAAAACTATACCAAATCCAACCATTGAACAAGTAGAGGAGGCAAGAGAGCTTTACCTACAAAATCAGTGTCAAGGAATTGTTGCTGTTGGTGGTGGAAGCCCTATGGATTTAGCAAAGGCAATGGGAGCTAGAATAGTTCGCCCTAAAAAGTCTGTGCAAAAAATGAAGGGATTACTTCATATTCGAAAGAAGCTTCCTTTATTGATTGCTGTGCCAACTACTGCAGGAACAGGAAGTGAAACAACATTAGCTTCTGTTATTGTAGATAGTAGTACACATCATAAATATCCAATTAATGACTTTTCTTTAATTCCACACTATGCTGTATTGGATTATAGATTGACGTTGACTTTACCAGCACAAATTACTTCAACTACAGGAATGGATGCATTAACACACGCAGTAGAAGCATTTATCGGAAAATCAAGAACACCCCAAACAAAAAGAATGTCTATTGAAGCTGTTCGTTTGATTCATAAACATTTAAAGAATTGTTATGACAATCCTCAAAGTGCAGAGGATCGCCGTGGTATGCTATATGCTGCGCATTATGCAGGAATTGCTTTTACAAAGAGCTATGTAGGATATATTCATGCAATAGCACATTCCTTAGGAGGACAATATCATATTCCTCATGGTCTTGCAAATGCTATTATTCTTCCTATCTTTTTAGAAGAATATGGGCATAAGATTTATAAGCGTTTGTCAATTCTTGCCAAAATTTGCGGTATAGCTGAGGAGAGGGATTCAAAGGAAGTTGCAGCTAAAAAGTTTATTGCTTGGATTTATGAAATGAATGCTTATATGAATATTCCAAACAAAGTTTCAGGAATTCGAGAAGAGGACATTGAAAAAATGGCACAATATGCAAATCAAGAAGGCAATCCGCTTTACCCTGTACCAATTTTAATGGATAAGAAGCAATTAAAGAAAATGTATTATAAGGTGATGGAATAATGGAAATTAAGGACATTGTATTGAAACAAAAAGAGTTTTTCGAATCAGGAAAAACATTAGAGTATAAAACAAGAAAATCATATTTATTAAGATTAAGGGAAGCAATCATTGAATTTCAACCTAAATTATATCAAGCAATTTATGCAGATTTAGGAAAATCAGAAACAGAAGCTTTTATGTGTGAAATTGGTCTTGCTTTAAATGATTTAAAATATCAAATCAAGCATTTAAAGAAGAATATGAAAAAAAGAAACAAGAAAACACCTTTGGCTCAGTTCAAAGGAAAGAGTTGGGTTCAGCCTTCTCCTTACGGAAATACACTTGTTATTTCTCCTTGGAATTATCCTATTTTATTGGCCATTGAGCCTTTTGTTGGAGCAATTGCAGCTGGAAATACAGTTATTTTAAAACCATCAGAGTTTTCTGTCGAAACAAGTAAAGTTTTGGCAGAACTAATTCAAAAGGTCTTCCCAGAGGAATATGCGACTGTTGTTTTAGGAGATGCTACAGTTTCAGCTTCTATATTGGAGAATGAATTTGATTATATTTTCTTTACAGGTGGTACAAAAATAGGACAAAAGGTAGCTATGGCTGCCAGCAAGTATTTAACACCAGTCACATTAGAATTAGGTGGAAAGAGTCCTGTTATTGTTGATAGTTCGGCTAAAATCAATTTGTCAGCAAAGCGTATTGTTTTTGGAAAATTCTTAAATGCTGGACAAACCTGTGTAGCACCAGATTATGTAATTGTACACGAAGCAGTCAAGTCTGAATTTATAAATGCTATGAAATCTTGGATTCAAAAGCTTTATCCAAATGCATTAGAGAATGCAAGCTATGTTAAAATGATTAATGAAAGACATTTTAAAAGAGTAGTACATTATATGGAGGAAACAACTATTTTGTATGGTGGTAAGTCCTCTGCTGAAACTTTAAAAATTGAACCTACTTTATTAGAGTGTAATGAAGATTCTCTTGTAATGCAAGAGGAAATATTTGGACCAGTATTACCTATATTAACTTATCGTACTACAGAAGAATTGTTATCTATCATTCGTAAGCATCCAAACCCTTTAGCTTTATATATTTTTTCTACAAAGAAAAAAGCTATAAATACAATTTTGTCAAGAATTCAATTTGGTGGTGGTTGTGTGAATGATACAATTATCCATTTAGCAACGAATGAATTACCTTTTGGTGGAGTACGTCAATCTGGCATGGGGAATTATCATGGAAAAAGAAGCTTTGAGACATTCTCTCATTATAAATCTATTTTGAGTAAAGCCAATTGGTTAGATTTACCAATACGATATACTCCATATACTTCAAAGAAGAAAAAGCTAATTCAATTCTTTATGAAGTAAAAATTAAGGACTGTTCTATCTGATTTTAAAATTGATAGAATAGTTTTTTGTTTTATTAACTAGATATCTTTGTTGACATTGCTTAATTTAAAATGATAGAATAGAAGCAGAGAAAGGAAGTAAAAATTATGAAAAAAATTATAACTATTATTCTTCTAGCATTATGTTTTTTCTTTTTTACAGGATGTAATCAAAATAAATATAATGC
>CAMWSQ010000070.1 GCA_947177025.1 uncultured Mollicutes bacterium | reverse complement strand
CAATTTCACTATTTTTTCACTATTTTTTCACTATTTTAAATTTGAATTAAATAGTTAATCCCTATTATAATTACACAAAAAAACTGTAAGAACCAAATTCTAAAAATAAGGTTTTACAGCTCCTTTATTTAATATCACATTTTATACTAATCTGTTTTATTAAATGCTTTTTCTAATAATTTAATATTTTTTGAATATATTTTTAAAGCATTAATAGCTTTCTCTGAAAGATGAAAATAAATAACTGATTTATCAAGTCTCATTTTAGTAATGCTACTATAATCGAACTTTTTATTTTCGTTAGATATATAACACCATCCAGTAAATAGACTTTCACTAGTGCTTCCTATGGTCCTAACTTCACTCCATTGAAACATCTTTATCTTCTTGCCAAAACGATATCTCGCAATTCCATTTTCATCGATTTGAATTGTATTTGCCATTGTAAGCAAAGCCCAAATAAACAATGCTAAAGGGAATATAACTAAAAATAGTATGCAACTTGTTAATACAATTATATCTAAATCTTCTTTTCCACACAAACTAACCATTACAATAAAACAAGAAAGACTAATTAATAAAAGAAATAAGCATATTATATAAGCTGGATAAAAAATTTTAATTTTAATAAAAATCACCCCTTCTAATATTTACTTTTCTATAGCTGTTTTCTATTTTTATACTAGCATTTTATTTTTGGTTTGTCAATCTTCTACAATATGAAGAAATTAAAAGAGAAAGCAGTAATGTACTTTCTCTTTTGTTTTTACCTATTTTAATTTTATTGGATTGATAGATCCATCATCATTTGGATGCTCATCCAAATATTTTCTAATGGCCTCTGGTTTTCCAGATTTTAAACCTGGTTTACAAAGACTTAAATTTTCTGCAGTTTGATTTACAATAGCTTCTGCAAATCCTGCACATCCTGGATATCCACACGCGCCACAGTTTGCGTTTGGTAGAATGCCTGTAATATCTTCTACTCTTGTATCAACCTTAACATATAAGAACTTTGCAGCAATGGCTAATCCAAAACCGAATAATAATCCTAGCCCTGCTAAAATACCTATAGCTATAAATACTTCTTTCATTCCTGATCATCCTCACTCTCTAATTCTTTTTGAATTTTTTCTAAATCTAATTTCTCATGTATTTTACATTCTGTATTTGTACAATTTAAACAGAATTCATCTGAAATCTTGATTTGCTCACATCCTTTTGGAACAGGAGTTCTTTTATTGAGTACATAAGATACTACAAAAAGAACTACAAGCAAAACAAGAATTGTTATTGCTAAAGTAAGAAATGGATTCATTTTATCCAATCATTCCTGATAAGCCTAAGAATGCTAAGCTCATTAATGCTGCTGTTGCTAAAGCAATAGGAATTCCTTTAAATGCCTTAGGCACATTGGCTGCATCCAAACGATAACGAATACATGAAAATACGAAGATAATCAAAGCAAATCCTAATCCTGTACCAATAGCCTCTGCCATTGACATTCCAAAGTCTAAGCCTTGAGAAGAGTTTCCTTGAGCAACACCTAATACAGCACAGTTTGTTGTAATTAAAGGTAAATATACACCTAAGGATTTATACAAGGATGGCGAAAATTTCTTAATAAACATTTCAACTAACTGCACAATAGATGCAATAACTAAAATGTAGGTTATTGTATCCATATATGCAATTCCACATAAATCTAAAAGCTGATAGATAGGCCAGCAAATAGCTGCTGCTAATACAATAACGAAAGTAACAGCAATACCCATACCTAAAGCTGAAGAGGTTTTCTTAGATACACCTAAGAAAGGACAAACACCATAAAATCTTGAAAGTGTTACGTTATTAATCAGCATTGCATTTACAATACCTAAAAGGAATGCAACAATTAAATTCCAAAACATTTTATTTGCCCTCCTGTTCTGCAGCTTGCTTTGCGGCTAATTCTGCTGCTTTTTTTGCTTTTAATTCTTCAATTCTTTTCTTTTCTGCTAATATCTTCTTTTCTTCCTTATGGTTCTTATAGAAAGCCATAACTGCTAAAATACATCCTAAAGTTAAGAAGCCACCTGAAGGAAGAACAAATAATTTAATTGCATAATTAGAAAGCGGAGTAATACTTTTATAAGGAATGAATGTGAAATAAACACCAAAGGTTAAACCACCAGTTCCTAATAATTCACGAATAATACCCATAATACATAAAGCCATTGTGAAGCCAATTCCCATACCTAAAGCATCTAATAAGGATAATAATGGTCCATTCTTAGAAGCAAAGGCTTCTGCTCTACCTAAAATAATACAGTTAACAACAATTAAGGAAATGAATACTCCTAAGCTAGCATATAGCTCTGGAAGAAAGGCTTCTGCAAACATCTTAATAATTGTAACAAATGTAGCAATGATAACAATATAACAAGGAATTTTAACTTCTGAAGGAATAATCTTACGAAGCAATGAAATTAATACATTAGAACCAATTAAAGTTAGGATAACTAAGATTCCCATACCAAATGCTGATTCTAAAGACTTTGTGGTTGCTAACGTAGGACACATTCCTAGTAATCCAACCAAAACAGGATTTTCTTTAATAATACCTGCAAGGAAAGTTTTTAATCTCATTGATTTTTCTTTAGGTTGTTTTTTCGTTTGTTCCATTAGTTAGCACCTCCTTCTCTTGTTTTTGCATCCTCGAAGGCTGACTTAACTAGACTACGAATCAATTTAGAAGCATATGTTGCACCTGCAGTTACATCAGATTTTGTTAAATCTAATCCATCTACATCTGTTTCTGACATATTCTCCTTATATTGATTCTCTAAATGTGACTTTGCTTCACTAGAAAAAGATTGACCATTAGTAATGAATCTTACTCCAGCAAGCTTATATTCTGCTGTAATACCCAATAATAACTTAATCTCACCATATGCATTAGATCCATCTACTGTATAAATGAATCCCAAGAATTTTCCGTCTGAATCATAAGCAACAATAACTTCTTTTATAGCGTTAGAATCAAATCCTTCCGTAATTGTTGAAGATTTTTCTGATTCATAAGTTTCAAATATTTCTTGACATAACCTGGCCTTTTTTTCGGCATTATTCTTTGTAATAATAGGAGCAGTAACTAAATTGATACATGCAATTAATGCTGCACATATACCTGCAATTAATGTTAATACGGAAGCTGTAATACAATATTTTTTCATCTTATGCTACGCCTCCTATCTGTACTTGGGAAGCAACAGAGAATCCCACAATTAAACAAATCACAATCATTACTAAGGATAATCCAAGAATTTGTTTCCAATTGTAAGTATTTGCTTTACCTCTCATCAAATGATCCATTGCTGGAGCAAACATATTCGCAATTAAAATTGAGAAGGCTACACCTTCTGGATATGCTCCACAATATCTAACTAATGCTGTAATAATACCAGCCATTGCACCAAATGCAATTCTGCCAAACTTTGTTGTTGGTGAAGTTACAGGATCTGTAATCATAAATACGGCACCAAACAACAATCCACCAGAAAGCATTTCATACATAAACAAATCAAATACATTCCATTTATAATTCCAAGGCTGTACTACTGCAGGAGCATCTCCTATTGAATTTACCTGATTATTCCATACACAATATGCTACAATACTTACAACTAATGTTATGATAGCAAAGCTTCCTATCATAGATAAGCAAGCTCTTAAGTCTGCACTTCTTCTTACAAATAAATAAACAGCACCAACAAGAATCAACAATGCACAAACCTCACCCATAGATCCAGGAATCTGTCCCAAGAATAAATCAAGCAAGCTATATTCACTTAAGGCTTGACCAACCATTCCTAGATTTCCTTTAACTATAGCAAGTGGTGTACCAGATGCTGCAACATCAACTCCGCCTTGACCATAAATAAGCTTTGAGCCAAAGCATACACCAACAAATACACGACCTGTGGCAGCAGGGTTAAAGATATTACTACCCAAACCCCCAAAAATCATTTTACCAATTAGCATTCCAAACACAGCACCAATCAGTACAACATACCAATTACACCCTGCTGGCAAAATTAATGCATAAATGATTGCAGAAATCAGTGGTGCAATAATATTATTAATTGTGTATTGCTGTTTAACTTTTAAAAAGCCTTCTTTACTAAATAATTCTTTAAACTTCATTCCGCTAGGCCATTTGATGAACATATGACAAACAAGTTCTATCACAAGCATAGCAGCAACTGAAATTAAAACAACATAAATTCCATTCCATCCGTTTTGGATACATGCAAATAGCAAAACAGGTGCTAATGCAATTAACACATCCAACATCATTCTTTTAACAGAAACAGGCTTACGAATGTATGGAGCACTTTGAGCAACTAACTTCATAACTTTCCCCTCCTATACCATTCTCTTTGCCTTACGACAATAATCTGTTAAATGAATTTTAGATGTACATGTATAAGAACACATTCCACATAGGATACAAGCTTTTATATTCAGTTTATTTAACGCATCCTTATCCTTGTTCTTTACTGCCTGCATAATTTGAATTGGCTGTAATCCTGCTGGGCAAGAATATACACAGGATGCACATCTTACACAAGGCTCTTCTACCACTGGTCTTTCGTTTAAAACAATGGTTGATGTACAAGTCTTTGTGATTACTGCATCATCTCTAACTAGGTTTGCTCCCATCATTGGTCCACCCATGATTAGAACCTTATTATCATCACCCTTATAGCCACCACATACATCAATCAATTCCTTTAAGGATGTTCCAATTCTTAAACGAATATTTTGAGGAATATTTATTCCGTCTCCAGATAATGTATAGTTTCTCTTGGTTACTGGCTGATTATATTTAATCGCACGATACAAACCAACGGTTGTAGAAACATTAAATACCATTAATCCTAGTTTAGCAGGAAGAACACCAGCAGGAACTTTGATTCCCAATGCGGATTTAATCATTTCAATTTCCCAGCCCTGAGGATAATAATTTCCAACACGACATACTTCAATATTTAAATCTGGGAAACGAGTTAATTCTGCAGTTAAGCAATCATATAAATCTTGATACTTCTTCTTAATACAGATTAAACCCTTCTTTGCCTTAAAAGCTTTCATCGCATAGCTTGCTCCTAAGATAACACGTCTAGGATGTTCTAGCATCATACGGTGGTCTGAAGAGATATAAGGCTCACATTCTACACCATTAATTAATATGGTATGAATTGGATCTTTTGTTTGAAATTTAATATAGGTTGGGAAAGAACTTCCTCCCAATCCCACTAAAGAAACCTCTTTTGTTATTCTTGCAAAATCCTCTAAAGTGAGCTGATCAATTTCCTCATCACTTCTTGGAATTTCTGGACTTATCCATTCATCCTTCTTATCATTTTTAATTTGTACAAATTCAGTTAGTTTTCCACTACGATGAAATTTCTTAACAAAGCCTACTACTTCACCAGACACAGTGGAGTGAATTGGCTGTTCAAAGAAAGGTCCTTTTCTAATACCTATCGTTTGCCCAATCTTTACTTTGTCCCCTACTTTAACATAAATATCACTTGTTGCACATCTGGCATTTGTTACTGCCATATAAATGTACTCTGGCTCTAGATATCTTAGCGTAGGCAAGCTCGTAGTTGAAACAGCACCTGTGATTTGTCTTGTTTTAGCTATCACTAAAATCCCTCCTTCATTAATTCTTTTTTATAATTATTTGGTCTAATTTATGAATCATAGCGTTTAATGTATCCATAAAAACCTTATAATCGCTAAACATAGTATTGAATACCTGGTTGATATTTTCTTCAAATAAATCAGGTAAAACCTTGCATTCCTTCTTACAGATAGAAATTAATCTTTTTTCGCCAGGATGTGTCATAGAATTTAAAGCAAAAATGATATCAAAATAACTAGCTAAGAATTCGGTTGTTCTGTGCTGAATGCTTACTCTGTCATTTCTATTTACCGCTTTTTTGATTTGATCCAAATAGCTTGGCAAATATCCATTTAATAAAGCACGATTCTTTTGAATAATGTTTTCTCGCAATTGGCTTGGATAAGATACTGTGAATCTATCTTGCATTTTCTTAAAGCTGCCATTCTTATCATAAACTATTGAGGAATGTAAAACATTGTGCCAAAGACATGTGGTATATCCATTTGATGCTTGAAACTGAAATACGACAGTCTCTAGACTTTTCTCAAAGGATGGTAAATGACGATATATAATATCAATAGGAATATCATCATTCATCACACAATTGTCTTCTGATTCCCAAAATGTATTGTTACATTCAATTTGTTTACAATATTTCTTCAAAATAGGCAATCTATCTTCTGAAAGAATGGGCGTACTATAATACACATAAACATCATAATCCGAGGTCTTGTCAAAGTATCCACTAGCTCTAGAACCACCAATAGCTATAGCTTCTACCCCAGCGCAATGACTTAATTCATTTAATAGAGAATCAACTATCATAAGATTTCCTCCGTTATTCCATAAAATAATAACGCTTACATTACTATTGTAAATCATTTTAGAAAGAAAATCTAGAAGAAAATAACATTTGAAAGAAAAACAGGTCGAATTGACCTGTAAAATACTTTCTTTTCTAAAAGCAAAGAATAAGAAATTCATTTCAATAATTTTCATTACATATAGGAATCGAAAAAGAAATCTAATAAGATTCTACTTGTGTTTCGAGGTAATGCTTAAATATATCTCAACATATTTTCGCTAGTACAATCCTATTTATACACCCCAGAATGAAAACGAAAGGTCTAAGGATTTCCCTAGACCTTTTATTGCTTTTATAAGTAAGACAATACTTATAATTGGATTGACTAGTTATTATACTTCTGAAATTCTGAAAAAAGATTAGCTAACTTATTGCCAAAATTTACTAATTTTTCTTTAGTAACATCTTCCATTTCTTTTTCCCATTCGGAAGATAATATATTATTGGATTTAATCTCGTATGGTTCCCTCTCTATAACATACCAATTATCATAAGCTGGTTTTTTAAAATTCTTACTATTGGCAAATCTTGAAATTAGACTATCGCTCGTTTTCTCAAATCTTTGAATGGTATATTGAAAATATACAGTAGAGAAATCATTATTTTCATA
>CAMWSQ010000069.1 GCA_947177025.1 uncultured Mollicutes bacterium | reverse complement strand
TAGAGAGAGAGAGAGAGAGACAGAGAGAGCAACTTACAAAAATAAAAAAATAATAGTTAGCAAAAACACTCAGATGATATTATCATTTGTGTGTTTTTTAATTGACAGATTGTAAAATAAGGGTTATATTTGATGTAAGAAAATATTAAAACTACTGGAGGACTTATGAAAAGCTTAAAAGAGGATGTAGAATTATATCAAGCAGTTCAAGAAGAAGAAAATAGACAAAAATATCATATTGAATTAATTGCTTCTGAGAATTTTGTTTCAAAAGCTGTATTAGAAGCTCAAGGTAGTATTTTAACAAATAAATATGCAGAAGGCTATAGTGGAAAAAGATATTATGGCGGATGTGAGTTTATAGATAAGGTTGAAACCTTGGCCATCAAACGAGCTTGTAAGTTGTTTGGTGCGAAATATGCTAATGTACAACCTCATTCTGGATCTACTGCAAATATGGGAGCTTATGGGGCTGTTTTAGAACCAGGAGATTCCATTTTAGGAATGTCATTAGATGCTGGCGGACATTTAACACACGGATATAATAAAAGCTTTAGTGGCAAGCTTTATAAAGCTTTTACCTATGGATTAGATGAAAATGGATTTATTGATTATGATGCAGTAGAAAGAATTGCTTTAGAGGTTCATCCAAAATTAATAGTTGCAGGAGCGAGTGCCTATTCTAGAATCATTGATTTTGCAAGATTTAGAAAAATTGCAGATTTGGTTGGTGCATATTTGATGGTAGATATGGCTCATATTGCTGGATTGGTTGCTGCAGGATTACATCCGAATCCAATGGAATATGCAGATATAGTAACAACAACTACACATAAGACTCTACGTGGGCCACGTGGTGGTATGATTCTTACGAACAATGAGGCTATAGCCAAAAAAATCAATTCTTATGTTTTTCCTGGAATACAGGGCGGACCTTTAATGCATGTCATTGCTGCAAAGGCAGTTTGCTTTGAGGAGGCTTTACAACCTGCATTTAAGGAATATGCTCAACAAGTAATTTCTAATTGCAAGACCCTTGCAGAAGAGCTAAGTCATCTTGGGTACAAGTTAATTTCTGGCGGAACGGATAACCATCTTATTTTAGTTGATATTTACGGAAGTGTTGGTGTAACAGGAAAACAGGCAGAAGATATTTTATATTCTGTTAATATAACCTGTAATAAAAATGCAATTCCTCATGATCCTTTAAAGCCAACAATTACTTCTGGATTACGTCTTGGAACACCAGCTATAACAACAAAGGGATTTAAAGAAGAAGATATGCGTAAGGTTGCAGGATGGATAGATAAGGCCTTGAGAAATCATCAAGATCAAGCAGTATTAAATGAAATTAAACGAGAAGTTATTGCTCGTATGGAACAAACGGAATAAAGAAAGAAGGATGAAGTATGTCAAAGAAATTGGCTTTTGGATTAATGAGGTTACCTCTTAAAAAGGATTCAGATGATTCGACAAATATAGACTATGAGATAGTAAATCAAATGGTAGATCGTTTTTTAGAAGAAGGATTTACTTATTTTGATACTGCAGCTCCTTATCATAGACAGTATAGTGAAATAGCCTTTAGAGAGTGTGTTGCAAAGAGATATCCAAGAACTGCCTATACAATAACCAATAAGCTCAGCTTTTTTATGGTGAATCAAAAGGAAAAACTAGAGGAATTCTTTAATGGGCAATTAGAACGCTGTGGAGTGGAGTATTTTGATTACTATTTACTTCATGCAATGAATAAAAAGACACTAGATTTAGCAGAAGAAATTGATGCTTTTGATTTTGTTGTACAAAAACAAAAAGAAGGTAAAATCAAGCATATTGGTTTTTCCTTTCATGATACTGCAGAGGTGCTAGAGGAGATTTTATCAAAACATCCAGAAATGGAGTATGTACAGCTACAATTGAATTATATTGATTGGGAAAATAAGGATGTTCAATCTCGTGCCTGTTATGAGGTGGCATTAAAATATAATAAAAAGATTTTGGTAATGGAGCCAGTAAAAGGCGGGTTACTGGCAAATCTACCAGAGGACGCAGAACAAGCCTTTAGAACTGTAGAACCTAATCTGTCTATTGCTTCTTGGGCTGTGCGTTATGTCGCTTCCTTGCCTAATGTTGTTATGGTTTTATCAGGAATGAGTACACTAGAGCAAATGGAAGATAATATTTCATACATGAAAAACTTTATTCCATTAACTCAACAAGAACAGGAACTCGTACGTAGAGTTTCTGAGATGATTCTTGCAAAGGAAAGTATTGCTTGTACAGGCTGTAGATATTGTGTAGATGATTGTCCGAAAAAAATTGCTATTCCTGAATATTTTAAAATCTTTAATAATATGAACAAGTTTGGAGAAACATATAAGTCTCGTGCAAAACAAAACTATGAATATCAAATCAGTTTAGAACACGGAAGGGCTAACGATTGTATTAAATGTAAGAAATGCGAAGGACATTGTCCACAACATTTAACGATTACATCTTATTTAGAAGACGTTTCAAAAGCATTGGATTAATTTAATTTCGTAGTATCGGAAGTGAAAAAATGATTTTTACATTGGTTATAGCTATTTTGACAGGAATTTTTGTTTGCCTAGCTGTGATTTTTAAACCATCTATTCGAATAGGTAAATTCACTATAGGAACTTATTGGATGGTTTCTTTAATAGGTGCAATTCTTATTTTAAGCTTTCAATTGATTCCTATAGAATATGTTGGAAACAAATTTATTGATTCCTCTCCAGTGAATCCATTAAAAATTTTATTATTGTTTTTTAGTATGACGTTTTTGTCTATATTTTTGGATGAATTAGGATTCTTTCAATACCTTGCAAATAAGTTATTGGAAAGACAATACAAAAGTCAAATTGGTTTGTTTTTGATGTTATATTTGGTTGTTTCTATTCTTACAATATTTACATCCAACGATATAATTATTTTAACATTTACGCCATTTATTTGTTGTTTTGCAAAGAGAGCAAATATAAATCCCCTGCCTTATTTGTTTGGAGAATTTTTTGCTGCAAACACTTGGAGTATGGTGCTGCTTATAGGAAATCCTACAAACATATATCTTGCAACCACTGCAGGTATTCCATTTTTTGAGTATATTTTACATATGATTGTTCCTACAGTTTTAGCTGGTGTTGTTTCATTAGGAATTCTCATTTTAATTTTTAGAAAGAGTTTAAAACAGGAGATTGGATATTCTGAAACTTCTGCATTGGTTTTAAACAAACCGTTATTAATTGTGGGAGTAATTCATCTTGTGGCTTGCATTATATTGCTATCCATAAGCTCTTATATAGGACTTGAAATGTGTTATATCACACTAGGTTTTGCGGCATCTCTAATTTTAATTAGTATTGGATTTTTGATTTTTTCAAAAAGGAAGCAGAAGTATTTGGTACAATCACTTAAAAGATTGCCTTATGAATTAATTCCATTCTTACTTACAATGTTTGTTTTGGTATTAGCTTTAGAGTATGCTGGAATTACAGAACAGATTGCTACGATTTTGAATAAAGGAAACACAATATTTACAGTAGGAATTTCTAGTTTCTTTGTTTCAAATTTAATAAACAATATTCCTATGAGTGTATTGTATGGATCCATTCTACAATCAAGCTGCTTTACAACAAGTAGTTATCTTGGCGGAGTATATGCAGCAATTATTGGTTCTAACTTGGGAGCATATTTTACACCAGTAGGAGCACTTGCCGGATTAATGTGGATATCCATTTTAAAAATATATGATGTCAAGATATCCTTTAAAGATTTTATTAAATATGGAGCCATCACAGCAATTCCAACCCTTTTGATTTCGTTGTTGGGATTATGGATTTGTATGCTATAAAAGACATACTTGATATTCTTGGTAAAATCGCATATAATAGTAATAGAAAACAAGGCTAGAGTATCATCTCCTAGCCAAACAGTTTTCCTGTTTTGTTAAGTGACTCTACTTAAGCTTTGGTGGTCTTGAAGTAGAGTCGTCTTTTTTAATTATTACTATTTTATGAATCGTAACACGCTTCGTAATCTTGATGCGAATATCAAGTTTACGAAGTATATTCCTAAACATAAGAAATAGCTTCTTAAAAAATACAAACATCATCTTCACCTCCTAACTCCTACCAAAGTAGGAAAGGAACTTGTTTGCTTAGAAAATCCAAACTCAAAGATTTGAGAACAGGAAAACTGTGGGCAAACAAACTAAGTGAAAATACTTCTAACCTTGCCCAAAACCGCCAAAAAGGCTAGCATTGTAACCTAACTATACCACAATATAGTTTAGAATACAAGGCTTTATTTTATTAGAAAATAACAACAAAAATACACTTTTATAAAAAGGAATAATAAGCACATAATAAAGTGATTTTTCACTTTATTTTTTATCAAAAAAATAGAATTGTTTTTTAACGCTTTTGAATGTATAATTAATATAAGATAATATAGGGGAGATAAGAGTCAATGGAGATCATAATATCTGTAATTGTTGGATGTATTTGTTTAATAGAAAGTAGTATATTGATAATAGTTTTCTTAAAGAAAAGAAGAAAGCAAAAGAACTTGAAAAATCAAATTGATTATATAGCAAAGATTACACATGATTTACGTACGCCAATTTATGCTATTGATGGATTTACATTGTTAGCTTCAAAAACTTTAAATCAACCTGAAAAACTTGAATTATACTTGGATAAGATTAAACGAATTTCTCAACAAATGCTAGCACTTGTGAATGATAGTATTGATTTATCAAAAATACAAAATAATAAACTAGAGGTTTCATACGAAAATACAAGTTTGGAAGATTGCATTCATACTGTTATAGAAAACGTTGAAGCCCAAATTGAAAACAAAAATCTTGCTTTCGAGAAGAAAATTTATATTCTGCATAAAATTGTTAAAACAGATTCTAAAATTCTTTTTAAAATTTTATTAAATCTTTTGTCTAATGCCTTAAAATATACTTCCTCAAATGGAACGATTCGATTTCATGTTTTTGAAGAGGAAAAAAGTGAAAAAAGCTCCACCTATCGATTTGAAATTCAAGATACAGGCTGTGGAATGAGTAAATCATTTCAAAAATGTGTTTTTGAACCTTTTGCGCAAGAAGGAAAGCTAGAACATACAGACGTGGCTTCCTCAGGATTGGGAATGTGTATAGTAAAGAATCTTGTAGAATCATTACACGGAAAGATTCTTTTAAATTCTGAACAAGGGGTTGGAACACAAATTTCAGTTCTGTTTGATTTTGAAATTGTTTCAAACTAATAAGATAACGTCTTTGTGTTTTTTACAATAGAAGTATAGACAAAATAATGCAGTTGATATATACTATGTAAAACAGAATTCGAGGGATAAAACAATGATGACAGCAATTCAAAACAAATATCATCAATTGAATACGAATGCTTTAAGAATTACTAAAATGAAGTACTTTAATGAGATATATGCTGGTATATTGGCACTGATTACTATCCTAGGATGGAGTTTGAATAGTGTAGTTGGAATGCTTGTTATGATTATTTTGGCATCTCTAGCACTTCTTATAACAGGTGATTTGAAATATGTTATTCCCAATTGCATATTTTTTATATTCATTTTTAGTGATGGATTCGCCAATAATTCTTTTCCGATTCCCATCATAGTTTTTAGTGCAATATTTGGCGTTATAATTCTTATTTATTCCTTTAAGGATGGGTTTCATTTAAAAAAGATGAAATCTATTTTAGGTTTAGCGGGATTAGCAATCACATCTATTATCCCTATTATTTGGTGTCAAGTTCCTAAGGGGAATGAGGTATTTTATTTTCTATTCTTTGGAAATTTAGGATATTTGCTGTTATATATGATTATGGCAAATGGCATAAAGGAAAAGGGAGTAGATTTATTAGCTGTCAGTATGTCCTATTTAGCAATAATTCTTGCCTGTGAATGTGCATTAAAGGTATACGAATTGAAGGATACAGTAGATAGTATATTTGATTTATGGTATTTCTTAGGCTGGGGATTATGTAATGAGGCTGGAATTATGATATGTGTTTCCCTTCCGTTTGTTTTTTATTTGATAGGAAAACAGGAAAAGCTTACAGGAATGATTTTTCAAAACTTTAAGATAATCATTGGAGTTGTAGGTATAATTTTAACAACCAGCAGAGGTGCATATTTATTTGGACTTCTTGAAGTTGGAATCTTATATTGTGTTTTAATGTTTACTGCAAAGAAAGCCAGAATTTATCAAAATGCATTTTTGGTATATACTTGTTTAATTTTACTTTTAATATTATGCCTAAAGCCTCAAGTAACTAAAATGATTGATAGCGTGCTAAATCTCGTGTTTTCAAACAAATTAGATGATAATGGACGAATGAAATTATGGGTATCCTTTTTTGACTATTGGAAAAAGGATCCTGTGACAATCATCTTTGGTCCAGGTATGACTTGTTCTATTCAACATTCTCAAACCTCTAATGGATTCCAATCTGCCCCTCAGGTATTTCATTCTACGATATTAGAAACATTAACTGCTGGCGGAATCATTGGATTGATTTTTATGGGGATTCATTTGGTTCAAAAATATATACATATAAAACGAAGTAATCTATTACTATTTGTGACTGTAGGGGTCGGATATTTCATTGTAGATATTTATGGATTGATTGATAATACATACCATATGTTTTACTATATGTTGCCTATGGCAGTAGTCTTTGCAACAATAGATACAAGTTTTGAGAATAAGAAGAAAAAAGATAAAATAGAAGGGGAATAACACTTCAAGTAAAATGTACTAGACATATTTTTTGTTTTTTAAGAAAAATATGTCTTTTTTTCTTACAATTTTAACTATATTTATTGTTTAAGTTGCCCAAAAATGATAAAATAGTTATATTAGATAAGTGTCAGTCAAAGGAGATGAGGCAATTGTTAGAATATTTATTCAATTTCATTGAACAAAACATGGTTTTAATTTTTTTCTGTGTTTTATTTTTAAGTGTTGCCTCTGCTTATTCTAAAGGCTTTAAATTTTTGTTTTTAGCCATTTTAGGAAGTGCTGCAGCTTATTTTGGTCTTTTGTGTCTATATCGTTTGGGTATTGGAATAGAAGTGTTATATGATTGGTCTTGTAAATGGGTAATAGCAATTTGTAATCAAATTGATTATTACAACATTCTGTTTGCAAATCACTTTGAGTTGATTTCTAAATTGTTAGAACTTGTCCTTCGACACTCTTTTTCTCATTCTCTTTTCTACATTTTACAGATTTCTGTGATTCTAATGCTAGTTACACTGTTTATTGAACTTATTGTTCCTAGAATTAGAATCTATATAAAGAAAATCCAGATAGATATAAAAAAATTAAATAAAAATCCATATTTATACAATACTATAAGTAGAAC
>CAMWSQ010000068.1 GCA_947177025.1 uncultured Mollicutes bacterium | reverse complement strand
CTTTTAAATAGGTGATATATATGTCTTTAGCAAATTTTACAATTTATGATGATCAAATCCTTGTGAATAATATTACAGAAATTAAAGAATTCTCTGAAACCATATTTATTTTGCGCATAAATGATGTACCTTATGAAATTACAGGAACAAATCTTGTATTAAAGGAAGTCAGCAATGATAATAAAACTATTAAAATAACTGGAACTTTAACTTCCTTACAACAAAAGAATGCACCGATAAAGAAAAATAAGAGCTTTTTAAAAAGACTTTTTGCATAAATGGAATCTTTACAAAACTTACTTAAAATCTGTATTGTTCTATATTTAGGCTTCTTCTCTTATATTCTTTATCAAATATTGTTTTATCATCAAAAAAGATTTTTGTTTATAAAAACAATTTTCTTCTTTTTTCTACTTGCAATACTTATAATCCATGTTTCAAACCAATTTGACATCCCCATCTTTCATATCTATATTTTGTTTTACCTACTTGGATTATACCTAGCAAGACTAAGTCTATCCAAACTATTAAGAAAACAAAATCAAAAATTAGATGTTGTTTTACAGCCTCTAAAAAAAGGAATAATAAAAATTCTAAAGATTATTTCTATTCCCCCATTTATCTATTGGTTAAAAGAAAAAAGACGCTTGCGTAAGTATTACAAGCGTCATCCAAATGAAAAGCCAAAAACTATATATGAATTATTTTAGCTTATGTTTTATGTTGAAATAATAAATAACTACAATAATAACACCAATGATAATCAAATTTGAAATGCAGTAATTATACCAAAACTGATTTACAAACATTTGAACTATAATTGCTACAATTGAGTTTATGCAGAATACATAGCACGCAAAACGATTGTTCTTATTCCAGGCGATTTCATTGGAACAAGTAAATGCTGTTCGAAAGCCAAAGAATCTATTTCTCTTAACAATTGATGGGTGCATAAAAATCATAATACAAAATAAAAATGAATAAACGATACCATTTGTAATTGGATACCATGTATCTGGCTTTAAAAATTTACTCGCAAAACCAAAGAAAATACCTATGCCAATAATTTGAGATAACCAACAACAAATCTTTGTAACCCAAAATCCAGCTTTGCTAGAGTTGGTAATTGCTTTATCTACAATTACATGACAACAAACCAAATCTGTACCTAAAATGATAACAAAATATATAAGCAGTAATAACCATTCCCATTTGGAGCCTATACGGTCAATCTCTCCTGCCCAGTTATAATGCATGGGTATTTTATCATTTAAATATCGAGTGAAAATGAATAAAACAAAACATAAAAAAATACAAAAGGATATAGAAACTACATTACATATTTTAGCAATGTATGGAAACTTATCTTCCTTTATTTGTTCTTCTTTTCCTAAAAGAGCATCGAAGGAAACTTCAAAAATCTCACACAATCTTTGTAATGTTGTAATATCAGGTTCATTAATTCCTTGTTCCCATTTTGAAATTGTTTGTCTAGTGACATTCAGCTTTTCAGCTAAATCCTCTTGAGTCCATTGATGTTGGGTCCGAAGTTCTTTTATTCTTTTCTGAAATTCCATAAATTTGACTCCTTCTTGTCTTGATTATAGCATAGAACAGGTTCTTTTGAAAGCACCGTATCGGCGCCTCTAAAAAAAGGTATCTTCCTTAAGAAAAAAATCCAGAATTCAGCTTCTAAATTTCTTGGTTGATAAGAAAACACGAGGTTGAGTTTTTTTCTTATTTGCATTTGTTGTTTTTTAAGTGGGATTATGCTATAATTGAATTCGCAAAATTTATTATTCATAAAGGGGTGTTATTTATGGAAAAAAGACCTGAACAAGAAAGAATTCGTACAGAAAAAATCAAGTATCTTGAAGATAAAGGTATTCGCCCTTTTGGCCAAAGATATGATAGAACTGCAACCTCTAAAACAATTCTAGAACAATATGATTCTTACACTAAAGAGGAATTAGAAGGAAAAGAATTTGTGGTAAAGATTGCAGGACGTATGATTGCCAAAAGACGTCAAGGCAAAATTGGATTTATTAATATATTAGATAAATTCGGAACAATTCAATGCTATATTTCAAAAGAAATTTTAGGCGAGGATTGTTATGATGTATTTATCAAATCTGATATTGGAGATATTTTAGGAATTGAAGGAACTATAATGCGTACAAATACAGGACAGTTAACTGTACGCTGTCAAGTATTTACACATCTATCTAAGGCTATTAAGCCTCTTCCTGAAAAATTCCATGGATTACAGGATGTGGAGGAAGCTCGTCGTAGACGTTATGTTGATCTTATCGTAAATGATGATTCAAGAAGAGTTGCGTTTATGCGTCCAAAAATCATACGTGCTATTCAACATTTCTTTGACAATCAAGGCTTTGTTGAGGTAGAAACTCCAGTTCTTCAGCCAATTTTAGGTGGTGCTGCTGCAAGACCTTTTGTCACACATCATAATGCATTAGATATGCCTTTTTATCTACGTATCGCAACAGAATTACCTTTAAAACGATTAATTGTAGGTGGAATGGAAGCTGTCTATGAAATCGGTCGTTTATTTAGAAATGAAGGTGTAGATTCTAGACACAATCCTGAATTTACAACTGTTGAAGCATATCTTGCTTATTCAGATATGGAAGGTATGATGAATTTAGCAGAGAACTTCTTCAAGAGTGTAGCGTTAGAAGTTTTAGGTACTACTACTGTTGAATTCGATGGTCATACATATGATTTATCTAAATTCGAAAGAATCCATATGGTAGATTTAATTAAGAGAGAATGTGGAGTAGACTTCTGGAAGCCTATTTCATTTGAAGAAGCTAAGGAACTTGCAAAACAACACAATATAGAGGTTCCAGCACACTTTACTGGAGTTGGACATATCATTAATGCATTCTTCGAAAAATATGGAGAAGATAAGCTTGTGGAACCAACTATTCTTTATGGTCATCCACTAGAGATTTCTCCTCTTGCAAAGAAAAATCCAGATGATCCTCGATTCACAGATCGTTTTGAAATCTTCATGGGTGGAACTGAATATGGAAACGCCTTTACTGAATTAAATGATCCACTAGACCAAATGGAAAGATTTACACGTCAGCTTCAAGAACGTAACTTAGGAAATGATGAAGCATGCGAAATTGACACTGACTTTGTTGAAGCTCTAGAATATGGTATGCCACCTACAGGAGGCATTGGTATTGGAGTTGATAGAACTGTAATGCTATTGACAGGCAAAACAAATATTCGTGATGTTCTTCTATTCCCTCACAATCGTAATCGTAATTAGAGGCTTTTATGGATATATATACTGACTATGCCAATTGGAAATTTGAAAATCATGATTTCATCTTTCAATTAGTCAATTCCAAGAGTAAAACAATTGCTAGATTTACCAGCGTAATTGCTGTCGTGGACTTTCTTTATGACCAATATGTCGATAAAAAGAATTTAACTCCTGATGAGGAAGTTATGTTTAGCGTCGGATTTGATTTTATCCATGATAACTTCTACACGATAAAAACATTGCTAGATAGTCTCTTCAAGGGAAACTACCAGGAAATGGAAAGCTGCGCCAAAACAATCAATCTTCTATTATATGTTCATGAGTTTCAAGCAGAGCTTTTAGACCAAAATATAGATTTAAAAAAGGATATTGAAGTATTAGATGCCTTTGAGGAAAAGGTAAATATATATTTAGACAAAAAAGAAAATGTCCCAGATACCTTCTTTCCAATGCTAGATGATATTGTAAATCCTATTTTTGAAAGAAATGATTTAGAGTTCAATCCAATTGAATCTATTTATTATGAGATTGCTGTTGAATATGGAATTTATAAAAATAACGAATTTGATATGTATAATGCTGTCTTTAATTTACAAAAGAAAAAACCAAGATGAGTCATCATTTTGGTTCTTTTTCTTTATTCTCATAATTTACTTGATATAAATATAATCCACATCCATCTAAAATATATTTAGAATCACATGGATTTTTGCTTTCAAGGATTTCATCAATTTTATCAACTAAAAAATGATGCTTTCCAATTTCAACTAAAATGCCCATCATTCTCCTAATCTGATATTTTAAGAATCCATCCCCAATAAAACGAAATTCTAAATGATCCTCAAATGATAGAATTTGAATATCAAAGATTGTTTTAACAGTTGATTTTCTAGGATCAATACTTGCTGAGGCAAATCCTTTAAAATCATGCGTGCCAATAAGATGCTTTACTGCCTCTTTCATGATTACAATATCTAAATTAGGAATATATGGCATATATCGTAAAGTTATGGGATTATATTCTTTAGTATTGATGTAGTAACGATATTCCTTGCTGATGGCACTAAAACGCGCATGAAATGTGTCGTCTACAATTGCACAATCCCGAATATAAATATCTGCTGGCAAAAAGGAATTTAATCCTCTTTGTAATCCTGAAGATGGAATGTTTGAAGTAATATCTACATGAAATACTTGTCCTATAGCATGTACATACCGATCTGTTCTTCCAGAAGGATAAATCTTTACTTCTTCTTTACAAACCTTATAAAAGGCCTTTTGGAGTTCTAATTCAATCGTTGGAAGAGCATTTTGAATTTGAAACCCCATATAATTGTAGCCATCATAGCTACAAATCATTTTATATCTAGCCAAGGAAATGACTCCATATAATTAAGCCTAATAGTCCTAAACTAATTACAAAACTAATATAATCTAAAACTTTAAATTTCAATTCATCTAGTTTTGTTCGTTTAGCACCTATTATATAGCCTCTTGCTTCCATTGCATTTGATAAATCCTCTGCTCTTCTAAAGGAGATAACAAACATAGGAATAAGTAATGAAATGATTTGCGTTACTTTATTATGTAATTTTCCTTCTTGAAAATCTACACCTCTGGATGCCTGAGCATTCATTATTTTTTTAGATTCTTCATATAAGGTAGGAATAAAACGTAAGGTTAAAGCAATTGTCATAGAAAATGCACTCACAGGAATTTTTATCAATTTCAAAGGAGATAATAACCACTCTAATCCATTATTAATGTCCATAGACATCGTAGAAATTGTTAAAAGAGTTGTAATTCCAATCATCATAATAATTCGAATGAAAACAAAGGTTGCAGACTCTAGACCAGATTGATATATATTAAAATCAAAGGTAGCCCATGTCACAAGGGTAAATCGTGAAAACCAAAGAACTAAAAATATGCTTACTCCCATCAAAAGAGTATAAAGTATTTTTAATTTAATATATCTTTTAGTCAAGAAATATACAATCAATATTCCTAGCATAATCAACAACTGAAATAAACCAATTTGCATAGGAAAGGTATAAAGCAATTTCCCATCTCGATTATAAACCAACTGCAACACAAAGGTAAATACTAAAAGAAATAGAATGGGCTTCATTCCTCTTAACAAACGAACTATAGAAATTCTAGTTGATAAAAACAAAAGAATAAAAACTCCAAATGCAATCAGCATTACATAGAATGAATCAATTAAAAATATCATAACAATACTTAAAATTGTAAGAATCACCTTCGTTCTAGGATCTAATTTATATAACCAAGAATTTCCTGGAACATATTGACCAATAGTGATGTTATTCATGTAGCTTCACCACCTGTTCTAATAATTCCTTCTCATCATAAATTTGATAACTCAGTGTATATCCCATAGATTCATTTAAAAAATCTATCATCTGTAAAACTTCTGGCTTTGTTAAATGATTCTCTTTATATAATTCAGAAGAAAATAAATCTACTTTATTTCCATCAAATACAATTTTACTTTGATTCAAAACTACAACTCGATTTGCGTACTTGTAAACCAAATCCATGTCATGAGAAATTAATATAATTGTCTTATGCGTTGTCTTATGGATTTCGCTAAACAATTCCATAATTTCTTCTGCTGTTTTTGGATCTAATCCTCTTGTTGGTTCATCTAACAAAATAACATCTGGATTATAGGCTAGTATTCCTGCAATGGCTACTTTACGCATTTGTCCTCCTGACAAATTAAAAGGAGATTTTGTTAGTAATTTATCATCGATTTTCAGAACCCTTGCCGTTTCTAAAGCATTTTGCTTTGCTTCTTCTTCACTCATTCCAAAATTTTTTCCGGCAAACATAATGTCCTTCAAAACTGTTTCTTCAAAAAGCTGATATTCTGGAAATTGAAAAACAAATCCGACTTTTTTTCTAACATTCTTTAATTTAGGATTTTTGTTTTTCTTTGGAGTTATTATGTTTCCAAAAATATCCACCGTTCCATCACTAGGAAGTAATAAAGCATTCATATGCTCCATCAAAGTTGATTTTCCACTGCCTGTCTTTCCAACTAACGCAACAAACTCATCCGTCCCATTAATATTCAAATTGATATGGTCTAAAGCCACTGTATAGACCTTTCGCTTAGATGTTGGATATAAGTGGCTTACTTCTTTAAATGATATTCCCATAAAGCCTCCAATAATCCAGCATCCTTACATAAGGTGCCATTTTGTTTTGCTTCTAAATAAAAGCGCAATGAAAAAGGAACGTCTAAATTAGAACTCTTCAAAATATCTCTTTTTTGAAATACCTCTGCAGGTGTTCCTTCTTCAACGATCTTTCCCTCTTTTAAAACAATAATATGGTCACTACGACTAGCTAGTTTTAAATCATGTGTAATCATAATTATTGTTTTATTATATTTTTCTTTCAATTCTATAATTAAATTTGTAATTTCATTTGTTCCTTCTGGATCTAACATTGAAGTTGCCTCATCCAAAATGACAACATCGCAATTTAATGCTAATATTCCCGCAATTGCAACTCTTTGTTTCTGACCACCAGATAATGTTTGAGGTTCACGATTTAAGCATTCTTGCATATCGACTTTTGTGGCATACTCATCAATTAACCTCAGCATTTCTTCCCTAGGAATTTGATGATTTTCCAAGCCAAATGCCATATCATATTTTACATTATAGCCAACAAATTGATTGTCTGGATTTTGAAAAACAATCCCAACATTTTTTCTAACTATATCTATCGTTTCTTCTGTCAATGGAATAGAATCATAAAGAATTTGGCCTTTTGTTGTTTCTAATAATCCAATCATAAGCTTGGCAATAGTTGACTTTCCACTACCATTATGTCCAAGAATAGAAATCCACTTACCATCTTCAACGACAAAACTCACATCATTTAACACATTTTCTTCATTTCCATTATATCGAAATGAAACATTCTTAAATTCGATCATAAGTTGCTCCTTTCTCTTCTTTTCCATAATTCTTTAAGTATTATACCATTTTTTCTAACAGAAAAAAAGATGTAATAAAAAAGTATCCTTTCCCTCTTTTTTAAATGACATTCACAACAAAATATGCTATAATCAAGATATGAAAAACAAAATGAAGAGACCACATATTTTAAA
>CAMWSQ010000067.1 GCA_947177025.1 uncultured Mollicutes bacterium | reverse complement strand
AAATAATATGCTATAATATAAGGTAGTGTAAAGGAAGTATTGTAGGGTGTAGCTTATGAGTTTTTTAATTCGAATGCTAAAGGGTGCCGTTATTGGTATTGGTATGATAATACCGGGAGTTAGTGGTGGAACCTTAGCAGTATTACTTGGTATTTATGAAGAAATGATAATAAAAATTAGTTCACTAAGAAAAGAATTTAAGGCTAGCTTTATCTATTTGTTTCCTATTCTTTTAGGAATGATTTTAGCTTTTGCAGCAATGTATTACCCTTTGAAACTAGCATTAGAGCATATTCCTTTTGAACTATGTATGATATTTGTATCCTTAATGCTATGTTCTACTCCTAAAATAGGAAAAGAAGCATATCAATCTGGATTATATAAAAAGGATATTCTTTTAGCTATAGGAGCTTTTGCTTTATGTATAGGGCTTTGTTTTATTCCTACTGGAAAAGAACTCGTATTAAATTTGAATATGGCGTGGTATATGTATCCTGTCCTACTATTGGTTGGTATGCTGGCTTCTGTAGCATTAGTTATTCCGGGGATTAGTGGCTCTATGTTATTATTGATTATTGGTTTATATAAGCCACTTTTAGATACTATAGCCAATTTGTTTAAAACCCCATTAGATGCCTTTGTCATCTTGCTTATCTTTGGTATTGGACTCATTATCGGATTCTTTACTATCGCAAAGCTAATGCAATACTTATTGAAAAAATTTGAGCATCAAACAAGGTGGGCTATTTTGGGCTTTGTGATTGCATCTATCATTGCTTTATTTCTTGCATTTGATTTTAAAAATTTATTAACTCCACTTCATATCGGCTTAGGCTGTGGGTGCTTTATCATAATTGTTTTAGGGTATTTTGCTGTATATTTCCTTTTCTTAAAAAAGAAGAGTATACCTATTGAATCTCTAGAAGAAACGGATGAACTGTGTTCTTAAGGAATACAGTTTTTTTTGTTCTATTTATAAGAAAGCTTCATATACTTTAGTGGTGATAGTATGAAGAAAATGATTTTTGCGTTGCTTTTATTTTTTTCCTTTTCCTTGCTTTC
This sequence comes from uncultured Mollicutes bacterium, assembly GCA_947177025.1. GTDB lineage: Bacteria > Bacillota_I > Bacilli_A > Acholeplasmatales > Anaeroplasmataceae > Pelethenecus. The sequence continues at coordinate 6,429 of CAMWSQ010000067.1, read as the reverse complement.
AGTAAAGGGAACTGCTATGAAAGTGGATATAGCTAAAACTGAACCTGAAACTGCTGTTGATACGCCAGAGTTATGCAGTGGAAGCAGTGCTGCCATTTTATTGGAAACAAGTACAAATAAAGTTTTATACAATAAGGAAAAGGATCGCAGATTGCCACCAGCCTCTATGACTAAAATCATGACCTTACTATTAATCTATGAGGCGCTAGAAGTAAATCAAATTACGAAAAGTACAATGCTTGTCATTGGAGAAGAACCTACTAAAGTAGAAGGATCAAAAGCCTTCCTCTCTATAGGAGATGAAATCAATGTTGATGAGCTTTTAAAATGTATTTGTATTGCATCTGCAAATGATGCAGCTATTGCAATGGCGATGCATTTAGCTGGAACTGAGGCTGCCTTCGTAGATAAAATGAATGCTAAAGTTACAGAGTTAGGATTAAAGAATACACATTTTTCAGATTGCACAGGCTTATCAAGTAAAAATCATTATACCTCAGCGTATGATTTAGCTATCATTTCCAATACTCTTATTACAAAGTATCCTGATGTATTAAACTATACCAATTTGCAAGAGGATTACATTCGTAAGGATACTGCAAAGCCATTTTGGTTAGTAAATACAAATAAAATGATTGGTCGAGTAAAGTATTTAGACGGCTTAAAAACAGGGTATACATCCTTTTCAAAATATTGCATTACCCTTCATATGAAACAGGAAAATATGGGATTAATTACAGTAGTTTTTGGATATGATAAGCCAACAACTAGAAATGCAGAATCTTTAGAGTTATTACGTTGGGGATATGCAAATTATAAATTAGATAAGGTTGTAGAAAAAGGAAAGGTTGTAGACTCCATTGACCATATATCCTATAAATCTAGAATTAATGTTGTAGTCAAGGAAGACATATTCTATTTGACAAAGAGAAGTGACACCTTAGAGTATGATGTTCGATATGAATACAGTTTAGAAGGAACATCTTGTGTTGGGACAGTAAGGGTTTATCTTGGAGATCAAATGATTCAAGAGGGGACACTTACAAATCAAGATGAGATAAAAAGAAAGAATTTTTTTGAAATTTTTCAGTCCATATTTGTTCGAGTATTAACATAGAATCTTCCCATCTTTTGATGGGACTTTTTTGTTTATTATGAAAGAACACTTCCTTTTTTGAAATCTTTGATAACATTCTGTAAATCGTTTTAAAAATACGACAGCATTTATTTTGCAAAATAGACAAAGACAAAGAGTATAATTGCATGTAGTAATTAAGGGGAGAATGAAATGAAAAAACTGAAAATATGCACTATTATAATCACTATTTTTCTTATTTGTGGTATTTTCTCAAGCTGTGCAAAAAAGCAATCTGATACTGGTCATGTTCATAGCAAGGTTCATGTACCTGAAAAGTCAGCGACATGTTTGGAGGAAGGTCTCATAGAGCATTGGTACTGTTCTCATTGCGGGAAGATTTTTAGGGATCGGGATGAAACTATAGAAATTACTGAAGGAGAAACAATTCTTCCAATAACAAATCATACTTCTGTAGAGGATGAGGCAATTGCTGCAACCTGTGAGGAAAGTGGTATTACCCAAGGCTATCACTGTTCTGTTTGTGGAAAAGTTCTTTTAGAACAGCAAAGCATTGATCCACTTCAGCATGATTATGACTATGAGCACCCTCAATGGGAATGGACAGGCTTTACTGCAGCAAACTGCATTATAACTTGTAAAAATGATAGGACACATCAAATAGTATCTCCTGCAACCATCTCAAGTCAAACCATAAATGCTTCTTGTACTAATTCAGGAAAAGTGATTTATACTGCAAGTGTTGAAATTGAAAATGAGCTTTTCCAGGATGTGAAGGAAGATATTCTTTTACCAACTGATCATAGCTTTGATTTAGAGAATATGAACTGGATTTGGGAAGAAGAAACAGCTAATGTTCAGATTCCTTGCAAAAATGATAAAACGCATATCTTAAATTATAATGCACCTACTCAAGTAAGCATTGTTCCTCCAACTTGCTTAGAAGCTGGAAAGAAAACAATTGTTGCATCTATCTCCATTCAAGGACAAAAATACGAGGATGCAAAAGAAACCAGCATTCCTGCCATAGGACATGCCTATGATTATGATCACATAGAATGGAATTGGACTGGCTTTGAAGTTGTTACAGCAATTATCCCTTGCTTAAATGATAACAGTCATCCTCTTCAATTGCCTGCCACAGTCACATCTCATACAACTCCTGCAACATGTGTTTCTGTTGGAAATACTACTTATAAAGCCCAAATAGAAGTAGATGGTCATACATATACCAATCAAAAAATAGAAGAAATTCCTCTTGAAGACCATGATATTAATTATGAAGAGTATGAATGGGTATGGGAAGGATTTGAAAGTGCCACTTTAATCTTTGGTTGTAAGAATGATGCCTCCCATAAAATTTCTTATGTAGGTGAAATAGAAGAAACCATCACTCCATCTACCTGTGTAGTTGAAGGGAAAAAGGAGTATTTGGCAACTGTTAGCCTTCAAGGGAAAACCTATGAATCTAAAAAAGAACAAACACTTCCTATTAATCCTACTGCTCATGATTATAATTATGAAGAGCTTGAATTTCATTGGAAAGAAACCTTTGATTCATATCAGGTTGTTGTAGAAGTACCTTGTAAATGCTTAAAGGATTCTTTATATTTCTATGATGCAAGTATTGATGTAGAAAATAAGCCAAATACATTCCAAGAAGCAGGATATATCAAATATACTGCTAGTATAGAGCTTTTAGACAATTTATATCAGGATGAACTACAAATAGTATTACCGATGAAGCAAGCAATTTCTACAGAAGAAGAATTCTTAAATGCAATTCAATCTCCAAGCTATCATCTTGTTTTCATGGCGGATATTGCAGTTGAATCTGATATTATCCTAAATGGAGCGTTTAATTCTATTGATTTGAATACTCATTCTCTTACCCTCCTGAATGACTCTCTTGTCATTGAATCTAAGAAAAGTAGTATTTCAAATGGACGAATTCAAACAGGGAATAGAGAAGAATTTGCACTTATCACAAATCACGCTTCTAATGTCATCCTAAATGCTGTAGAGATTTTTGGAGGTCTTCAAGCAACAGCCTCTACTGTATTAATAGAAAGCTCTAGCTTTACATCAGCTGGTTCCTTTGTTGTTTCAGCTTATGAATCAAGTGAGATATACATAGAAGATACCATTTTATATCAAAATACAGGGGATGCCTTCTTTTATATAGATGATATAAATGCATATACATTTAGCGAAATTACTTTAGTATCCAACGTATCGTTATATACAACAAGAAATGCAAAACTATATGATGCTGGTATTGCTCCAATTATAAAAGCAAGCATAACTCTACAAAATCTTTCCGTAGATAGTTATTTGGGATTAGATATGGAGTATAAGTATTTAGTTTTAACAAAAGATTTCGTATGTGAAAAACCAATGAGAATCATAGGAAAAGAAGTATATCTGGATTTAAATCAAAAGAGCATAGAGGTACTATCAGAAGAGTTTACGATAGAAGCAGAACATATTGTTTTAAGAAATGGAAAACTAAAAAGTAGTTCGGAAAGCATTACTTTACTCAATACACAGCTTATCTTAGAAAAAATTCAGGTTTTTGGGAAGCTAGATGGAACGAATTCTAGTGTAATCTTAAACGATGTTCTTTTAAAGTTTTAGAGAGCCTTAGGGTTCTCTTTTCTTTTTCTTGAAATTGACACGTATATCAAATTGATTTATAATAGTATATAAGGGGTGGTTATAGATGTTTAAAACTGTTTTAACCTATTTTCTAATCATTTTAGATGTTATGATTTTTCCATTTTCTTGTGTAGGTGGTCAAAGATACAACAAACCAGAATACCTATTTGATGTAGAAATTGTTGATGAAGATAGAGAGTATACATTTTTTTATTCTTCAGGTTTTATATCTGATACAGATGGAAATGCATCTTTTCCAGAAGGATTTTTAGATGATTTAAATAGTCAGCTAGAAGAATATGAGATTGTTGGGTGGTATCTTGAACGTAAGCATAATGAAGAAGATCATACTCTTATAACCTTCCCGTATTCCATCCAAGAGGAGGATTATCACTATTGGAAGGGACACCGCAAAGTCGTTGTTTTTAGTGCAGAATGGGTATATATAGGAAATGCTAGCGCTTAAGGCCTACCACAGAACCATACTATATACAATTCTTCATTTTGTTGTTGATGGTATATGTGCTGCAGTTGTTTTTTCTAAATTATATACTGAAGATTATGGAACGTGCTTAAGTATCTTTCTCGTTTATAATTTCTTAGCCTTTGTGAGTCAACCACTTGTTGGAATGCTTATGGATCATTTTTTTAAGCCAAAGCTCTTCTTAGGAATTGCTGGAATCTTTTTATCCTTAGGCTTTATTTTTCAGTTTCAATTTATTCTTTCAAGTATCTGTTTGGGAATAGGAAACTCATTTTTTCATATATGTGGGGGAAAAGATGTCATCCATAAAACAAAAAATGATATAGTCTCTTTAGGTGTCTTTGTTTCTACAGGAGCAATTGGTTTGATGCTTGGACAACGATATTATTCAGATGGATTGCTTATAGCATTTTATAGTATATTTTTTATTGTATCTTGTTTGCTTTTTCTATCAAAGGAACAAGCAGAAGGAATTAAAATAGAAGAACAAACGAAAAGTAAAATCAAATATGAATATTGTCTCTTATTTGGAATTCTTTTAGTGGTTTGTATCCGTTCCTTTGTTGGAAAGGTCATTCCTTTCCAGTTTGAAACATCCGCTTGGTTCTTTGTTGCCTTTGCAGTTGGGACTGCTTTAGGGAAAATGCTAGGTGGAATTGCTGTAAAATATATTGGGGCAACATGGACAATTCTTGTTTCTATGGGAATTGCTATAGGATGCTTATGCTTTGGAAATTCTAATCCATATGTAATTTGTATAGGAATTTGCTTTTTTAATTTTTCTATGCCAATTACTTTATATTATGCAAATTGCTTATTAAAGAAGAAAGAAGGATTGGCATTTGGACTTCTTGCTGCAGTTTTAATGCCTGGATACCTATTAGGAATGCTTGAATATCCTATGCTTGGAATTCAAATTGCCGTTGGCATACTATGTGTTCTTTCTATAGGATGTATTTTATTTATTGAATGGAGAATACGAAAAAATGGAACTTATTAAATATTTAGCCCTTCCTCTAATTTTAACATTAGTTATAGAAACTTTTATTCTTGTAACATTAGGTGTTCGTAAATGGTCTATCTATTTGTTATCTATTGGAATGAACATTATCACAAATGTTAGCATCAATTGTTTTGGCTATTATAGTAATATCTCTAATGCTTGGTTGTTTTGCGGCATTGTCATCGCTTTAGAAGCAGTTGTATGGTTGATAGAGGGAATGGGATATAATTTAATATTACATAATAAAAAATCAGCTCTGCACTATACTCTATTGTGTAATGCAGGAAGCTTTATATTAGGTCTTCTTTTTCAGGCTATTTTAATTTTTTAGCAAAACTGAAATAAATATAGGAAGTGAGATATATGCAAAGATATCAGGAAATTGAAAGAACTATAATTAAGACATATCGTGCTCATCTTTGGGCACCTTTTGTAAAGGCTTTAAAGGAATATAAGCTATTGAGTCCAAACGATACGGTTTGTGTTTGTATATCTGGTGGTAAGGATTCAATGCTGATGGCAAAGCTTTTTCAAGAATTAAAACGTCATTCTGATTTTGAATTTGAAGTGAAATACTTAGTTATGAATCCAGGATATAATCCTAAAAATTTAGAACGTATTCAAAGCAATTTAAAATTATTAAATATTGATGCAGTTATTATGAATACAGATATTTTTGCAATTGCAAATGCTCAAATAAAAAATCCTTGCTATCTGTGTGCAAAGATGCGAAGAGGAGCTCTTTATAAATTGGCTAAGGAATTGGGGTGCAACAAGATTGCATTAGGACATCATTTTGATGATGTAATAGAAACTACTTTAATGAATATGCTAAATAGTGGTTCCTTTCAAACTATGCTTCCTAAGCTCCATTCAGAGAATTATGAGGGTATGGAATTAATTCGTCCTATGTATTATATTAGAGAAAGAGATATTATTCGTTGGTCAAATTATAATGAACTGGAATTTATCAATTGTGCTTGTAGATTTACAGAAGGCATTGATAAAACAAGGGAAGTCTCTGGATCTAAGCGATATGATACAAAGGTGTTAATCAAAGAACTTTTGAAATATAACCCATTAGTTGAAAAAAATATTTTTAAAAGTGCTTGTAATGTGAATTTAAATAAAATATTAGGATATAAAAAAGACGATGATTTGATTTCTTTTTTAGATGAATATGATAAA
>CAMWSQ010000066.1 GCA_947177025.1 uncultured Mollicutes bacterium | reverse complement strand
TTGGGCAGTTATTATTCTATACCAATTATATAGACAGCTATATCAAATCTGAACACGATTCAAATACAATAGGGATTGTATTATGTTCTGAGGCAGATGGCTTTATTTGTAGGACTACATTACTAAATACAAGTTCTTAGAGGATTTACCAGAATACTTAAGCAAGAAATTAAAGAATATAAAATAAAAAAGCCTATGGAGTTATCTCTCCATAAGCTTTAATTGTATTAAGCAGTTTTTTCTACAGAAATAGTCTTAGATCCTAATAAATCACTAACTGTGATTGTATAAGTACCTGCAACCTTACACTTAATGTTTCCATCGCCTTCAAAATATTCTTTTGCAGCGTCATCAAGATTTCCAGAATTTGCTTCATTACTCCAATCTGAAGTTGCAATCTTCCATTCATCGCCAACTGCGAATACGATGCCTTTTATTGTTGCTGTTGCTTTTTCAGTGTCAATTGTTAGTTTCCACTCATCTCCTGAGCCCCAACCATTAATACCACCTCTTACATAGAATACTGGCATTGCTTTGATTGCTTCCTTCATTCTAAATCCACATACTGTACAATCTTTATGTCTTGATCCATCTTTATTGTTAGCATGGTCTACTTCTACATCAACTGCCCAATTGCCATATGTATGTACTGCTGCATCTAACATTTCATCGCAGCCTTCACATTCATGCCAATGTTGAGCAGAATCTCTTGACCAAGTTTCTTTTGCTTTGTGTGTATGTCCACCGCCACAAGATGTCATTACAACAAGTGCGAAAACTCCTACGAAAGCAAATAATAAGCCCTTTAATACTTTTTTCATTTTCTTTTTCCTCCTATTTTATTAAAAAGACTAATTTTTGAATCACCGAAATGATTCTATTTATTCAACATCTTTACAAGCAATAATTGTTTGATAATTATCAATTACTGTTTGAGATGTTAAATTCAAATCTGATTTGTTTAGTGTATCTAGATAAAGTGTGTAGCCACTTAAATCTACAACCTTATCATCAGCACTAACACCATTACTAAGAATAATACGATATTCTTTATGATTTACACTATCCGTTAAATCAAAATAAATCATACTTCCATCACTATTCATTTGAATAAGAATATTTGGTAATGCTTCATTTGGTTTAGCGAATAATTCTTTGTTTTGTTTTAATGCAATAAGCTTTTGATAGTTTTGGAACATATCTAAATGCTTAATCTTTAATGAATAATCTAATGTGTTTACCTCATAAGAAGCATTGTAGGAATTGTCGTTTCCACCTTTTGTTCTTAGGAATTCTTCTCCTGCGAGCATAAATGTTATTCCTTGTGAAGTAAATACAACTGAGTTGGCAAGCATAGCCATTTTCTTGATTGTAGCTTCATCTGTAATACCAGCAGCCTTAATACGGTCATAAAGCGTATAATTGTCATGACAAGTTACATAGTTTACACACTTATCTGCATCCCAGTTGCCAAGCTCTAACACTTTACCTCTAAGACCATTCATAATATTAGTTAAATCTGAAATGTTTATAGAACCATTATCAGTAATCCAACCTTTTTCATCAACTCCAGATAAACCTCCCTTGATTAATGCATCACGCATTTTGTCATTGAAGGCACCATAGCCAACATATTTATTTAAATTGCTTTGATTTGCTGGATCAGCTCCAAGTAATCCAATTGTTCCACCTGCCCAAGGCTCTCCATATACTGTAATTGCTTGATTTACATTTGTATGAAGATTATCTGCAAGCTGATTCATAGTTTCTACATCATGAACACCCATAAGGTCAAAACGGAAACCACCAAGCTTATATTCTCTAGCAAGGAATTCAGTTGAATCCTTCATAAATTTTCTAAACATATACATTTCAGATGCGGTTTCATTTCCACAGCCTGAACCATTAGAAGGCGCTCCTGAATTGTATCTAAAATAATATCCAGGCATTAATACATCAAAATTACTACGCTCTAATCCATTTACATGGTTGTATACAACATCCATAATGATATTGATTCCAGCTTGATTATAAGCCATTACTAAATTCTTGAATTCTTTGATTCTTTCATATCCATCATATGGATTAGAAGAATATGCACCTTCAATTACATTGTAATTTAATGGATTATATCCCCAGTTAAATTCTACATTCACTTCATTATTTGCTTGATCAAATATAGGTAAAATTTGAACTGCATTTACACCCAATTCTTTGATATGGTCAAATCCTGTTTTCACAGTAGTTTTTCCATCTGAATAGGTTGTTCCTGATTCATAGAAACCAGTGTACTTCTTTGCGTTTGCTGCAGTTCCACCCCAAGTTGCACTACTTGTTAAATCTGCGATATGTGTTTCATAAACAGTTAATTGTCTAGATTCATAACTGTGGATTTTCATTTCATCCCATCCTGTAGGATTTGTCTTAGCAAAATCAACAATCATTCCTCTAAGACCGTTAACACCAGCAGATTTTGCATAAGGGTCAACAATCTCCATATCTGTATATGTAGAATTTGTTACAACATAGGTATAATATTTTCCTTCTAAATCACCAGCAAGCTCTTTAGACCAAACACCCTTTTCTCCTTCTAGCATTGGATATTCTTGATATAAATCACTACCCTTTGTGCTATCTACTGAAGTAGGTGTTCCATTATCATAAACACGCAATTTGATTGTTGAGGCAAATGGGGACCAAACTTTAAAAGTTGTTTTTTCTGCTTCATATATTGCTCCCAATTCACCATCGTAAGCATAACGCTCATTGAATGATTTTGTGTTATATAGAGAAGCCTTATTTACAGTTTTTGTAATCTCATTTCCAGTTTCAGCAAATTTAACTTTTAATGTATATTCCTTTTTCAAATCTGGGAATTCTTTTAATTGATATTGAATTCTCTTTTTAGATTTAGAAATTACATTAGAATCAGTTTCTACTGTTTCACTGGATACTAGAACTTCATCTCCAACTTTAATGGAGAATTCAGAAAATTCATGGTTTGTTTGGAACCAGATTATGATAACTTCAGTTTTTTCATTATAGGACATACTGAAATACATAACCGCATCATTAACTTCTAATTTAGCATTAGAATAAATATTAGCATCTCCTGTCATTAAATATGCATGATAATAGCCATGTTTATCTTTTTCAATTGTGCTGAAATCTAAGAATCTATCTGCATCATAATCCTTAGCTGGGCTTTCATCCCATACCTTATTTTCTTTGACAATAAAGCCTAAACCAGAACCAAGACAATTGATATCCGTAAATTTATATTTTGCGTATACACCAAAACTGTCTTCACCATTAAATTGATAATCTGCACCATCTGCATCTTTCGCCCATAACCAAAGATTATATTTATAATCTCCGCTGCTTGTCTTAGACTTTAAATTAAAGTGAATGACAAATCCAACACTTTCTGTTGTTTCTGGATCATTAGCCGTAGATGAATCATCAGATGTATTTGGATTATCTGTATTACTTGGTTTATCTTTATCATCTGGATCTACTGGTTGATTAGTCTTAGGTTTGCAGGCTACTAAAGAAAAGCATACAAACAAACTCAATATGAATAATAATAGTTTCTTCATTTGTTCTATCCTTTATAGTATATAGACCTATACCATATACTCCTTTCTTTTATAATTCCAATACTTTTTCAAAATTAGTATTATATGTAATCGTAGTTGTCGTTTCCATCTTAAGCTTTTTAGAATTATTTTTAGCAACAGAGGATAACCGAATTAGCATACCATATGCATTAACAGTAAAGGAATGCATATTTAGTATATCTGTATTATCTTTATCCTTAGTTACTGTATTGATACTATAGGTCAACTCATCTTTTGTTTCATTTAAAGAGAACAATTCATAAAATTGTGCGCAATTTAAACGAACATAATCTCCATAATAAAATCCACCACGATAAATTCCTGCTTCCAATTCTGTATAGAAGAAATTATGTATAGATAACAGAACATCTTCTGGACTATACTGAATTGAATCTGCAGTATCATCTGTTGTACGATAAACTGAAACGCATGTTTCATCATTCATATAACAAAGTGTATTTTGAGAATGAAAGTCATATTGGCCTTCTTTGTTTCCATAGAAATACCCATCAACTATGCTTTCACTATAATAATAGCTCGTATTTTCCTTATCAATCGTGATGTTCATAATTAAATGACCATCCTCTTCTCCATTTTCAAAATGCTTAACAGTTGTACTGCTTTGAGCATTTCGAACAAAGGAATATGCCGTATCATAATCTAAGGCTTCTACGAAATCCTTAATATCCCCTTCTGGTATCTTCTTAGAGCAGGCGGTTAGTCCCACTACCATTACAAGTAAAAGTAAAATGATATACTTTTTCATTTTAGAAATATTCATATGTTGCTTGTCCATAACAACATTTAGATTTGTCTGCGGCCGAAACATTGTTTTTGTTTTTAGGAGCATTTACAGTTGCAAACTCCTCTTTTACCAAATATCCAGCGGCATCATACTCTACTGTAATATTCCATTTTCCACTGCATAGTAAATCTACTAAGTCATCAGCATTTCCTGCATTCCACAAATCATAATTGCTAATCTTAAGCTCTTTATTTACTCCAAAAAGCTTAACTGTGAAGCCACCCTCTGGTCGTGCATAATAATAAATTTTATCCATACCAGAAGGACGATATAGCTTAGACTCTAATTGATATCTTGCAGCCCAATCTGTATCTACTTCTTTCCATGTATCCTTAGTGATATGCATAGGCAATCTTAAATAATAAGAAGCACACTCTGCTATATAATTGTTTGTTTCCTTTGAATCTTCGGTAGTAGGCTTAGAAGGATATTCCTTATAAGTCATTACCTGTTCAACTGTTCTACCTAACTTATCTTCGGAAAGATTAAAATAATTCAAATAGCCAACTACTTCAATCTCCTTTGGAGAAGTAAGATCTTCTAGGTTATCAATAATATTCATTAATTCGGTTTCACTTAAATAGCCACTTGCAGGGGATTTTCTATCAGCACATCCCGTTAAAGATACTGCCAATAGAACAAACAAAACGAGAACAAAATATTTAATATGTTTCATTTTTTCCTCCTTATTCACCATCTTAGTAAATCTTGATATCCATTGATTTTTCTGTAATGTGTACTTTAGAAATATCGAAGGTTACTTTGATTGTTTCTTGATCTATATCTTTATCTACTAAAATATAAATATCAGAGGTTCCATAATCATCTGTATAGGAACAATGAAGATATTTTTTACTTTCGAAGTCTAAAACATCCATCACCTTAAGATCTAGACCTTCTTCTCCTATACTGTATGCATCATGTGGTATTTCAATAATATATTGCTTTGTAAAAACCTTAATACCCAAGCTTTGAATCATTTTATTTGATATAGCATCATTAGACAATGTGATATGTTGGTTTGTTTTAAAGAAGAATATAATGTTCGCCAAATTTAATTTTGCTTGATATTCTGCCTTTAAAGCCTTCATATCCTTTTTATATTGTTTTGTTAATGCTTTAACTGGATATGCCTCATTCTTACATCTATGAACTAAATCCTTGCGATCCTTCTTTAATCCATCTACTGTACGCTTATATGTTCCTTTTAATGCATTTAAGTCACTTTCATAAGCAACAGCTTCTAAATTAATTCGCTTACCTAATTCATTTTTCTTTTCAATACCAATTGTAGCCTTAAACTCTCTTAGCTCTTGATTTCTCTTTCGATAAGCATCCTTATCCTTGTTAATTTGCTTAAATTGTTCAAAGGAATCAAATTCATCAGCTTTAATTTTAGCATACATCTCATCAACTTCCTTGATAATTCTTGCGTTATTTGCCTGATGAGTTTCTTTAAGCTGTTTTGAACTAACTTGTAGTTCTTGCTTTGCCTTTAATAAAGATTCCTTTAGAGCCAACTTACTTTGCTCTAATTCAGCTGCATTTTTAGCCTCAACAGCCTTAGAATCAACCTTACTTGCTTCTGCACAATTTTGGTTATATTCTTCAGTTAAAGCAGCCAACTTAGGTTCAAATTCTTCTCTAACAGCTGCAATTCTGCTTTCTAAAACAGAATCATATTTTGTACCTACATATTCCTTTGCAGTTAAATAATTCATAAAAATTGAATTTACTCTGTCATACTCAGGAATTGCGTCTAATACAACAGCATTATTTTGTAAGAATTTAATTTTAGTGAAATCTAAATCAAGTGTTATTTCTGTTCCTTCCTTTAAAGGCTCAGAATAGTTTGCAAATAATAATTGCTTACCAAATTGGATTCCTAATAAATTTACATCTCCAATTTGTTCTGAAAGTGCTACAACACATTTATTATCTCCTGCTTTAGAAATATTTACTGCAGAAGTAGGCATTAATAAATCGTATGTGCCATTTTCTAAATGAATTGCATTTGGTAAAGTGAATTTTGAAGTACCTAATAGAATTGTTCCTTCTTTCACTTCACAAGTGATTAGGTTTTCAGATGGAACTCGTGGATTAATTGTACATTCTGTTTCTTTATCAAACATATGCATTTTATCCACAACAACAGCACATTTAACAACATCGCCTTTCTTCAAGCCGTAGCTAGAAGTACCCTTTACAATAACGCGGGTTGCTGTCTCTGAGAATCCATCTCCATCCATATTGATATCACCATAAATTAATGTTTCGTTTCCTAATTCCTCAAAGTGAGAAACACGTACATCGATTGTATATTTGGATTTAGAAACAATTTCTGGATCAAATGATAAATGCTCGCAACGTAATCCTATAATAACTTCCTTTTCTCCATCAAAATATTGAGGTTGAACTTTAGCTAATAAGGATTGTGGAACATCTAATGTATTATCACTCCATTTAAAATCAATATGTATATTGTCTTTATTCTTTGTCAAATATGCGTGGAAGAAATTCATTTGAGGCGTACCGATAAATCCTGCAACAAATAGATTATTTGGATAATCATATAAATTTTTAGGACTATCAATTTGCATAACACGACCTAAACGCATAACAACAACTCTTGTTCCAAGTGTCATTGCTTCTACTTGGTCATGTGTTACATAGATAAATGTAGTTTGTAATTCATCATGTAATTTTGCAATCTCACTTCTCATTTGAGCTCTTAGCTTAGCATCCAAATTTGACAATGGTTCGTCTAGAAGCATTACCTTAGGATTTCTTAAAATAGCTCTACCTAAAGCAACTCTTTGTCTTTGTCCTCCAGACATTGCTCTTGGTTTACGGTCTAAGTATTCTGTTAAATCCAGAACCTTAGCAGCCCATAAAACCTTTTCGTGTATTTCAGCATTCGGAACATGTCTTAGTTTCAAACCAAATGCCATATTTTCATATACAGTCATGTGTGGATATAGTGCATAGTTTTGGAAAACCATAGCGATATCTCTATCCTTAGGTTCTACATCGTTAACGATGCGGTCACCAATATATAATTCTCCAGCACTGATATCTTCCAATCCTGCAATCATTCTTAAAGTTGTAGATTTACCACAGCCTGATG
>CAMWSQ010000065.1 GCA_947177025.1 uncultured Mollicutes bacterium | reverse complement strand
GATTTAATTCATAATTTCCGTGAAGATTAAGGTCCAGTATTGGACTTTTTTCCATGCCTAAAGGAGATGTTTATATGCTGAATAAGGTAGTAGAAGTTATTGTGGATCGACCGATTCATTCAGTTCATCCAACAGAGAAAGATTTAGTTTATGAACTAAATTATGGGTATATTCCTAATACGATTTCACCTATTGATGGTGAAGAAATAGATGCCTATATTATGGATGTCGACACTCCAGTAGAAAGGTATAAGGGAAAAGTGATTGCTATCATTCATCGTATAGATGATGAGGATAAGCTTATTGTTTCTAATAAAAGCTTTTCTAAAGAAGAAATATATCAAAAAACGTATTTTCAAGAAAGGTATTTTAAATCCTATATTGAGATGGCTTAAAAGCTGAATTTGATTTGTAAAGAATAGATTTAAAGGAGTAAAGGGTTATGAAGGTTATCAAAAAACAAAACAATAGTAAAATGTGTATGATTTGTGGAATGGATAATTCCTTTGGTGTTCAGGCTCAGTTTTATGAGATGGAGGACCAAAGTGTTTGCGGCATATTTACATTTAAAGAGGAGCATCAAAGTTATCCAGGACGTGTTCATGGTGGTATGATTAGCGCTATGCTAGATGAACTTGCCTGTAGAGCCTTTTGGGTATTAGAACCAAAGAAATTAGGTGTCACATTAGATTTAACTACAAAATATCGTAAGCCTGTTCCTTATAATGAAGAATTAAAAGGCATAGGAAGAATTGTTAAGCAAACCAGTAGATATTTTATTGCAGAATGCAAAATATTTAATGATAAAAATGAAGTTCTTGCCAATGGTGAAATCAAATATCTTGTTATGCCAGATGAGGCAATCACAGATGCATCTTATGATGATGAAATGTGTTATGAGATTAAAGATGATATTAAGGAAATCGATGTATGCGACTAGATAAACTGCTTTCTCATACAGGCTATGGGTCTCGTAAAGAGGTTAAGGAATGGATTCGCAAGGGATATATTTCAGTCAATGGAGTTGTCATTCAAAATGATGATTATAAGGTAAATGAATTAGAGGATGAAGTTTTATTTTTAGATGAAAGTGTTCACTATGAAAAGCTAGTTTATATCCTTTTAAATAAGCCTGCAGGATATGTGAGTGCTACCTTTGATTTACACGATCCAACAGTGATTGATTTAATCCAGGAATATCAAAAGGGAATTTTCCCTGTTGGTCGTTTGGATAAAGATACTACAGGACTCCTTTTGATTACGAATGATGGAAAGCTAGCACATAATTTTCTATCACCTTCCAAGCATGTAAATAAAGTTTATGAATTCACTTTTGCAGGAAAGTTTCTACCAAGTTACTTTTCTAAATTTCAAGAGGGAATTCTTTTAGATGACGGATATCTTTGTATGCCAGCTGTTGTAGAAATAGATCAATTGCAGCATGGCTTTATTACAATTCAGGAGGGAAAGTATCATCAAGTGAAACGTATGTTTCAAGCCTTAGGATTAGAGATTACCTCTTTAAAAAGGATTTCTTTTGGTTCTTTAAGCTTGCCTTCTCATCTAAAAGAAGGAGAATATGTTTATTTAACAGAAGCTGAGATTCAAGCTTTATTTTGATAGTTTTGTGAAGAATTGAGAATTTCATCAAATTAAAATGAAAAATAGGCTCTATAATTTATAAAATTATAGGGCTTTTTCTTGTATTTATGCTTTTTTTTTGATAAAATAGTATAAAATAGTGAAAAAAAGATAGGTGGGGAAACTATGGATTTTTTTGGTATGATACCAGATAATTTTTTCTCTTTGCTTTCATCTAAAAACAAACGAATATATTTAGCTTCTATAATACAAAGCTTTAAGACATATGAAACAGGGTCTATTCTTGGAATAGAAAAGAAGATTGTTGTAGATGATTTAGTACATTTTTTAGAAAAAAGTACATTATTATATGATGTTGAGGATGAGGAAGATGAAGAGTCCAATCCACAATCCAAACGTGAACTTGCTAACTACATTTTACGAAGAATGGAAGAATGTGGTTGGATTTATGTGGATGTAACAAACGATTATGAGGAAATCTTGAATTTTTCAGATATGGCAATAACAATTTGTGAAGCATTGTTAACGGCTTATCCTATGGCAATCGATTCTTATGGAGATGAAAATGCCTCCTATGAAATTTATGCGGATGAATATCAAGGATATATCTACACGATTTACTCAGTTCTTCACAATCCTGATAATGTAGATTATGTTACAAAATTTAATTCTGTATACAACAATACAAAGCAACTTATTCGAGCACTTCGTAGATTGGATAGTAGATTGAAGGAATACATTGGTAGCGTTGTAGAGACTTCAGAGATTAAAGATTTAATGGAACGTTTGATGACATTTAAAACAGACATTTACGATAGAAGTTATCTAAAAATGAAAACTTCAGATAATATCAATCGATATCGTTTGGCAATTGTTTCCAAATTAGAAGAATTATCTAGAGACTCTTACGCGATGGAAATGATTGTGAAAGATTTCCAAAGAAAGTATCCCGTAGGAGATATGGCTGTTCAAAGAGCTAATAAAGCTATTGATGAGGTAATAGATGTATTTAATTCCATTGATGTATTTGTTTCTGAAATTGATAACAAAAATAGAACCTATATCAATTCTACAATTGGTAAGATTAAATTCTTATTAAGTGAAGATGACAATATTATTGGCAAATTGAATTCAATTTTAAAGCATATCAAGCATTCAAATGAGGTTGGTAAGATAGATAAAGCAATGCGCCTTGTAGATACGCTTTATACTTTAAATCTGACTAAGGTGTACACAAGGGAGAATTCTTTATATAGTCCTAGAGGAAGCTATACAAGAAACTATAATCAAACCTTAGATGATCTTGGATTGGATTTTTCTTTAACGCAAGAATTCTTGCAGCAATTCAAATCTGCTTATAACGAAGTTGAAATTAAGAATTTCTTAGAGGCAAATACTGTAGCAAATAAATTAAGAGCAAGTGAAGTTATTCATTATAACTCTGAAAACATTACAGTTTTAATGACGGTTTACAGCATTATGTATGCTTCAAATCAAGATTATAGTATTGAAATTTTAGATAATATCATTGAACACAAACGATATCGTTTGCGTGATTTCATCATTGAAAGGAGAGGATAAGAAATGCTTAGTGCATATGAAACTATGACTGTAGCACAACAAAATCTATTTAGAGATACAGCAAATAAGCTGTTGGCTACTACATTTTTATGTCGAGATAAGAAAGACAATAAGGAAAGCTATTACTTCCTAATGAGCTTTAAGGATTTATTTGATGAATTTTTTAAGGTTTTAGGATATGAGATTATTTTAGATACAGCTTCAGGTTGTGTTATGTTAGAGGGTGCAACACCTTCCAACACATTAAAATTAAAAAGAGATGAATCTATTGTTTTGTTAATTCTTCGTCTTTTATATCATGAAAAGGCAAAGGATACTTCCTTGAATGATAATATTGTTTGTAGTGTAGCAGATATACATACAAAATATGACTATCTACAAATTAAGAAGAAGTTAAATAAAACAGATTTAATATCTGCAGTTCGTCTGCTTAGAAGATATAATTTAATTGAAGTAACAGGAGACGTTACCTCCTCTGCATGCCGCATTGTGATTTTACCAACTATTCTTATGGCAATTCAGAGTGAAGATGTTAATGAAGTATATCAAACAATTTCTAAAATTGCTCAAGAGGATGGTGACAAAGAATGAAAAAATTAGTTAAGATTCGTTTAATTAATTGGCATTACCTTTCCAATGAGACAATAGAGATTAACGGAAACACATTGCTTTCTGGTCCAAATGCTTCAGGTAAGTCTACCATTATGGATGCAATTACCTATATTCTTACAGCTGGTGATACAATGTTTAACTTAGCTGCAAATGAAAAAGGTAAGCGTGATTTACGTGGTTATGTAAAATGTAAGCTAGGTATGGATGATAAGGAGTATTTAAGAAATGGTGATGTTTCTGGTCATGTTGCCTTAGAGTTCTATGATGAGCGTACAGACAGCCGTTTTGCAGTAGGTGCTGTCATCGATGCATTTGGAGAATTGCTTCCTGTGAAGACTTTATTCTATCGTACCTTTGAGCCAATCAATGATTCTATGTTTGTTTCTGAAGAACATCAGATTTATGGCACAGTTGAGTTCCGTAAGAAAAATCCCAATTTCGAATTTTTCTTAACAAAGAAGGAAGCAAAGCGTGGATTTAGAACAGCATTTGGTTCCATCAATGAGGATTTCTATCGTTTGATTCCTAAGGCTCTTGCATTTAAACCAATCGCTGACGTTAAGGATTTCATCTATCAAAATATTTTGGAAGAAAAGGATATTGATGTTACAGCAATTCAGGACTCTATCCGTTCCTATAAGGAATTAGAAAATACATTAAAGCTAATTAATAAAAAGATTAGTGATTTAAGAGAAATTGATCAAATTTATCAGGAATTAAAGGGAATAGAGGAAAGAAAGAATTACTTGCAATATTTAATGCATTTGTTTGATACAGAAGAGATTCGCAATGAAATCACAGATGCAAAGCGTCAAATTGAACAGCAGGAAAATTTACGTGTAATGAAGGAACAAGAGATTCTTTCTATAGATCAAGAGCTTTTAGCCTTAAATGAACGTTCACGTGATTTATACAATGCCTTAAGTAATAATGATACATTTAAGGCTGAAGAATATATTAATCGTGAAATTTTAAAGACTCAGACAAATATTACTTCCTTAGAAGCAAATCAACAGGTTTTCTTGAAAAGAGTAGGTCAATATAAGGATTCTTTAAATGAATTGAGAAAGCTTTCTAATGAGCGTTTATTTGCTGAGATGGCAAATCTACCTCTAGTTCAAATTAATACAATGGATGTGGAAGCTTCTAAGATTAAATTAAAGGATTATCAAGCCCGCTTAACAGCTGTTCAAAATAGACTGAACCAAGAATTGGGTTCCTTAGATACAAAGAAAAGAAGTCTAATTTCTCAAATAAATGAGATTAGTATTAATTTAAAGGGATTAGATCAGAATCGTGTAAATTTCCCAACACAATTATTACAAATCCGTGCTGAAATAGAGGAAGGCTTAAAGCGTATTTATAATTATGACATTAAGGTTCATATTTTTGCTGAAATCTGTGAAATCACAGATCAGAATTGGGCAGATACAATTGAAATTTTCTTGGGTAACCGTAGATTCAATATGATTGTTGAACCAAGATATTTTGATCAAGCTTTACAAATTTTCTCACGTATCAAAAATAAATATCGTTTATATGGTATTGGTTTAGTAAATACAAAGCAAATCAGTCGATTCACATCTTATGATTCCAAATCTTTGGCATCTATTATTGAAAGTGAAAACCAAGATGCAAGATGCTATATCAATTATACATGTGGTAATGTAATTATGTGTAATGATGCTATGGAACTTGAAAAGTATCAAACATCTATTACGAATGATTTATTGATTTATCGTGGATTTGCTGTAACCAGTCTTAATCCAAATGTAGAAAAGCCATTTATTGGTAAGAATGCAGCATCTAAGCAAGCTGTATTATGGCATCAAAAAGCAGATGCAGCTAAGAATGAGTATGTAACATTAAATACGCAAATGGAAAGCTTAAATAAAATGCTAAGCTTAATTGACCAAATTGATGTTCGTCCATTAATTGAGGATTTAGATAAAGCATTATTACTTGAAAAAGAAAAGAATACTCTTGAGGATTTATCTAAGCAAGCATTGCGTCAAAAGACTGCTACACCTTCAGAACTTCAGGAGGACTATGATAAGGTTCTAGATACAATCAAGGCATGTGATAATAAGAAGCAAGCCTTAAGTAAGGAAATTGGTGGTATTGATAATGCCATTGAAGCTCTAAATAGAATTATTTATATGAAGGGCAATGAGCTAGTAACCTTAGAAAATGAATTACAAGAGCTATCAGGTGGTTCTGTTATTCTTGAACAACAAGCAAAGGATGAATATAGAGCATTAGTCTTAAATAAGAATTTCAAGACTGCCTTTGCAGAATATCAAGAAAAATTCAAAACAGAGGATGCTAGCTATGGTATTTTACAGGATACCCTTGTTGCAAAGCAATATGGCTATATTAACACATATAACTCAACATTCTCTATTGGTATAACAGAGATTGATAAGTTTATTGCTGAATTGAATAAGCTTGAAAAGACAGAGTTAATCAAGTATGAACAAAAGGTTCGTAGTGCTCGTGAAGCAGCTGAGGTTGTATTTAAGGAAGACTTCATTGCGAAGTTAAGAAATAATATCTTGACAGCTGAACAAGAGATTATGCAGATTAATAAGACATTATCTAATATTACATTCGGTGATGACCACTATGAATTTATTTTCCCTAGAAGTACAGAATATGCTTCCTTCTATGAGATGGTTACATCTGATCTTGAACCAGGTGGAGGCGGTTTATTAACTTATGCCTTCCAACAAAAATATGATGAGCAAATCAGAGAGCTATTTGAAACCTTATCTATGGATGAACTCAATAGTAATGGTGCAATCAATAAGTTTACAGACTATCGTACATATATGGACTATGATATTCGTATCATCAACAAGAATGGTGAAACAATGACTTATTCTAAGGTATTTAAGGAAAAGTCCGGTGGTGAAACTCAGGTTCCATTCTATGTTGCAATTATTGCATCCTTTGTTCGTGTTTATACAAAGAGCTCAGCTGTAGCGGGAGATCCAATTGGTCTAGTTTTATTTGACGAAGTATTTGATAAGATGGATGCTAACCGTATGCATGCTATGATGAGCTTTATTAACTCTATGCCTTTACAGGTTATTATTGCATGTCCACCACAGCGTATGGATATTTTACAAGGATTTGCAAAAACAACCTTAATTATGGTTCGTCAAGGTACAAAGGCAACTGTTTTACCTATGACAGATAAAGAGGGCGAAGAAGATGATGAGGAGGAATCAGAATAATGGGATTATTTGGAAGAAAGAAAAATGATTATGAAGAAGCCTCTAAAAGCTTATCTAATGATACTTTAGCTAGAGATCGAATCATTATGGATCAGATTAGTGATGATGATGCTAAAGCTGCTGAATATGTAAAAAGATTAAAAGCAGGAGATCCACTTGTATTAAATTTTGATAATTTAGAGCCTATGGCTGGAAATAAGCTTTTAGCTTTCTTTGCTGGAGCTACTTATGCATTAGATGGAAAGAATATACGTATCAATGAAAAAACGTATTTGTTTGCATTAAAATCCAGTTTTATGGATGGTTCATTACAACAATTTTTAGATGAGTTGTAAGAGTTAGAATTTAAATCGCCTCATATTATTATGAGGCGATATTCTTTATTATAGGAGATGAAAAAATGAGCCGTTTAGAAAATGTTGAACTGACAGTATTATGCCTTATCTATCATAACAATCACTATCTTTTACAGAACAGAATCAAAAAGGATTGGCATGGCTATACACTCCCAGGAGGTCATATAGAGCCAGGGGAGTCTATAGTTGAAGCGGTCATTCGGGAAATGAAAGAAGAAACTGGATTGACCATTGCAAATCCAAAACTCTGTGGGATTAAGCAATTTCCAATTAAAAACGGAAGATATCTAGTTTTTTTGTTTAAAACAGATTCCTATGAAGGGGAACTTGTTTCTTCCAGCGAAGGGAAAATGTATTGGATTCACAAGGATGAATTAGATAAAGTTTCCCTTGTTGAGGATTTTAAAGAATTAATAAAAGTGATGTTAGATGATTCTTTAAATGAATTCCAATATGTAATTCATAATGAAAAATGGGATGTTATTTTAAAGTAAGTATTGGATAGCTATCGGTATAAATA
>CAMWSQ010000064.1 GCA_947177025.1 uncultured Mollicutes bacterium | reverse complement strand
TTATTATAGATGATTCTATCTATTTATGTGGTTCTTCTATTAAGGATGTAGGTAAGAAAAGATTTGTTCTGACTAAACTTGAATTCATATCTAAAGATGATTTATTAAATAAACTTTAAGATTTTTTTATAGAATATCCAAATTTTCCTAGATTTTTTCCAAGTGTAAAATATTGTCCGTGAGAATAGACAATTGGTTGAGATGCAGATAAATCAAATCTTCCGGATTCGTCTAGATATGTATCCTCAACTGTAACACCTAATACTTCTGCCAAAAACATATCATGAGAGCCTAAAGGGATAATTTCCTTTATTCTGCATTCAATATTCACAGGGGATTCTTTAATACTAGGAGCCTTTACAAATTTTGATGGAATCTGCGTTAAATGCATTTCCTCAAATTTATTGACATCTTTACCCGATTTTACTCCACAATAATCTGTTGCATAAACTAAATCTTCTGTTGTCAAATTGATGACAAACTCTTTTGATGATATTAGCATATGATGTGAATATCTTTCTTTTTTTACAGAAATATAAACCATAGGTGGATTTGTACAGCATGTACCCGTCCACGCAACAGTTATTATATTAGGTTGATTTGCTTCATCAATAACACTTACCATTACTGCTGGTAAAGGATAAAGCATATTTCCTGCCTTCCAATATTGTTTCGCCATAAAATAATGCTCCTTTCTATTTTAATTATATTGTTGTTTAATTTCTTCTATTTCAAATAATCTTAGTATAGAGGAATCCAATTCTTCTTCTAGCTTCTCCTTAGATTGATTCAATTCCATTAATTTAACATAATCAGTTGTAATCTCTGTAAGCTCTTGATTTATTTTAGATAGCTTTTCTTCTAAATCTTTAATTTTAGTTTCTAAGGAAGACATTTCATTACGCAAGCTTGCTGGAAATTTATTTCCCTTAGGCTTTTCTTTTTTGATGGAAGTCTCTCCAACCTTTTCTTTCTGTTCCTTTTCTAGAAATTCACTGAAGGAGCATAGATAAGGATGAATTTCCTGATTTTGATATACTAAAAGCTGATTACAGATTTTATCTAAAAAATACCTGTCATGGCTAACTACTAAAACTGGTCCTTTAAATGCTTCTATATAATCCTCTAGAATTTCAATCGTGTATATATCTAAATCATTTGTAGGCTCATCCAACAATAAAACATTTGGATTTTTCATAAGTACACGAACCAATTGTAATCTTCTTTTTTCACCACCAGAAAGCATCTTTACCTTTGTATATTGCAGATTAGAATCAAATAAGAAGCGTTCTAATAAATCTTTTGCTGAAATCATACCATCTAATGTTTCTATTAAGGATTGTTCTTCCTTTATATAATCAATTACTCGAAGCTCAGGGTCAATCCAGTCTGGGGTTTGAGAGAAATAACCAATCTTTAAAGTTTCTCCTAAAATCAATTCTCCAGTATCTAGATTCTCTTCCTTCATTAAAATTTTAAAGAGCGTTGTTTTGCCTGCACCATTATCTCCAACAATGCCAATAACATCATTTCGCATCAAGGAAAAGGAAAAATTGTGAAACAACTCTTTATTCGGATAGCCCTTTGAACCATTTTGAATTTCTATTATTGTTTTTCCTAGATAGCTTTCCTTAGAAGAAAATGCCATTTCCTTAGTTTCGTGAAACTGAATCTCAGACAATTTTAAAAATCGCTCGATTCGACTTTTACTTTTGGTTCTTCTAGCTTCTACACCTCTATGCATCCATTCAGATTCCTGCTTTAAAATTTGTTTTAGCTTTTGTTGTTCCTTTTTAGATTGTTCTAAGCGCTCCGCTTTCAATTCCAAGAATTTCTCATAATTTGCATCATAGATATAGACTTTTCCAAAGTCAATCTCCATCATTTTATTACAAACGCGTTGTAAAAAATACCGGTCATGTGTAACCATAATTAATCCTTTTTTAAAACGCATTAAATACTTTTCCAACCATAAAATCATTGCATTATCCAAATGGTTGGTAGGCTCATCTAAAATTAAAATGTCACAGTAGCTTACCAGTACACAAGCTAAAGCTAGTCTTTTTTTCTGACCACCAGATAAATAATCTACACCCATTGAAAAATCTGTGAATCCTAGCTTTGTTAAAATGGATTTTGCTTCATACTCTTCTACAGGGTGTTCCTTTGTTCCATAGGAATTCACAATATCTAAAATACTCGTTTGTAAAGGGAACTCAGGATTTTGTTGTAAATAATTGATCACCATTCCACCACTTTTTAAAATTTTTCCAGAAATCGGTTTTTCTTCTCCAATCATTAATTTTAACATTGTGGTTTTCCCTGTACCATTTACCCCTACAACTCCAATCTTATCAGAATCTGTAATAGAAAAGGAGACATCATCTAGAAGTCTTTTTTCAATATATTTAAATGATACATTCTCAAATGTGATGACCATAGTTTCAACTCCATTACTTGTTCATATTTCTTCTAAGACGTTCTACTTCTGCCTCTAATTCCTCTATTCTTGCCTCAAGCTCACTGATGCGTTCTTCCTGAACTACAGTGGTAGAACTCAAAGTATATAGATTCATTATTCCATATTTGTTTTGTAATCTCCTCATTCGTTCATATGCTTTTTCTGGTTTAGCAAACAACAAAATTATAAAACTCAAAACAGCAAATCCTAAAAACATACCACCTATGCTCATAAATACTATGGCAGACTCAGAATCCTGTTCCGAAAGCAACATAATTGCCCCTAAAATGAGAAATAAAAATCCCATTCCACCAAAAATACTCGTTAAGAGAATTCTACTCAATTTGAGCTGTTTTTGGTAAGCTTCCATAAACTTTTGTTTAGCTCTTTCCTCAACCTCATTTGTTTTAACTTCAAAAAATTCCATTTGTATACCCTCCTTGTTGCTGGCAATAAAATGAAAAAAACTACCAGCATAAAAGCTAATAGTCTTGTCAAATCAAAGTCTTGATTGTTGATTCCAGAATAAATTCGGCTTGGTGAAATCAACCTTAAGAAGTACATCTTAATCAACTACTCCCTATTGCACTTATAATTTTAGCATAAATCTTCTAATTTTACAAGATATTTTGATGGAGTTATGATATAATGACATCATAAACATTTGGAGGGATGTCTCATGAACATAAAATTAAACGAAAAAATATTGAAGGTGGAAACTTCTGAAATACGTCAATTTAATGATTATGCTAGAAGCGTTGGAGCAGATGTCATTCTTACCTTAGGAGAACCTGACTTCTTCACTCCAGAAAATATTTCTAAAAAAGCCATAGAGGCTTTACAAAATCATCAAACCAAATATGGTCCAACTCCAGGTTTTTTAGAAGCTAGAAAAAAGGTTTGTGAATTTGAAAAAAGATTCAATGCCTTTGAATGTACTCCTGAACAGGTTCTAATTACCCATGGTTCAACAGAGGGTTTAACTAGTGCCTTTTTTACAATGCTAAATCCGGATGATGAGGTAATTGTTCCAATTCCAGCATATCCAATGTATCGACAGATGATCGAATTTATGGGAGCTAAGGTTGTAACTATTGATACGTCAAAACAACATTTTCAAATTAAGAAAGAGGATTTAGAAAAGGCAATCACACCAAAAACAAAGGCGATTGTTCTAACCTCTCCAAATAATCCAACAGGTTCAATTTACTCAGATGAAACCTTAGAAAACATTTATCATGCTGTAAAAGGTAAGCCTATCTTTGTCATTTGTGATGATGTATATAACCAAATTGTCTATGGAGAAAGAAGGCTAGGCTTTGTTCGATATCAGGATGTAAAGGAACAGATTCTTGTCTGTCAATCCTTCTCCAAATCTTATGCAATGCCTGGATGGAGATGTGGTTATTTAATTGGTCCTACAGACTTTATTGAACAAGCAGTTAAAGTACACCAATATATGATTGTTGCGTTAAACACATTTATTCAGCCTGCAATGATAGAAGCTCTAGATTATGATTCTTCTTCTATGGTGGAATCCTATCAAAAGCGTAGAGACTACATTTATCAAAGATTAGTAGATATGGGTTTAGAGGTTGAAAAACCAGAAGGTGCTTTCTACATCTTCCCATCTATTAAAAAATTTGGATTATCTAGTACAGAATTCTGTTCCAGATTTGCAAAGGAATACAAGGTAGCTATTATTCCTGGACATTGTTTTGAAGCAGATGAATATATTCGTTTAAGCTATTGTGTCGATTTTGAAACTATCAAAACAGCTTGTGATCGATTAGAGCAATTTATAAAGGAATTAGAAAAATAAAATGAAAGATAAAACATATACCCTATATAATGGTGTTTCCATTCCAGCAGTTGGCTTTGGAACATGGCAAACAAAAAGTGGCAAAGAAGCCTATGATGCAGTTACTTGGGCATTAGAAGCTGGCTATAGACATATTGATACCGCCTATATCTATGGAAATGAAGAAAGCATTGCAAAAGCAATACAGGATTCCCATATCCATCGTGAAGAAATCTTCATTACAACAAAACTCCCTGCGGATATTAAAACATATGAAGGCACATTAGAGTACTTTCAAAAATCACTAGACAATTTAAAAACAGACTATATAGATTTGTATTTGATTCACGCCCCTTGGCCATGGACAAACGTTGGTTTAGATTGTACTGAGGGTAATATAGAAGTATGGAAAGCGATGATTGAATTATACAAGCAAAAGAAAGTAAGAGCAATTGGTGTATCTAATTTTCATCAAAAGAATATAGAGCCTTTACTTGCTGCCACCAACTTTAAGCCTATGGTCAATCAAATTCGCTACTTCATAGGAAATACTCAGGATGCAATTACAAGCTATTGCCAAAAAAATGATATTTTGATTGAGGCATATTCTCCTTTGGCAACAGGAGAAATCTTAGAAAATGAAAAGTTAAAGGCTATTGCAGAAAAATACAAAACGACAATAGCTAAAATATGCTTACGATATTGTTATCAAACGAACACTCTTCCTCTTCCAAAGTCAGTACATAAGGAAAGAATATTTGATAATTTAAACTTTGATTTTGAAATAGATCAAGAGGATATGGATTACTTAAATTCCTTGCAACATATTGGTCCCACACGGCCATTAAGAAGTTAAAATGGAACCAGTTTTGGTTCCATTTTTTTATTGCTTCTTCTTCAATTCTTCTAAGCTATCGAGCTTTGTTTGTTCTACTTGGAGAGGAACTAAGGTAATATATCCTTTGCTTGCAAGATATACATCTGTATCCTGATTTTCATCATATGTGATGATACTTTCATCATTGAGATAAGCTTCATTTTCAATCTCTTTAAAACCTGTGTTGAAAATCTTGATTCCTTGTCTACAGAAACGATATCCGAATGATTTAGCAAACTTCCCTTCTGGAAAATTAATATTTAGCACATAGTCTCTAGAATAAAGTCTTTTTTCAAAAATCAATTCAAGTAAAGATTCAAGCTCATGATCCACAATGGAAAAAGCACCATAATCGGTAGAAATCGCAACAGCAGGAATTCCTTGAATGTGCGCTTCTCTAGCTGCTGAAACAGTTCCAGAATATATGATATCTGTACCCAAATTCAACCCATCATTTACCCCTGAGAAAACGACATCAAAATCTAATCCAGTTAGTTTTATTGCCATACGTACACAATCTGCTGGCATACCACTCGTCTTATACCATTCAATATGGTCTTGATCCCCTACATATTTAAAGGTGAGTGAACCTTGAATCACAATAGAATGGCTAGCAGCACTTCTTCCTGTATCAGGAGCACAGACTACTACATTACCGTATTTCTTCAATGCTAAAGCTAGCTTATGAATTCCAACTGCATCTACTCCATCATCATTTACAACTAAAATGTTCATTTCTTTTACCTCTATATCTAAAAATTAAGCCTAAGCTGAAACTTAGGCATTTTTTCTATGGTGCCGAAAATAGGGATCGAACCTACGACCTACGCGTTACGAGTGCGTTGCTCTACCAGCTAAGCTATTTCGGCATTCACACCAATTGATTTGATGTATTGAAATTATACACCAAAATAGTTCATAAAGCAACAATTCAATTGAGTTAAATATCTAATATAACATTAAAATACTTTTTATAATAATCTCGAATAGCATCTTTGGGATTATCACTTAGATTAGTGGGAATATTCTCTTTATTAAACCATTTTGCTTGTTTTACTTCTCCATCGACATGTTCTATATCTCCTTTAAATTTATGACATACATAAACAATGTCTATACAGGAAGTCTCATCACCATTTGGATAAACATGGTGATATTTCTTACCAGAATATACACCCAAAAGTTCTGCTTCTAATAGTTCAAGATTTAGTTCTTCCTTTATTTCTCTTTTCGCTGCATCTAGTGTATTTTCATCTATTTCTATTGCACCACCATGGTGTCCCCATTTTCCATCATCTCTTCGTTGCTGAAGTAAAATATTTCCCTTGCCATCTCCAATGATTACACATGCACAAGGCATTATTAAAGTCTCATGACCAACTTTTTTTCTTAAATCTCTAATATATCCCATAAATCCAACCTCCTTTAAAGTATACTTTTCAATATTATAATACAAAATATTGTTTCAATTCAACAAAATATTAATTTGAAATAAAAATGATGCCAGAAAAAAGACCTCTACTTTTTGTAAGAGGGCTATTTTTTATTTCTTTTTATAAACTTTTCGATCTTCATTCTTTATTTTTTTGCGCAACTCATCGCTATTTAAAATCATCCATAAATAGCAAATTCTTTTTCCATCCTTTTTAATCCAATATCCACCATTTGTTTTTTTATATGATAAGGATTTAAGTGGGTATCTTCTTTTAATTCCTATAAAATTTCTATAGGTCAATTCTTGTTTGTCAAATTTTACACTCCATAGCGAATAATATAAAAGTAAAAACAAGACTGGAATCTCTAACAAAAACATATAGTAAAAACCTTCTTCAAATGCCACATAAGAAATTCCCATCATTAAGATTGCAAAACCTTGAAAGGTTAGAGAGCATAATAACCACAGCCTAGATTGTTTAATATATCCCTGTGGTCCCTGCGGTTTTATTATACCTGTTGCCTTAAAATAATTATTATAATAGTCAAATAATGTTGCTACATTATCTATTTGATAGGAAAAACGAGTTAAATATCTTTTTCCATAATAAAGAAAATCATAGGATACAGAATTATATATATAAATATTCTTATACTGATATTTCCTATAAAAGAATATTCTTCTAAATCGAATATGATCTTTTTCTATCACAACCTTATAGAGTAAACAATGAAAAAATAATAGAATCATAAAGAACCAAAATACTGCATTCAAAATGATAAGTAAAATCATACTTTTTTGATCTTCACGTGCTTCTGAATCAAAAAAAGGCAGAAACAATAAAAATCCGAAAACTAAAGAACCAAATACAGTGCATAAGGAATACCACCATGGTAATTTAATTATATTTGTATCATTTCGATCAACTCCGACGATTGAGGCAACCTTATCAGCAACAATTCTTCCAACTCCTAAGCCAGCTGCACCAGAGGGCATAAATATCAACTCCTTCTAATCCTATTCTAAATATGAGATTCATAATCTATACTTTATTATACCACAAAATGAATGAGTAATCTATCTAAATACTTGTTAAGCAACATTACAATGATTTAATAATAATTAATATAGAAAGCCTAAGCTAGATACTCCTACCATTTTTTTTGACTGCTTTCTCTTGAAAAATGAAAAAAAGGGATTGAAAATATCACACATTTTCAATTCCCGTTAGTTTTCGTTTTATCTGAAACTACGATTACCGGGAAAATGTTTAAAATAATAACAATTACTAAAACAACCACCATTGGGGATAATTAATCGACCCTTGTATAGTTCTTCACCCTATTTGGACGACTTCTTATATAAACGCACCTATTAAAAATAAAAAAGCTTGGGTTTTTATGCCCAAGCAGTTAAAATTATTCAATTTTTAATGTTTTACTCACTATTTTTACTATCTCCGAATTTATATATAATATTATAATACTATATAAAAAAACGAA
>CAMWSQ010000063.1 GCA_947177025.1 uncultured Mollicutes bacterium | reverse complement strand
ATGAAAAATAAAGAGCTTATTTTCACTTGTATTTAAAGTTTAAAATCTAAAGTATTTTCTTTATTTTTTATGCTATTTATTGTAAAATAAAGATATATAATTTTGGAGGGATTTGTATGAATGAATGGAATTTAGGATTAATATATCCAACATATGAAGATTTTTTGAAGGATTTAGAAAATTTTCCAAGTTTAATAGAGAAAGCTGCTTCTTTAAAAGGAAAGCTAAATCATTTAGAAGGTCTTTTAGAGTATGAAAAAGTTATGAAGGATACAGATGAGCATTTAGAAAAATTATTTTGTTATGCTTCCATGAAATATGATTTAAACCAAAAGGATGGTAAGGCAAGTGAAGACTATCAAAAGGTTTATCAACTATTTAATGAATTGATTAGTAAGACAGCTTACATTAACCCAGAACTATTAGCTAATGATAAAGAAAAGCTTATGGAATTTTTGAAGAATGAGAAGTTGAAGAAGTATCAATATAAAATGGATCAATTGTTCCGTAGTCAAGACTTTTATTTGGATGCAAAAAGTGAAGAGTTGATGGCAAATTATGGTGAAGCTACAGGAGGCTTCAACCGTTTATATGACAAGCTTGCAGTTTCTGATCGATTAAGTGTAGAAGTTAAGATTTCAACAGGAGAGGTTCTATCTTTGAACGAATCTAACTTCCAATATTACTTGGGCATTCTTACAAATCAAGAGGATAGAAGAATTGTATTTGAAGCAATATATAAATTTTATGAAACACATAAGAATACTTTTGCTGCAATTTATGATGGTATTATGCAAACAGAACTTGCAGAGGTTAAAAATAGAAAGTATCCTTCTATTTTAGAAAGTCATTTATATCATAATGCAATTCCAAAGGAGGTATTTTTATCTTTAATAGATACTGCAAGAAATCATAGTGAACCTTTAAAGAAATATTATGCTTTACGTAAGAAATATTTCAAATTAGATACACTTCATACCTATGATCGTTTCTTAAGCTTTGCCGAAAGTAATGAGGTATATAGCTATGAGAAATCTAAAGAAATGGTTTTAGATGCATGTAAAGCCTTAGGAGAAGATTATTATCAGCATGCATGTAAGGCTTTAGAGGATGGAAGAGTATCTGTATACACAAGGGATGGCAAGCGTACTGGAGCTTATTCTACAGGGTTATACAAGGAAGGAACCTTTATTTTATTAAATCATAATGACAATTTAGATAGTGCCTTTACAGTAGCTCATGAGGCAGGGCATTCTATTCATAGTCTTTATGCAAATGAGCATCAGGATGAGGTAAATGCAAATTATACTATCTTTGTTGCTGAAATAGCTTCTACCTTTAATGAACAGCTTTTCTTGGATTATGTAATGAAGCATTCCAATAGTAAGAATGAAAAGATTGTTGTTTTACAACAGGCAATAGATAATATTGTTTCAACCTTCTATAGACAAACCTTATTTGCAAACTATGAGTATTTAGCACATAAGATGGTAGAAGAAAGAACTCCGATTACTGCGGAAGTCTTAAGCAAAATCATGACAGATTTATATCTAGATTATTATGGAATTGATTTGAATCAAGAGCCATTGAAAAACAATGTTTGGGCATATATTCCTCACTTTTTCCATACTCCATTTTATGTATATCAATATGCTACCAGCTTCGCAGCGAGCTTAGCAATTTATGAGGAAGTAAAGAAAAATCCAAAGGCATTAAATCAATATTTAGCAATGCTTTCAATGGGTGGATCTACATATCCTGTAGAAATTGTAAAAACTGCTGGGGTTGATTTAACAAAGACAGATGCTTTTATGGCAGTAGTCCATCGTTTAGAAGAATTAACAGAAGAATTAAAGAAGCTATTAGAGGAGTAATACTATGGAGGAGCGTTCTATTCCTATTTTGGGGGAAGAAACAATTGATGCTTTAAAGCATACTCATATTGCAATCTTTGGCTTAGGTGGTGTTGGTGGCTACGTTGTAGAAGCTTTAGCCCGACAAGGTGTAGGCTGTTTTAGTATCATTGATTTTGATGTAATTCAGCCATCAAATAAAAATCGTCAAATCCTAGCACTTGAATCAACAATGGGACATCCCAAAACAGAAGTTTGTCAGAACCGTATTTTGGAGATTAATCCAGCAGCTAAGATATATTTGTATAACTTACGGATTGATGAAGAAACGATTGAACAGATTGATTTTCTAACCATTGATTATGTAGTAGATTGTATTGATGATGTTGCAGGTAAGATAGCAATTATTAAGCGTGCGAAGGAATTTGGAAAAAAAGTGATTTCCTGTTGTGGAACCGCAAACAAGCTAGATCCAAGCAAATTCCAAATCAAAGATATTTCTAAGACCTCTGTATGTCCTCTAGCAAAGAAGCTTCGCTTGGAGCTTAAAAAACTAGAAATAACAGGTGTTGATGTTTTATTTTCAACAGAAGAACCAGTAGTTAAAGTATCAGACACTCTTCCAACCGTTTCCTTTGTTCCCAGTGTTGCAGGACTTTTGCTTGCAGGACATATCATATTAAGTCTTCAGCAGGAAGTGAAAAATAACCGAACGCATTTGGTCTTAGAGGGTGGAGGTCTAAAGGGTGTCTACACAGCAGGTGTTTTAGATTATCTATTAGAACAAAATGTAGAATTTGATGCAGTTTATGGTGTATCTGCAGGTGCCTGTGTAGGAGCAAGCTTTATTTCCAAGCAAAAAACAAGAGGATATCATTCTTTAGTTGATTATATCAACGATCCTGCCTGTGCATCTAAAAGAAGCTTAACTAAAACAGGAAACTATTTTAATAAGGAATTTGTGTATTATAAAATCCCAAATGAACTTATTCCTTATGATTTTGATGCTGCTCATCAAAATCCATGTAAGCTTTATGCAACTGTTACCAATGTAGAAACAGGTAAAGCGGAGTATTATCCTTGCTTGGATTATCGAAAGGACATTGAATATATTTGTGCCTCCTCAAGCCTACCTATGCTTGCAGAAATTCAGTGGATTAATGGGAAAGGCTATTTAGATGGTGGTATAGCGGATTCCATCCCTTATCTAGAGGCAAAGAAGAATGCTAAAAAGTGTGTAGTTGTTTTAACAAAGCATAAGGGATATCTATGCCACAAGCAAAATCCAATTCTTTCTAAGGCAATCCAACTCAAATATCGAAAATATCCAAAGCTAATTAAAACTTTAGAACAACGTCATACCCAGTATAATAAGATCCAATCTTTGATGGAGCAGGATAAGAATGTATTTATTCTTAGACCTTCTAAGGCACTCGATATTGACCGTTTGGAAAAGGATAAGAAGAAGCTTGAGGCTACATATCAATTGGGATATGAGGATGCAAAGGCTAACTTTGAAGAATTGAAAAAGTTTATAGAAAATTAAAAAAGCCTCATTTCGAGGCTTTTTATATATATGTTCAATTCAAAATTAAGAGATTTTGTTTCTGCTATTCATCACAAACACATAATTCACAACCACATTCAGTGGCTAGACGCTCTCCTGCTTTAACACAAGATTCTTTTGTAGAATAGTGTTGATTCAATACTTCACCATTTTGATCCTCGATTTCCCAGTTATGCTGTTCTTTACAAGGTCTACATGTAATCTTATCTTTCATTTTTTCACTTCCTTACAGTTATAGTTTGAACGTATTTCTGTTAAATAGATTGGTAATTATTAGTAAAATTGTTAGGAATAGTTGTTTTTTTCCTGTAATATTAGTATAATTATATAGAAGCACTTTAAGAAAAGGGTGGAACCTATGATTGATTTATTAGAAATTAAGGATCCCTCATTCATAAAGGATATGTCTATAAAAGAGCTAAAAGAGCTTGCTTGGCAAATTAGAGAGTTTCTAGTCGATCATATATCCAAAACAGGTGGACATTTAAGTAGTAATTTGGGTGTTGTAGAAATTACAATTGCTATGTACTATGTGTTTGATCCAGAGAAGGATAAGTTTTTATTTGATGTAGGACATCAGTCTTATGTCCATAAAATACTGACAGGTCGTGCTAAGGATTTTGAAAATTTACGTCAGTTTGGTGGAATGAGTGGATATATCAGACGTGAGGAATCGAAATATGATATATGGGAATCTGGACATTCTTCAACAACGATTTCGGCAATGGCTGGAATGCTGATTGGAAATGAAAACAAGTCTGAGAAGGTAGTTAGTTTAATTGGGGATTCTTCCATAATGAATGGTGTGGCATTTGAAGGATTGAACTTTTTAGGATCTCAATCTAAGCTTGCACCTATTATAATTTTAAATGATAATAAGATGGGAATTTCTAAATCTGTAGGCGCCTTATCAAAAGCATTGTCTCGCTTGAGAGGAACTCGGTTCTGGCGTGGATTTAAAAGAGTTCTCAATTTTATCTTCCCAACCTTTATCACGAATCGCTTCCACCAATTGAAGCGAGGAGTAAAGGCATTCATACAGCACGATAATATTTTTGAGGATTTAGGATTTGATTATTACGGACCAATTAAAGGAAATGATTTAAGAGCTTGTATTAAAGCTTTACAAAGAGTTCAAAAGAATACAGAGCCTGTCATCTTACATGTCATCACTCAAAAGGGTAAGGGCTATGCTCCTTCAGAATTAGACCAGGAAGGAAGCTTTCATGGAGTTGGTCCTTTTGATAAACATACAGGCAAATCTCTTAAGGTTTTAAAACCAAATGAATGCTCCTATTCAGAGGTAGTCAGTCATTATTTAAAGACAAAACGTGAAACAGAACAATTCTATGTTGTAACACCTGCAATGAAGGCAGGAGCAAAATTGGAGAAGTTTGCTGAAAGCTATCCGAATGATTTTTATGACGTTGGTATAGCAGAAGAGCATGCTGCAGATATGGCTGCTGGTATGGCATTAAAGGATAAAAAGGTTGTCCTTCTCTATTATTCAACCTTTTCTCAAAGAGCCTTTGATCAGGTACTCAATGATATTGCTAGACAAAATTTGCCTGTAATCATTGGAATTGATCGTGCAGGAGTTGTTGGAGAAGATGGTGCAACCCATCAAGGAATCTATGATATTGCAATGTTTAAGCTTATGCCGAATATGACAATTGCTATGCCTAGAAATCCAGAGGAGCTTGTGGGAATATTTAATTATGCATTTACTCATCAAGGACCCATCGTGATTCGATATCCTAGAGGATGTGTTATTCAAAATCTTTATACCTTAGATTATAAGAATATGATTTTACCAAGTTGGGAATTCTTAAAAAGGGGTCATCAAAAATGTGTTATTTCCTATGGACCAGATGTAGAACGCTTTGTAAAACTTGCAGAAGAAAATGAAATAGATTGTTCGATTTTAGATGCAAGATACATTAGACCAATGGATCTGATTGCTTTAGAAGAAGCATTAAAAACACATGACCAAATTCTTGTCATTGAACAGACAACTATTCGTGGTAGCTTATATGAGGATATTGTTGTTTATGCTCATGAGCACCAATTTACAAACAAGATTGAATCTATTTCCTTTGCAGAAAATCTTACTTTGCCTCATGGAAAAATTCAAGATGTATTAGATCACTATGGAATGTCAAATGAAGATATCATAAAAAAAATGCGAGTGGATTAGTCCACTCGTTTTAATTTTTCTATAATTTCTTCCACAATATATTCTGGTGTAGAAGCACCAGAGGTAATAGAAATGGATTTTATGTTTGTAAAATCAATTTGCTCTAAATCCTTTGCATTTTCAATTAAAATCGTAGAAATGCCAATAGACTTGCTTGCTAGAGCCAGTTTTTTTGTGTTAGAAGAAGCTTTATCACCGACAACTAAGCATAAATCTACTTTCTCTTGGTCTAAGCATGCCTGTTGTCTAATGGTTGTTGCCTTGCAAATTTTATTGTCTAGGATTGCATTCGGAAATCTTTTTTGCAATTCTTTATAAATTTGTTCTGTTTCAAATAAGGATAAAGTAGTTTGATTACTTACATATAGCTTTGATGTATTTGGAATTTTATCTAAATCTGTTATAGATTCTAGGAGAAGAATGTCAGAAGAGATACCAAGAACTCCTTCACATTCTGGATGCCCCTTTGTTCCAATATAAGAGCAGGTGTATCCTAAGGATAGATACTCTTTCATTCTTTTTTGAACCAGTAAAACATTTCCACAGGTTGTATCTACAATGGTTAATCCTTTTTTCTTTGCTTTTTCATATACAATAGGTGCAACACCATGAGCAGAAAAAATAACAGTTCCTTTTTCTATTTTATCTATCAAATCACTTCTTGATGTTCCCTTTTCTTCAACAAGTATAGCACCCTTTTTTTCTAAATCTTCAATGACATGTTGGTTATGAATGATAGAACCTAAAAGATAGATTGGTCTTGGATAGGAAGCAGAAGCAAGAACTTCATAGGCGATACTTAAAGCATTTTTTACACCACTACAATAGCCTTGGGGAGTAATCTTATTTATTATCATTTAATCCACCAAATCTTCTGTTTCTTGACTGATAGCTTTGAATTGCCTTTTCTAATTCCTTTTCATCAAAATCAGGCCAAAGTGTATCTGTGAAATAAAGCTCTGCATATCCAAGCTGCCAAAGAAGATAATTGCTGATTCTAATTTCACC
Organism: uncultured Mollicutes bacterium; assembly: GCA_947177025.1. Lineage (GTDB taxonomy): Bacteria > Bacillota_I > Bacilli_A > Acholeplasmatales > Anaeroplasmataceae > Pelethenecus. Next base: position 1,547 of record CAMWSQ010000063.1, on the reverse strand, counting down.
ACTTGTACGAATGAGTAAATCTAGCTTTGGAAAATCCTTTGTGAATAAATGCTGTTCTATGAGCTCTGGAGTAATTTCATCTACTTTTATTTTCCCATCTAAAGCCAATTGGGTAATTTCCTTAGCTGCAGTAGTGATTTCATCATAGGAACCATAATCCACACAAAGGGTTAAAGTAATTCCTGTGTGATTCTTTGTAATTTCTTCCATATCATTTAAAGTATTGAGTAATAAAGCTGGAATTCTATCTCTACGTCCGATAAAACGAATTCTAAAAGAGGATTTCGCAATTTTTTCTCTATATCTTTTGAAATATCGAATTGGTGCATTCATTATGTAATTTATTTCAGACTCGGGCCGATTCCAATTTTCTGTTGAAAAGCAAAACATAGTTAAATACTTTATGCCGATAGCCTCACAAGCCTTTGCAACATCAACGATATTAAAGGCGCCCTTTCTATGGCCAAAGGTTCTTGGAAGAAGTCTTTTTTTTGCCCATCTACCATTTCCATCTAAAATCATGGCTACATGAATGGGAATTTTATTTGGATCTATATTCATAGGTACCCCTCCTTATATGTCTAGTAGTAGTATACCATAAACTGTCAAAAAAAGAAATTAAGAAAATTGAAGTTTAATACATTCTTTTCTTTGTTTTAAGATAAACTATAAGAAGAGGAGGAGAATTTATGAAATTTTATCAATGTGATTCCTGCAAAAGTATCTTCACCTTTGCAAGCCAGCCACTAGAAAAAGTAAATTGTTGTGGAAGTACATTAAATGAGCTTATCCCAAATTCAACAGCAGCATCTCTAGAAAAACACATTCCAGTTGTTGAGCAATTTGACAATCAGGTGATTGTTAAAGTTGGAAGGGAAACGCATCCTATGCTACCAGAACATTATATTGAATGGATTATTATTGAAACTACTCATGGCTATCAACAGAAAAATTTAAGACCTGGTGAAGCTCCAATGGCAGAATTTTTACTAGCAAAAGGAGAAGAAGTGCTTACTGCATATGCATATTGTAATATCCATAAACTTTGGAAAAATTAAGGACAAAAGAAGCTTGTTATAGATTAAAAAAGTATCCGATTTGGATACTTTTTATATTCTATACTTTGTTCTTAATGCAGCAGCGGATTTAGAGAATTTTTTTACTAGGTATAAGAAAATAGTAATCACTAATACGCATGCACCAATAAGTAAACTTATAAATAGTGTGAATAAATTGAGTTGGAACATATAATAGGCATCATAATTATATGTTTTTAGGTGGCATGTCACAAATATACTTAAAATAAATCCTATTAGAAAGCTAGGCAATAGTTTTAAGAGGAGCTTTTTTGTATAGGTTTGAATGACTTGAGTTTTTGTAATACCCAAATTTCTTAAGATAATGATATCACTTAATTGACTATTCGTATAATTCTTCGTTTCTAAAAGAGTAAAGTAGAAAGAGAAGAATAGAAGGAAGGATAGTAGGATAAATAATATAATATATGCAAACATTGTTCTATCACTTGCACATTGATAGTATATTTC
>CAMWSQ010000062.1 GCA_947177025.1 uncultured Mollicutes bacterium | reverse complement strand
TGTTTATTCGTCGTACTTTCTTCGTCATATATAGTTTTCAAAGACTAATTTTTATTGGTCGATTTTTTTGCGACCTTGTTTATAATACTACATAATCAAAGTAAAGTCAACCAAAAACACAAAAAAAATTACTTTTTTCCCAAAAATATAGACTAGAAAAATGAGATGCTTTTCTAGTCTATATTTCTAAGTTCAAACATTATAATGTATGCTTTAAAAGGGAAGAATATTCCTCATTAATTAAATACTTAGGTGCTATATCAAAAACTGTTTTACAACCAAAGTCTTTTTCACAAGCTAAACGATAACAAGCTCGAGCGTATGCTACCATTACACTACCCGTAAATTCTGGATTGGAATCTAGTTCAAGCTGGAATTCCAACTTATGCTTTACTCCGTTTGACGTTTCTCCTGTGCGAATCACAAATCCACCATGAGGAATTCCTTTATGATTCTTTTCTAATTCTTCTTTTGTGATGAAGTGAACATAAGTATCATAATCGGCAAAATAATTTGGCATTGTTTTTATTGCGTTCTCTACCTCGTTTGGATTAGCATTCTCTTTTAAAACGACATAGCAATCTCTTAAATGCTTATCTCGAACAGATAACTCTGGCTGCATTCCACTACGCACGACTTCTAACGCCTTCTCCTTAGGTATGGTATACTGTCTTGCATCAGCTACACCTGGAATTCTTCTAATGGCATCACTATGTCCTTGACTAACACCCTTTCCCCAGAAAGTATAATCTGTTCCGTTAGGTAATACTGCCTCCATTAGAATTCGATTTAAAGAAAACAATCCTGGATCCCAGCCAGTAGAAATAATTGCCACCTTCTGATTTTTTTCTGCATTCTCATGTACATTTGTGAAATGATGAAATATCTCAGCATGAGTATCAAAGCTATCTACCACATTGAACCACTGGGCAAGCTCTGGGGTTTGTTTAGGAAGATCTGTTGCAGAACCTCCACATAAAATCATAACATCAATTTTATCTTTAAATTTTTCTAAATCCTTCGTGTTATAAACTGGTGTATTACTTTCTACCTTTAAATCACTTGGACTTCTTCTTGTGAAAATGGCACAAAGCTCCATATCCTTTGCCTGTAAACAAGCTTTTTCTACACCTCTACCTAAATTACCATATCCACATATTCCTATACGTATCATATTATACCTCACCTTCATCCTTTCTCCTGATGGATGCTTCCTTATCAAATCCATTTGGAAATCTTTGTTTTAATTTCTCAATATTTTTTTGCAATACTTCTTCCAATGTGACTCCTATTGCAGTACACGCCTCTGCTAAATACCATGCAATGTCGCCAAGTTCTTTAACAAATTCTGTCGGATTGAGTTCATGCCCTTGAAACAAATGCTTTTTGACTAAGTCGATTGCTTCTCCTGATTCACCACAAAGACCCATAACTGCATTCATTAAAATATTCTTAGGTTCTAAGTTTGGATTCAGTGTACGCATTGCAAGCTCTTGATATTCATTAATTTTCATTTTACCTCACCTTACAAAAGAAAATACCTTCATCAAAAGGTATTTTCTGGTTTTACTGATTTAATCGTTTTACCTCTGTGTATGCCATAATGAAAGGTCCAACACCCTTTGCATCATTTTCCACAATTGGTTCTGACATATAATATTCATATGTGCCATCACGTCTCAAATTATTTTCAGGTCCTAAACCTGCAACTAAACAAATACCACCTAAATTTAAATCATCATTTTTAACTGTTAAATATGTATTACAGATACCTTCAAAAATCTCTAATCCAATTTGCTGATATCGAGATGGTAATGCCTTTAAACGCACACCCTTTAAAATAGCATAAGCAACCATACTAGATCCAGAAGTTTCTAAATAGTTTTTCTCACGTCCTGGATAATTTGGTACCTGATAGAACATTTTAGACTTAGGATCCTGGAACTTCAAAATGCTGTCTACTGTTTCTTTAAACATTTCCATAATTGTATGACGTTCATCAAACATTTGTTCATCCATATATTCATAAACATCAATCATTGCTACTGTAAACCAGCCTAAAGATCTCAACCAGAAATTTTTAGATAAGCCCGTCTTTGGATCAGCCCAGAACATTGTTTTTGAACTATCATAGCCATGATAATATAAGCCCGTCTTTGGGTCTCTCATAATTTCATAAACATTTTTGAATTGTTGAACAATGTCACTATAATTTTGCATCTTATTGAGTTTTGTTTCATAACGCGTATAAAAAGGCTGCATCATATATAATCCATCCAACCAAACTTGATTTGGATAAATTTTCTTATGCCAGAAGTTTCCTTCCTTTGTTCTTGGGTGAGTTAAAATTTGTTCACGAACTAACTCAATGGCTTTTAAATATTTTTCTTCATGTGTATATTCATATAAATCAAATAATACTCTTGTTTCTGAAACATCATCTGTAGAATATTTTTCCTTTTCATATCCTAAAATTGTTCCATCCTCATGAACATAATAATCTACAAAGGATTTCACAAAGGAAAGATATTTTTCATCCTTTGTTGTCTTATAAAGCTCCAATAATGAAACCATCATACATCCATCAATATAATTCCAAGCAGGCTTTTTACCTTGCTTAATAGATTCGATATTCCATAATGGCATATCTGGTTTAGAAGTCATTAGCTTCTCAATGTATTGGTCAATGATTTTGTACATAGTCTTCCTCCTACTATTTTTGTTAGTTCTATTATACAAAAATCTATGCCGATTTACAAGAAAATTACGCTAAAAGCTTATTTAAAAATAATGCGGATTTAAAATTGGTATTTGAAACATTTTCTTCATTAATAAAAATTTTTGATTCTTGAATTGTTTTAAATTCTAAGGATTGAAATAGTTCTTCTATTTGACTACATTCTGCAATACATACAAGCATTTTTAATCCAATTTCCTTTGCATGATCTTCTAATACACGTAAAAGTTCTTCCAAATATTCTAAAGACAACATTTTTTTAAAAACAAAATAGCGAATTAATCCCTTATCTGAGAATTCTTCAAAAGAAATACAGCCTACTATCTTATCTTCATCATATGCAATACAAGCATTTTGAAGAATAGATTCATCAATCTTATCAATTGAAGGAACAGAGGATAAAAATTCTATCACTTCCTTCAAGCTAGATTCGTTGATTTTTTCAACTTGTATCATTTATTTAGCTCCTTATCTTTTTAAAAATACTTAAAATAAGACTCTCATATTTTACTTCCTCACTACTATTTACCTCAAGAAATTCTGGATAAACTGTCCCCCACCAGTTATCTCCTTTACCTTCACCTATAATAACATACAAGGTCATCTCATTTGTATTTTTGACTGCATTATTATTATATGTTTTATTGTATAAGGTATGATTCCCAAATTGGACTTCTACTGAGTGATTTAATTCTTTTTCTAAAACTGATTCAAAAGAGGACATAGTGGATTGAATGTTAGAAATATAGGTTTGATATTCTGTATCATAAGCTTCCTTCAAATAACAAATTGTAATCGTTTTGGCTGTTTCTTTAACGGATAAATCCTTAACACTATTGCTATTTGGAATCACTCTAACTCGAATTTCTTTCGTTTCATTTGTTTTCATAAAAAACAGTACTGCACAAAGTAAAACAAGTCCCGCAAGTATAAATTTTCTCACAAGCCTCTCCTCCCTTATTTGTAGCGTATCCTAAGGGGTAAGGTTTTATACATTGAAACAAAAGAAAAAGGATTAATTCAATTGGACTAATCCTTTAAAGCTTCAAGTATTTGATTTAATTTTATACCGCCTTCTCTTAATATGCGAAACTCTTTTGTTGTTGCATCTAAAACTGTAGAAGGTATATTTGAAGAAACCTCTGCAGGGGGATAAATTGTTTGGACAAGATGTCCATAGCACGAAACGATTTCTTCATACGAATTTAGTGGTTTTTCTCCACTTTCGTTGACAGAAGTTGTCAGCATAGGACCATTTTCCTCTAAAATCTGTCTTGCCAAAAGAGAATCAGGAATGCGCACTCCAATCGTTTTATAACCTATTTTCTGTTCTACCACTGGTTTAGACTTTAAGATTAAGGTTAACGCACCTGGCATAAACGTTTTAATCAAAACTTTGACGCTTTGATTTACTTCTGCAATTTCTTCAATTTGTTCTAAGGAAACACATAAACAAGCTAAAGGCTTGTCCAAGCTTCGATGTTTTATTGCATAAATTGTTTTTATTCCATCTAAATCAAATATTGGGCATCCAATCCCATAAACCGTATCTGTAGGAAAAATACATATCTTAGACATTAAACTCACCGACATAAATAAATGTCATTCTATCCTTTCCTTCTAAATCCTTTACAAGCTCAACTTTGGAATCAGGAAAATAGGTTTTAGCTAAAGCAATCATTTCTTCTTTTTTATTATACCCATGCTCAAAGCAAATTATAGCCTTTTCCTTTAGCAAATCCTTTACTCCACTTAAGATAATCCGATAAAACTTCATTCCATCCTTACCACCAAATAAAGCAATATTTGGCTCATTATCCTTTACTAAAGACATAACCTCTTCATCCTCAGGAATATAGGGTGGATTTGAAACAAATATATCAAATTTACGTTTCTTGACAGGTTCCAACATATCTCCTTCTAAAAATTCTACAGATGCTCCTAAGGCTTGACTGTTTTCTTTAGCAACCTCTAAAGCTTCTTTTGAAATATCTGTTGCAGTAACATTCATATTGGGTTCTTCTAAAGCTAAGGTAATTCCAATACATCCAGACCCTGTTGCCAAATCACACACATCTACTTTTCGACCTTTAAAGTGTGTATCATAACAATATAGTATTTTTTCGACAAGCTCTTCTGTCTCATATCGAGGAATTAAGACATTTTCATTCACTTTAAAGTTATATCCATAAAAACAGCTACTGCCTATTAAATATTGAACAGGTTCATTTTTATAAATATAGCGATTATAGATTTTATAAAAAGCATCATATACTTCTTTAGAAACCTCCTTATGAAGCTGCATATATAATTCTGTCGAACTCCATTTTGTGACATGTTCTAAAATCAAATAAACTGCACTTTCTTCTTTTTCATTTTCTACAGCTAAGCCTTCTGCTTCCTGTATTAGCTTCTGATAATTCATAGAAACCTCCATTCTATTAGTCGATCATTTTTATAAATCAATTCCATTTCAAAATAATCATCATTATTTAATAATTTCTCAAGGAACAAATAATCACCTTCCCATAATTTCAATTGTAAAACTTGTTCCTTAGAAATCCATTCTAGCTTTCCTTCATCACAATCGATTAGTGTTCCTAAGAAATTATTGGATGTATACAAATAACTAACTTCATATAAATCATCAATATAAAAATGAAGTTTTCCTCGCAAGGAGTATGATAAAAGTTTTAAACCTGTTTCTTCATAAACCTCTCTAAGCAAGCATTCTTCTATTGTTTCTCCATCTTCCTTATGACCACCAACACCAATCCATTTGCCCTGATTGACATCCTGCTTCTTTTTATTCCGATAAAGCATTAAATATTTTCCTTCATCCTCAATATAGCATAAAGTCGTATATTTCAACATCAGCACCACATTTCTACATAACTACTTTACTAGAATTATATCATAATTTTAAATTCGCACACACCTTTTTCAAAAAAATGTCATAAATATTTTCAAACCTATTCTTTTCCTATGTTTATGAATTGAAAATTATAAAACTCTAAAACAAAAAATGGCAAGCCTCTTCAGCTTGCCATTAAATTAATCATCTATTCTTTCTACAGACTTACTTGCAATATTTACTTTATATAAATGAGAATTTCCTAAAGTATTATAATAGTTTACAAAATAGATGTTTCCATTTAATACTGTAAAATCTTCAGCAAAATATTGGCTTCCTCTCTCTAGTATCAACTCAGGAGTTGTTTGATTTGCCAAATCTAAACAGTAGATTCCTGATGTCCCTAAAACTGTGTCTGTATAATAATATAAAGTGTTGTTAGAAATCACAATTTTTAAAGGATCAGTATTTGCAACCATTATATCTATAACATTTGTGCCATCTAAATTCATTTGACACAACTTCTTTTGACCCACACCATATAAATGTCTATAATAAATGATATCGTTATGAATTACAAAGGTATCCATATTTCCTTTTTTCACAGTCACAACTGTATTTGTAGAATCTGTTACAGAAATCTTTAATAAATCCTTGCTGTCAACAAAATAGATGTTTCCTTTATAATAAGTTAAATAATCAGCACCTTTTGAATAAAGAATTGTATCCGTGCCTGATGCATCAATCTTATGAATAGCTGTTCTAACTCCTGCAGCATTCTTCTCTACATAATACAGATTTGTTCCATCAGACACAATGTCAACACAATCATTTTTAGAAACAAGCTCTGGTGCTCCACCTTTTACTAAATCCACCTTATATAAATCATTATTTACACCATAACTTACTTGATTGAAATATAATATATCTCCAATGATTGCAAAATCACTGACTTTATTTGACGTGATTCGATTTCTTTTGTTTGTTATAGTATTGACTTGATATAAAGCCTTATCATTGTATAAATCTAAATAATATAATCTATCCTTATACGCCAATGTTTTACTTCCTGTGCTTAATGGTGTAACCTCAGGAGCAGTAAATCCAGCTAATACTTCTGTTTCAGCTTCTGTATCTAAATTAAATAGACAAAGCATTTGTGTACTCACCTTATAGTATGCAATTTGATCATCAACAAGCGTTAAGGAAGAATAATTTTCTCCTGTTTCTCCAATTACTTTTGTTCCTGGTAATTGTCTATCTCCTGTTGGATAAGCATTTACTTTATAAATTCCTTTTCCGAAAATAGAGGATGTTACCAAATCCACATTCAAATAATATAAATCATTTCCAATAATGGTTAAATTGCTTCCAGCATCAATTGTTAATTTGCGAAGTGTATTTGTAGAAAGATTATAGTTTGCAATATAATCTCCCAATAGGTTATTTACTGTAAAGAATAAATAATTACCTTCAATCGTTAAGCAATTGATTTTTTCATCTACAACTAGACTTCTATCCCCTCCTGAAACAGAAACTCTAGAAAGCTTCCAGCCATTCGCACCATCTGCAAAATATAAATATCCACTCTTGTATTGTAAATATTTTGCTTTGCCAGAGGAAATCAAGGTAGGTGTTGGTTCTGAGGATGTAGGATCAATTCGATAAATACCACTCTTATTTTGAGTTAATCCATTGACTGCATAATATAGATAAGTACCATCCGTACATAAGTACTCTCCTTTTTCAGAAGCAACAGTTTCCACTCTAGTGGAAAGAGTTTTTATAGAAGATGCAAATATAGAATAGCTTCTAAAATACAAACTTCCATTAACAACTGTAAAGTTATAAGGAGTATCAGAACTTACCTTTTCAATGCCATTTGAACTATCATAACTATAAAATTTATCCTTATCTAAAGCATTAGCAAAATATAGCTTTCCATTAAAATATGTAATATGCCGTTCATCGTCTGATGCAGTTATCTTTAATGTTGCTGTTAATGTTTTTGTTGTATAGTCTTGATGTGTTATAGTTGCAGTAATTGTGTAGGTTCCAGTTTCTGTAGCAGAATTGGAAATCTCACTATTTTCTGCACAAGTATATGTAACTATAGAACCTTCTGGAAGTTGTCCAACAATTTCAATCGTATGAGGTGTTCCATCATAGCTAAAGGTTTCATTGCTAAAACTGATTCCATCATCTGATATTGTAGCCTTATTGATTGTCAATACTGCATCATAGGTTGCTGTTGTGTAGTTTGGATTTGTTACACTTGCAGTAATGTGATATACCCCTGCATGAACAGCTTCATTTCTTATACTACTGTTTTCTCTACAGGTATAGGATACATTTGTGTTTGCTGGTAAAGTTCCTACAACAGAAATGCTATAGCTTGTACCATCATAAGTATAAACTGCATCTTCAAACGTTAAATTTGATAATGTTGCTTTGCTAATTGTTAAGGTTGCAGTTAGCGTTAAAGAATTATATTCATCGCCGCTTAATGTAACGGAAGCATTATATACTCCTGCATTAGTAGCCTTGTTATTTGTATATCTTGCTGTTACACCTGTAGGTAATGTTCCTGCAATCAAAATAGATTGCTCTGTTCCATCATAAACAACTGTTTTAGAAGTGAAAGTTACTCCCGTAATTGTCTTTTTGTTTAAATCTGTCCATTTAGCATAAAGAGTGATATTCCCTGTTAATGGAGTTCCTCCTACAGCCTTACTACTTTCTTCATAGGTGTTCTTTGTATACCAGCCCTCAAATTTCCATCCTGTTACATCTGCTATTGTTGGCAATGTTGCAGGTAATGCTATTGCCTCTGCTACATTTGCTGGTGCTGTTCCATGTTCACTAACATATGTAATAGAATACT
>CAMWSQ010000061.1 GCA_947177025.1 uncultured Mollicutes bacterium | reverse complement strand
GTTCCTAAGATGTTATATATCATTGCCCAAGCTACTGAGCATAACAAACAAATTAGAATAGCTAGTCCGTTACTTGATAAGCATGCAAATACTGAAGATCCATAAAGGAAAATATTAAGTACTGGTGTGTTTCCAATAACTGCTGCAGCTCCAATAACAGGAATACCTGTACCTAAGATGAAGCATAGAGCTATAGATATTCCACACTTAGAACGGAAGATAACATTTATAAAGGTATAAAGACTTGCCCAGCCTAAGCTCATAATGATTTTACCAAGAATAGCACTAATTAAAGAACCAGCATTAATTGCAAATGGCAATCCTGTAAAAGCTGCTGAAAGTACACCACCAATAAGATAGGTTATACACATACATGCCATAGAAAATGCACCAAGCAATGTCTTTGAAATCATATAATCCTGCTTTTTAGCGTGAGTAGTAAAGAGCTGTTTTACATAACCACTCTTATAATCATGTCCAATGAATATGGAAATCATGATACCACCAAAGATAAACACCATATTCATATTCGCATAATCTCCCATATCATTGATAACATATAAAGGAGTTTTTGCAGCTATAATTTGCCAAGCATTAGAAAACATTCCTGCTGTTTGGCCATCACCTGCAGCCCCCATTGAGACTAAGGCTGGAATAAATGCAGCAATTGCAAGAAAGATATAAAGAAGTGGAGTATGGAATAGTCTATAAAAATCCACACTTAGCATCCCTTTAATTCTTTTGAAAAAGCTTGGCTGTTCAAATTGTAATTCACGTGAATTTTCCATTATGCTTCTACCTCCTTTTTACTCATCAATTCAATGTAATATTCTTCAAGACCTACCTTGTTTTTTTCAATCTCGCTGATTGTATGACCATTTTCAAGTAAATACTTAACGATACTTTCCGTATCTTCTACATCATAAACTCTAATATATTCTTCTTCTAAACGAACATTTGCAAATTTCTTTTGTAAATCTTCTAAAGCTTCTTTCATATTTTTTGTTTTAAGGGATACAAATACTCTAGAGCGATTTTCCATATCTTGTGCGGAAAGTTCTTGGATTAATCTTCCTTGGCGGATAATCCCATAGTGAGTGGCTATCTTTTCAAGCTCACCTAAGATATGAGAAGATATCAAAACTGTACATCCTAAATTCTGTGTAATGTCCACAATGATTTCTCTCATAATTCGCATACCATCTGTATCTAATCCATTGATAGGCTCATCCAGAATTAATAACGCAGGATTTCCTAATAATGCCATCGCAATACCAATACGTTGTTTCATCCCCAGTGAACAACTCTTAAATTTAATTTTGGCGGAATCCTCCATACGTACAATTTTAAGGACACGATTAATTTCTTCTTCTCTATTTTGAATTCCTAAATTAAGTGCCTGCATATAAAGGTTAGCCCATACACTTGAATTTGGGAAACAACCCGCACTTTCTATTAAGGCTCCTACTCTAGCACGTACTCCTGCATCCGTATAATCTTTGCCAAAAAGCTTAATTTCTCCTTGATCTGGAACCAAATGTCCACAGATTAATTTTTCGGTTGTAGATTTACCAGATCCGTTTTCTCCAATAAAGCCATAAATCGCTCCCACAGGAACAGTCATATTCAGATTATCTACTGCATACATTCCACGAAAGCTTTTTGATAAATTTTTTATTTCAATAGCATTCATTCTTCTTCCTCCTAAGGTCTTAATTCTATTTCATTCATTTTTTAATTTGTTATACTATACTTCAAAGTTTTTTTAGAATAATGGTGAAAATATTTTAACCATTGCACGAATAAATCTTTGAAATAGATTTTCTTTCAGCATATGCCTTTCAAATTTTATTGACTTTTCTTGAGTTTCAAGAAAATCATTTTTAATATCTTGAATAACAGTATGCTTGTATATCCAAACACCATTTTCAAAATGATGCACTAGAGAACGATAATCCATATTAATTGTACCGACTATAGCCGTTTCATCATCAGAAATGTATGTTTTAGCGTGGACAAATCCACATTCATATTCGTAAATTTTTACACCAGAATTTATAAGGTTAATATAATGACTGCGAGTCATAAGAAATACAAGCTTTTTATCTGGAATATGAGGTGTAATAATTCGCACATCTATTCCACGCATAGCAGCATTTTCAAGAGCCTGAACTAGCTCACTATCAATGATAAGATATGGAGTAGTAATATAAACATATCGCTTAGCTTGATTCAGCATATTCAGGATTGCAGTTTTCGCAACTTGCTTTTCAAATATAGGCTTTGGTCCGTCCCCAAATGGAATGCAAAAGCCATCCTGTTTATAAGTTTCAAAACTATAATAATCAGAAAAATTGTCGTTTGATTTTTTGTCATTCAAGCCATAATCTATTAAAAATAATCGGGTAAGTTCATTCACAGCTTCCCCCTGTAAACGTAAACCAACATCTTTCCAATGACCGAATTTTTGGATTTTGTTTATATATTCATCAGCAATATTTACTCCACCTGTATAGCCGATTCTACCATCAATTACCATAATTTTTCTATGGCTACGATTATTAAATTCGTTATTGGCTTGACCACGTAATCTAGAGAATGGGACAGCTTTAATCCCAAACTTCTTTAGTTGTTTATAATAATTCCCTGGCAAAGTCTTCATACAGCCAATATCATCATAAACCACACGAACTTCAACTCCATTTTTTACTTTTTCCTTGAGTATTTCTAAAATAGAGTTCCAAAACAACCCACCCTCTATGATAAAGTATTCCATAAAAATAAATTTTTGGGCTTTATGTAAATCATCTACCATAGCAGCAAATAGTTCTTCTCCAATTGGATAATAGCGAATATCTGTATTTCCATAAACATGAGAATCTGATAGTTTATTTAAAATGACTGCCTGAGATTTTATAATTTCGTCATTTTGATTGATTTGTAAAAGTTCAGATAAATCTTCTTTTTCTATACGCTGCTTTGTAAGATGTTCTACTCTTTTGCTTTGCTTTTTAGAGAGTTTACGAGAATAAAACATAAAATAAAGCATAAAGCCTACGATGGGTATCAGCATATTGAAAAATAGCCAAGGTAATTTATAGTCAGGATTATCTTTACGATTAATAATTGCAATTGAAACACAAAACTGTGTCAAAACAACAGCAAAGTAAAAATATGGAATATACATTGTTAGGAATGTCATAATTGCAATTACTGCCAATGTCTCCAATATAACAAGCATTATCGCAACAATATATCGAAACGGAATATATGAAATTTCTCGTTCTTTCTGCTTTTTGTATTCCTTGATCACGATTTTCTTTTTCATTTGTTCACCTAATTATGCGGAATTTCTTTTACAACTTTACAAGGATTTCCTACCGCAACCGTATAAGGCGGAATATCCTTTGTCACAACTGAACCAGCACCAATTACAGCGCCTTCTCCAATTGTAACTCCTGGTAAAATGGTTACATTTGCTCCAAGCCAAGTTTTATCGCCTATTACTACTGGCTTGTCACAAAACCCGCCTTTTAATCTTGCCTCAGCATCTAATACATGATTTGTACAAATAATATTGCAATTTGGACCAATCAGTGCACAATGCCCTATAGTAATTATATTTGAATCAAGGAACGTGCAATTGAAATTAATCATTGCAGTTCCTTTAAAATGAATGTTCTTACCAAATACACACTTAAATCCGTCCTCAATAAATACATAAGGATTATATCCCGTCACAAGTTCCTTTATTATTTCAGTTCGTTTTAGGTCATTTGGTCTCGTATGATTCAACTCATATAGAAGCTCTTTAACTTTCATCTGAAAAGCTATAACTTCTTGATCTCTTCTACTAAAGCTTTCTCCGCTGAGTGCCTTTTCTAATTCAGTCATTGTTTTCCTCTAATACTTCAACAACATATTTCTCATCAAGACCTTTAGCCTTTAAAAAAGCATTGAATTCACGAGATAACTCACTTGCAGAATATTCAGTAGCTACAGGCTTCCTATGTTTTGATGCTTCAATTTGCTGACGCACCTTTTCTTTACTTTCCTTTGCACCCTTTTTAATATTTTCTATTACAAGTTTTACTTTAGCTTTAAATCCCTTTGTATGAAGGAATTCTGTGAATTCAGCATTGTTCTCTGCAGATTGACGCTTCACTTCTTCAAATGCCTTTTTATCTGCTTCTTTCTGCTGACGTGTACTTTCTGCCATATTTGCAAATGCTAGCTTGAACTTTGCTACAATTCCCTTTGTTTTACAAAATTCCTCAAATTGATTACTAATTTCTTCATAAGTTTTTGTTTGATTTTGTTCCATTTTTTCTTTTCTCCTTAAAATAATTATTTTTTTGTTTGCTTCTGCATGCTTTAGTAATATTTTCCATTGCTCTTCTTTGCTTGCTTTAAGAAAAGCATTAAATTCTTCCTCTATAATAGAGCTTGATTCTAATTCTAAATTCTCTATGATGAAGCAACTCCTTTCTTTTTACACCTACATTTTACTCATTTATTTTGCATAACACCACAACATAAAAACCGAAAAGTGTTGGTTTCTATAGTTTTTTTAAATTTTTTTTGATATAATGAAGTTACTTATCATAGGAGGAATTATATGAATAGATCTGAATCCAAATTCAAAAATACAGCAGATAAGATGGGGAGTGCTCTTATATCTTTACTTGAAACAAAAGATTTTGCCGATATTACGATTATGGATATATGCAATAAAGCTGGTGTAAATCGTTCGACATTTTATGCACATTATGATAATACTTATGACTTATTAAAAGAAACACATGCAGGTTTGATTGGTAATTTTCAAAGTGAATGTACTTTTGATAATCCAATAAATCTATCTGATATGAGAAATTTAAGTAAAGATGATTTAAACTTTATATCACCAAAATATCTTTTACCTTATTTAAAATATATCCAAAAGCACAAAAGACTTTTTAAAATTTATGCCGAAAATGCTCATGTTTTTGAAACAAATGAAATGGATAATTATATGATAGACAACTTATTTGCTCCAATTTATGCAAAACATGGAGTTACAGATAAGAGATTAATATACTATATGCAAAAATATTTTCTAAAAGGAATTGATGCAATTATCAACGAGTGGGTACGAAATAATTGTGAAGATGACATCATCTTTATTTGTGAAATTATTATTTACTGTATTCGACCTATGAGCTATAAAGAGTAATATAAATCTTTTAATAAACATAAAAAAACAGGCAATCAAAGGATTGCCTGTTATTCTTTTAAAAATGGTGACCTATGCGGGGTTCGAACCCACAAATGTTGCCTTGAGAGGGCAATGTGTTAACCGTTTCACCAATAGGCCAGTATATGTAACCGAAAGTTACATATATAAATATACCATATTTTTATATTTTTTCAAGTTTTTTTTATAAAGTTTTAAGAATTGATGCAATTCTTTGTTGTACCTTTTCTTTACCTAAAATTTGAATAACGTAATATAAATTTGGTGAATTTCTTCTACCTGATAAAGCTATACGTAAGAATTCGGATACATCGCCAACATGTCCCTTATAGGATTCTTTATCCTTTTTCCATACCTTGATATTATCTGCAAAGCCATGACGAACAGCCAATTCCTTAATCGAATTAAACCAGCTTTCTTCATCTAGTGTCATATCTATAGAATCATGATAATCTTCTAATACTGCCTTAATATCAGATTTTGCAATAGCTGGATTCCACTCTAAATTAAGCTTATCAATTGCTTCATAAACATCATCATAGAAGAATGAAATAATTGGATAAATATCGGAATACTTTGCATAATCCTTACGAGGCTTTTCTTTTTCACGTTCAATATTTAAAATGGAGATAAAGAAATCTTCATTAGAAATAATCTTTTGATAGAATTCAGGCTGATATTCCTTAGACCAAGCTTTTACCTCTTCAGCTAAATCCTTAGCCTTTCTATAAGCCATACGTTCTTTAGAAATATTTGCAACCTTAGCAATATCAAACAATGCACCATCTAAAGCCATTTTATTGAAGGCTAATTTAAATTCATGGAAATCCTTATCTAGGTTTTCATCTCTCCATGCTTCATAATTTGAATTTGCTATAGTTAATAGATATTCAAGGAAGCCATACTTTGGATATCCTTGTTCTAAGAAATAGCTTACTGCAGCTTCTGCATCCTTACGCTTAGAAAGCTTTCTTCTGCTACCATTTTCATCAACCTTCATAATAACTGGGAAATGAGCATATTTTGGACGTTCAAAGCCGATTGTATCAAATAATTCTAAATGGATAGGTAAGCTTGGAAGCCATTCTTCTCCACGAGTGATATGAGTTGTACGCATAAAATGGTCATCGACAAGATGAGCAAAATGGTAGGTTGGAAGTCCATCAGATTTACAAATAACGATATCTTGATCATTTTCTGTTAATTCTAAATCTCCTTTAATCTCATCATGGAAAGAGATTTTATTATTATGGTCTCCCATAGATTTGAACCGGATAATGTAAGGATCCCCTGCCTTGATTTTAGCTATAGCATCCTCTACTGGAAAATCACGATATTTTGCATATTTGCCATAATAGCCTGGAATTTCCTTTCTTGCTTCCTGTTCTGCACGTAAAGCCTGAAGCTCTTCTGCACTACAAAAACAAGGATAAGCTCTTCCCATTTCAATTAAATGCTTAATGCAAGTATTATAAATTAGAGAACGATTGGATTGCTTGTATGGTCCGTAAGCACCAATTTCTTTACTATCTGAAATATATCCTTCATCTGGAATAACATCAAATGCCTTTAGTTGCTCAATTAAGGATTCTCCTGAACCTGCAATTTCACGTTTTGTATCTGTATCCTCTAAACGAATATAAAATACTCCACCACTTTGATGTGCATAGTAGCAATCTAAAAAGGAAACAAACAAGCTACCTGTATGTAAAAAACCTGTAGGACTTGGAGCAAATCTTATGACCATAGCTCCTTCCTTTAAATTACGCTTTGGAAATCTCTTTTCTAAATCTTCTATTGTTAAATGTAAATCTGGATAAATTACATTTGCCAAATCCTTATATGTTGCCATAATAAAACCTCATTTCTTATCCTATATAATTATAACAAAATTTTACAAGAATACAAGAAATAAACGAAGGAAAAGCCCTACAAAATGTAGAGCTTAAATTGTATAACGATATTGAATTAAAGGAATTTCAA
The DNA here is from genome assembly GCA_947177025.1 of uncultured Mollicutes bacterium. Classification (GTDB taxonomy): domain Bacteria; phylum Bacillota_I; class Bacilli_A; order Acholeplasmatales; family Anaeroplasmataceae; genus Pelethenecus. The sequence goes on along the minus strand of CAMWSQ010000061.1, from coordinate 1,366 downwards.
CAGACAAATTCTCATTTCCTCTAGTAATATCAAAGGTTATGACATCTCCTAAGGATAGATCAGCTGTATAAATGAATTTGTAAATATCTTCGATTGTTGTCGTTTGAGCAGTAATATTCGTTAATGATTTTATTTCTTTTGTTGAATCCTTATAGGTAATTGTAATAGCATTTAGTTTATCGTTTGCCTGGAGTTTTCCATAATCCGAATGTGTTGGATTTGTTGCAGCACTCGCAATTCCAATAATCGTTCTGACAAAGCCATATCCACCATAGCCTAAAGAAAATCCAATTTCCCAACGTCCTTCTACATATCCTGTTTCCCATTGATTTTTTTCTAAACTATATTTAGCCGTTTTTAAAATACTATCTATGATTTCTCTTGCTTGATTTGCAGGGATTGCGAAACCTAAGCCCTCAATTCCTGAGGAGGAATATTTGGCATTGACAATTCCAATTAAAGCGCCAGCGGCATTAAATAATCCACCACCTGAATTTCCAGAGTTAATGGCAACATCCGTTTGAATTAACTTCATCGCATGGTAATCATCTACCTGTATCACACGATTCTTATAAGAAACAACACCCGTAGATACACTGCCTGGAAGTGTGCCAAGGGGATTTCCAATACAAATTACACTAGCACCCAAACGAAGTTTTTCTGTATCCTCGTACCAAGTTGCATAGGTTAAGCCTGTCTTTTCTAAGGATAATACAGCAATATCACTTTCTGCATCTCCACCAACCAGCTTTCCATCATAGGCTTCATTATTAGAAAGAATGACCTTGAAGGATTGACAGCCATCAATCACATGATGACAGGTTGCAATATAACTAAACTTCTCATCATATCCAAATAATACTCCACTTCCACTGCCATAATGCTGATTGTTTATATAAGCATCAATAGCGACAACACTATCATAAATCCGATCTACTGTATCCTCAACACTTCCTGTTTCTAGCTCTGTACTTGTATAGGTAACATTCAATCCTAAATATTCTATATTCTCTTTTGGTTCTTCTAATATTGTAGAGGAATCATCTTCCTTTTTAGGTTCTTCCTGTTTTCCTTTAGAAGCACAAGAGGATAATCCAAAGGATGCAAATAGTAAAATAGTCAAGCATAGACTTTTTAAAAATTTCACAACTTTCAACTCCTTAAACGTGATTTCATTATATCATAGAATTATGGGAATAGTTTGGGAAAAATCAATGAAAATGTAAAAAAGACTAGGATGGTCCTAGTCTTTTCTATCTTACTTAAAATATCTGTTTAATAAGCCTTCAAATGCTCTACCATGACGAGCTTCATCCTTAGCCATTTCATGAACTGTATCATGAATTGCATCTAAGTTTAACTTCTT
>CAMWSQ010000060.1 GCA_947177025.1 uncultured Mollicutes bacterium | reverse complement strand
TTAGACCTTTATTTGCTGAGGGGTTTAGAAATGAGGTACAGGTTGTAAATACAGTATTATCTAGTGATCCAGATTGTACAACAGCAATGGCAGCTATGCTAGGATCCTCTATTGCTTTAATGATTTCAGATATTCCATTTGAAGGACCAATTGCTGGAGTTGTTGTAGGTAAGGTAGATGGAAAGCTTATCATCAATCCAACTCCTGCAGAATTAGAAAAATCTGATATCAATCTAACTGTTGCAGGAACCCATACTGCTATTAATATGGTTGAAGCAGGTGCTCGCTTTGTCAGTGAGGATGATATGTGGGAAGCATTAAAGTTTGGACATGCTGAAATTCAAAAGCTTTGTGATTTTCAACAAGAGATTGTAAAGGCTTGTGGAAAAGAAAAGGTAGAAGTAGAATTATTCGAAGTAAATCCTGAGATCATGGCTGAAGTAAAGGCATATGCAGAAAAGCGTTTGGTGGAAGCTATTCGTATTGAGGATAAGCTAGAGCGTTATGCAGCAATTGATGCAATTAATGCAGAAACCTTAGCTCACTTTGATGAAAAGGTATTTATTAAAGAAATTGAAGGAATCAAGGTTATTGATACAGAAGAAAAACAACAATATCTTCGTCATGTTCAATATACTTTAGATGACATTCTTCATACAGAAGTTCGTCGTTTAATTTCTGTAGATAAGATTCGTCCTGATGGTCGTAAGGTAGATGAAATTCGTCCATTATCTAGCCGTGTAGATGTTTTACCACGTGTTCATGGCTCTGCATTATTTACAAGAGGACAAACTCAAAGCTTAGGTACAGTTACTTTAGGCTCTTTAGTAGATAGCCAAATCATTGATGGTTTAGGCGAAGAATCTAACAAGAGATTTATGCTACACTATAATTTCCCAGCATTCTCTGTAGGAGAAACAGGACGCTATGGTTCTCCTGGTAGAAGAGAGATTGGTCATGGAGCACTTGGAGAAAGAGCTTTATCCTATGTTATTCCTAATGAGGATGAATTCCCATATACAATTCGTGTTGTTTCTGAGATTTTAGAATCTAATGGTTCATCTTCTCAAGCAACAATTTGTTCAGGAACTCTAGCTTTAATGGCTGCAGGTGTACCAATTAAGGCTCCAGTTGCTGGTATTGCTATGGGTTTAATTACCTATGGAGATGACTATACTGTATTAACAGATATTCAAGGTCTAGAAGACCATTTAGGAGATATGGATTTCAAGGTTGCTGGTACAACAGAAGGTATTACAGCACTTCAAATGGATATCAAAATCAAAGGAATCACTTATGAGATCCTAAGAGAAGCATTATATCAGGCTAAGAAAGGCCGTTTAGAGATTTTAGCTCATATGGCTACAACAATCTCTGAAGTTCGTCCTGAATTATCTGAATATGCTCCAAAGGTTGTTACCGCAAAGATTAATCCTGATAAGATTAAGGATGTTATCGGTGCTGGTGGTAAAACAATCAACGCTACAATTGAACGCTTTGATAACGTTAAGATTGATCTTGAACAAGATGGTAGATTATATGTTATGCATGAAAATATGGCTACCGCAAAGGCTTGTTTACAGTATATTCTAGATTCAATTCGTGAAGCAGAAGTAGGAGCTATCTATACTGGTCGTGTAACTAGAATTGAAAAATATGGTGTCTTTGTAGAATTATGGGAAGGTGCAGAAGGCCTATGTCATATTTCTAAATTAGCCTTAGAAAGAGTTGAAAAGCCAGAGGATGTAGTTTCCTTAAATGATGAAATCATTGTAAAATGCATTGGAGTCAATGAAAAGGGCCAAATTGATTTATCTCGTAAAGATGCTTTAAGAGATGCTCAAAAGAAAAATGAAAAGAAACAGGAAGAATAATTCCTAATATAAGATGAGGTATCCTTCAGAAGAGGATACCTTTTTCAGTTATAAATGGCAACTAAAATCAAGAAAATCAGTTAAAATATGAATATAATATAGCTATATAATGGAAAGGAGTTCATTATGGAAGATATAAAGTATTGGTATAAATATGTGCAAGATATTATTTCTTTAATAGATACTTGCATACTACAGGGGGATACAGAAAGCATCACGTTAAAGCTACTATCCGAGAAGTTAGGGTATTCAGAGTATTATAGCTCTAGAAAATTTAGTGAGATTTCTGGAATGTCATTTAGAAATTATTTATATTATAGAAAACTTTCTTTTGCCTTGAAGGAGCTTAGGGATAATCATTCCAAAATTATTGACATTGCCTTAAAGTATGGATTCTCTTCACCAGAAGCATTCTCTAGAGCATTTAAAAAGGCCTATGGCATACGTCCAAGTGAGTATAGGAAAAATCCTATTCCAGTAGTTTTACAGACCATTATTAAGCCATTTGACTGCTATATTACAGAAGGAGAAATCCAAAATCTTCATGAAAGTAAAAGTGAAGTAAAGACATATTTGGTACATATTCCTGCTCATAAGTTTTTACATATACGGAATTATACAAGTGTTGGATACTGGGATTTTTGGCAGAAGCAAAGTCAAATTCCAGGACAGGATTGTGAAACCATTTGTGGACTTTTGGATAGCATACAGGGTAAGCTTGATGATAATTTTGGAACAGAGAATAATGCTTCTAGTGGGCAGTTAATGGCATGGATTAATGCTCCAGAAGGAAGAATCTGTAACTGGGGAATTCCTTTAGCTGAAGCCTATGGTATCCGACTTCCATTTGATTACAATGGACCAATTCCTCAAAATATGCAGCTGATGGATGTGCTAGAAGGAGAATATATCGTTTTTGAGCATGGTCCTTTTGATATTGAAAAAGAGAGTCAAAGCGTAGAAAAGAAAATTGAATTTGCAATGAAAAATTTCAATTATGATGAAGTAGGATATTCCTTAGATATGAAAGCAGAAAGAGTATTTTACTTTTTCCATGATCCGAATCGCTTTTGGAAATATATAAGACCAGTATGCAAAAATCATAAAGAATAGAAAATAAAAAAGCAGAAGAGTATATCTTCTGCAGAAAGCTCTACATTCATCTAGGGCTTTTTTGTTTCTGTTGTTTTTACCGCTTTTAGGATATGTATCTTTGCAAGGATGAAAACAAGATCTATTGTGGAAGCTGAACAATATAATGCAAAAAATAGACTAGAAATCAAACCATCTATAAATTTATCATATCTCCAACCAAATATACCAAGCATTATGCAAAAATATATAAATAGAAAAGAAAAGAACATAAAAAGTGAGTTTTTAAATTTTATTTTATGCTCCTGTCTTGTACAAACTAAACATAAAGAATAAAAATAGATACCACATATTAAAGCCCAAGCAATAGAAGCAACCAAATTGTTTGGAGCAAATAAAAAGTGGGTTAAAAATGCAAAAATTGTTAAAATAAATCCGCCATAATAATAAAGTATAAAAAGAATAAGCCTCATATTATGGCCAAAAGCTTTCCTCTTCACATATTTCACCTCAGTTGAAGTATAGCATAAAGAAATCCATCTTGTCAATGAAGGAAAAACAACCTCTTTCTTGTATTTTTAAATAAAAAATGCTATACTATACATCGGTAGTTGGGTAACTGAGCCATTTTGGTTAGGAAAGTCCATGCTAGCACAGTCTGAGAGGATTGTAGTGTTTGTGCTTAGTTAAAAAATAAGCTAAGGCATAGAGATATGACGGCGGAAGAAGCCTAAGTCCTTTGGATATGGTGTATTCTATAACGTGCCACAGAAACGAGTTCTATAGAAATGTAGAAATGAAACGTCGGTAAACCCCACAAGCTAGAAACCCAAATTTTGGTAGGGGAGCTTTAGGAGGCAAAATGAAGCTATCCTAGAGGCAAAGCAATTTGCAGATAAATAGTTACCACCTATGAAAATAGGTACAGAACATGGCTTATAGACTGCTAGAAGAGGAAGAAATTCCTCTTTTTTTTACATTTTTTATTTTTTTCAGAAAAAGTATTGACATACTATACATCGCATAGTATACTATAGATGAAAAATATTTTTGTATATTTTTTTAGACTTTATACTATGCATTACATAGTATTGAGGAGTGATGAAATGAATGTTCAAGTAAAAAAAGGTATCGTAGAGGTGTGTGTATTGGCTAGTTTAATCAAAGCACCATCCTACGGATATAAGATTATTAGTGATATTTCAGAATTGATTGAAATCTCTGAATCAACGCTATATCCAATCTTAAGACGTCTAGAGGCACAGGATTTACTGCGTACTTTCTCTAGAGATTTTAATGGACGAATTCGAAAATACTATGAGATTACTCGCTTAGGAGAGAAGAGAGTAAGAGAGTTCATTGAAGAGTGGAAGGATATGGAACGTGTTTATGAATTTATTAAAAGGAAGGGTAAATAAATGAGAAAAAAGGAATTTTTAAGACAATTAGAAAAAGAATTATCTCATCTTGACCGTGACGAAAGAGAAGATATTTTAGACTATTATGATGAATTAATAGAGGATACAATTGATAAAACTGGTAAAACAGAAGGAGAAGTTGTCTACGATTTAGGAGAAATTGAAGATATTGTTCGGAGAGTTGACCCATCTCATCGCAGTAGGATTCGCTATGAAGAAGATGAAGATGAACATCCTAGAAGAGATTCTAGAAGAAATGACGAACGTCAAAGAAGAAGCAATGAACGTCAAAGTAGAAGAGAAGCAAGAAGAGAATCTAGTACTAGGGCGGGAGTTGGAGTAGTCCTATTAATTTGTTTATTCCCTCTATGGATTGCACTATTCTCCATTTTATTTGGTGCTATTGTAGCTATTCTTGGTGCAGGAGTTGGCTGCTTTGCTGGTGGAATAGTTTGTATATGGCATGGCTGTACTCTATTTGCATCTTCCTGGCCACATGCATTATTCCAAGTTGGCATCGGTATTAGTTTAATTGGTGCTGTGTTGATTATTGGCCCATTGCTATTAAAGATTGTTACCTTTATAGGACATATTATTGTAGTCTTCTTTAAATGGCTATTTGGAGAAAGGAGAAGATGAGTTTATGAAAATTAAAGGATTCATTATTACTGGAATTATTTTACTACTGTTAGGTATTAGTATAACCGCTATTGCAAGCACTCGAATTGATTTTGATGAAGGATATTATGGAGGATTTACAGATCCAACCTTAGAAGAGAAGGTACAAACCTTTGGTTCTATTTCTAAAATTCACTATGATGGATCAAATGAAAATATTGAAATTCATTATGATGAGGGAGAAAACACCTTTACCTACTACGAAGGAGAAAAGCTAACCTATGAGATTTCCTATAATGAAGAGCTACAGGAGCTTTCTATTCAACAAAACCATCATCAATCCTTCTTTAATTTCTCTTTTGGATTATCAAAAAAAGCTATCTTAACGATTAACTCCGATTTAGAAGAAGTCAGTATTGATTCTGGTGCTGGCAATGTTGGAATAAAGGATTTGACGATTTCTACAGCCAAAATAGATGTGAACGCTGCAAATCTAAAGATTGAAAATTGTAAAATAAATCGTTTAGAAGCTGAATCTGATGCTGGAAATGTAAATCTCTTCAACTTGGAAGTAAATGAAAGTAAGCTTGAAGCAAGAGCTGGAAATTTAAAAATTGAAAATTCTAAATTTTCAAGCTCAACGATTGGAGCAAATGCTGGTAATGTAAACATAAAGGATACAACCTTTGATACTCTAGATGCAAAGCTCAATGCAGGGAATTTAACCTTCTATGGAGATATTTTAACTCATGGTGAATTCAAGCTAGATGCTGGCAATTTAAAATTACATCTCGGTAGATCCAGAGACTTCTATAAAGTTAATGGAGAAGGCAGTGGAGATACAACCCTTATTTATAAAGTTTCTGCAGGTAACCAAAAAATTTGGTATGCAGAGTAAGCATATAAAAAAATTCCTCTAATTTTCAGAGGAATTTTTCTTATTTATTGAAAAAATGTCTATATTTTGATAGAATATAAGAGTTAGGAAGTGATGATATGAAAGACATAGAAGAAATGAAGAAACGTCAAAAAATGATTCGAAATTTTTGTATTATTGCTCATATTGATCACGGTAAATCCACGTTAGCTGACCGTATTTTAGAAATTTGTGAATCTGTAGAAAAAAGAGATATGCAGGAACAAATTCTAGATTCTATGGAGCTAGAGCGAGAAAGAGGAATCACCATTAAGCTCAATTCTGTGAGCCTAATGTATAAAGCCAACAATGGATTAGAATATGAATTTCATTTAATTGATACACCAGGACATGTCGATTTCACATACGAGGTCTCTAGAAGCCTTGCAGCTTGTGAGGGTGCTATTTTGGTTGTTGATGCTACTCAGGGAGTAGAAGCACAAACTCTTGCGAATGTCTATTTGGCATTAGATAATAACTTAGAGATTCTACCTTTAATCAATAAAATTGATTTACCATCTGCAGACCCGGAGCGTGCAAAGCAGGAAATTGAGGATGTTATAGGAATACCTGCCTTTGAAGCAGTTTTAGCCTCTGCAAAGACAGGTGTAGGTGTAAGAGATATTTTAGAACAGGTAGTTTCCTATATTGCTCCACCGAGTGGGGATATTATGGCTCCTACGAAGGCTTTAATCTTTGACAGTGCATTTGACCCATATCGTGGTGTGGTCGTCTTAATCTGTGTAAAAGAAGGAATCCTACGAAAGGGAGATACAATTGAATTTATGTCTACCCATGCCAGATATCAGGTAATAGAGGTTGGAGTAAGGACTCCTAAGGAAGTTCAAAGAGACTATTTAATGGCAGGAGATGTAGGGTTTATTACAGCTTCCATTAAAGATATTCAAGATGTCCGTGTCGGCGATACAATTACAACGATTGATCATCCAGCTTTAGAACCATTAGAGGGCTATCGAAAGTTAAATCCAATGGTTTTCTGTGGTTTATACCCTATAGATTCTAAGCAATATAATGATTTAAGAGACGCCTTAGATAAATTAAAATTATCTGATGCAGCACTTGTATATGAGCCTGAAACCTCTCAAGCCTTAGGATTTGGCTTTAGAACTGGATTTTTAGGACTACTCCATATGGATATCATTAAGGAAAGAATCTCAAGAGAATTTGGTATAGAATTGATTGCTACAGCGCCATCTGTTTCCTATCATGTGTATTTAACGGATGGAAGTATGATTGAAATTGACAATCCAAGTGGACTACCAAGTATTCAAACGATTGATCGAATTGAAGAGCCATACGTTAGAGCTACGATTATGTCTCCAACAGAATATGTTGGCGCAGTTATGGATTTGTGCCAAAAGAAACGAGGCATTTTCATTGATATGCAGTATATCGAGGAGACTCGTGTTGTAATCCATTATAATATGCCATTATTAGAAATCGTATTTGATTTCTTTGATAAATTAAAGAGCTATACAAAGGGCTATGCCTCTTTTGATTATGAGCTTGGAGATTATGCCGCATCTAAGCTAGTGAAGATGGATATTATGCTAAATGGAGATGTAGTTGATGCTTTATCTGTAATTGTGCATAAGGATTTTGCCTATGAAAGAGGTAAGGTTATTGTAGAAAAGCTAAAGGAAATTATTCCAAGACATCTATTTGAAATCCCTGTACAGGCCGTCATTAACCATAAGGTTATTGCAAGAAGTGATATCAAAGCCTTAAGAAAAGATGTACTAGCAAAGTGCTATGGTGGAGATATTTCTAGAAAGAAGAAGCTATTAGAAAAACAAAAAGAAGGTAAAAAGAAGATGAAGGCTATTGGTAGTGTGGATGTTCCACAGGATGCCTTCTTAGCAATTTTATCTACAGATGATTAATAAAAAAGGAGAAAAAGAAAATGAAAAAAGAAAATTGCCCATATTGTAATTATGGAGAACCACTAGCTAAATTTGGATATTTAGCATTTGAAACAGAAACCTCAGAGGTTATTGTATTTAAGGATCAAACTCATCCTGGAAGAATGATTGTTGCCTATAAAAAGGACCACGTTGCTGAAATTCAGGATTTGGATGAAAAGGAAAGAAATGCTTTTATGAAGGATGTTGCTGATGTAGCAAAGGCTATTCAAAAGGCATATCATCCAGATCGTATTAACTATGGTGCCTACGGAGATACTTTAGGTCATCTTCATTTCCACCTATGTCCAAAGTATGAAGGACAGGCTGAATGGGGTGGAACCTTCATTATGAATACAGGTAATCTTGTTGATGAAAAAGCTTGCCAAGAGGTTGCTAAAAAGATTATCGAAAACTATGAAGCATAAATGAAAAATAAGGGAATGTTTATATAAAATTACTTGATTTTTTTTAAGAAATGCCATATAATAAAAATAGAAAGACAAGGTTAGAGTAAAATCTAACCCATGTTTTCCATGGTTGTTGTTTAGATTCTACTCGTGCTTGGAAGGTTTGGAAGTAGAATCTTTTTCTTTTATATAAACTGTCTTTTTTATTACAAATTTCGTAATTGTAACTGTCATGTTACAATTCTTTTTTTTGAATATTTTAGAGAGTATATATTTCAAGAATTTGACCATGTCTACACCTCCCATCTAAATCAATGCTAGATAGAATACAGAGGCTATAAAATGAACCCACAAATCTGTGTCATGGAAAACATCCTCTCTGCTTGGGTAGACTTTCTCTAACCTACAAAGCTTTACTTTTACCTTGTCATAGTGATTATACAATACTTTAAAATC
>CAMWSQ010000059.1 GCA_947177025.1 uncultured Mollicutes bacterium | reverse complement strand
GTTCGGATTTGAACAGAGAGAATATTTACCGCGTTAATATAGGTATTCGCAAAAACACTTTTATAAATATGTTCGGCACTGTTCCTGCACGTCCGTTAAAAGGTGGGATTGTAGATATGCCGTATGACTTTACGCAAACCGATAAAATATTACCGCATCCTGTTTACGCTTGGATGAGTTGGGTGTGTGCGCTCAATCCGTCCGATACTACCTTTGAAGGATTAAAATTGCTAATTCAAGAGGCTTATGAGTACGCAAAGGAAAAGTATTCTAAAAAGAAAGTAATATAAATTTCAATTTATCGTTCTAAATATATAAAGTATAGCCCACTATACTTCGCTTACGAAGTTAGTGGGCTATTATTTTTCCACAAGGAAATTCTTTATGAAAGACACTCTTTCGGCTTCCTTTTTATAACTCTTCTGGTAAGGCTTTAGAAATGGCAATAGCTAAAGCTCCATCACCAATATGACAAGAAACAGATAAAGAAAGAGGATCACATACAACACTTGTAACATTAAATTCCTTCTTAATTATTTCCACAAATTCCTCTGCAACAGATCTATTGGTTCCACTATAGGCTACTGAAATATGAACATTATCTGTTCTACCATCAATATCCTTTAAAAATCCTTCTATACTATTCTTGGCTGCATCAAGTAATATACGTTTAGCATTTTCTAAAGTACGATTCATCATTCTATACTTATCTAATTTTTCACCAAATATTCTTAATACAGGCTTAATTTTAAGCAAATTACCAACTGCAGCAGCTGCAGGTGTAATTCTTCCACCCTTACGTAAATATTTTAATGTATCTACCATAATATAAATATCAGAATGCATTTTAACCTTCATTAAAATATCATGAATCTCTTGTCCAGTATATCCTTTGTTTGCAAGCTCAAGTGCATCCATAACAGATTGTCTTTGTGTAACAGAAATTCTTTGATTATTTACTACAAATACCTTTCCTTTATAATCTATTTCAGCTGCACGTAGCGCACTAGCACAGGATTCAGATAAACCACTAGACATAGGTATATAAACTACTTGATCATATTCCTTTAATAATTCATCCCATAAAGACATAACAAAGCCTATAGAAGGTTGGGAAGTAGATACTACTGCATCTCCTAAAAGTTTTTCATAGAATCCTTCCTGTGTTAAATTGATGTCCTCAAAGTATTCCTCTCCATCAATTGTAAAAGGCATAGGAACAACCTTTATACCAAGCTCTTTAGCTTCTGCTTGAGTAATACCACTATTACTATCTGATACAATTGCAACTTTCATAATTTAATCCCTCTTATTAATTAAAACTTTTCAAAATCAATTCTCGCATAGTTTTTTTAAAAACCACACCTACAATTTATATCAAATTCTTACAAAAATGTCAATGATGTTTTACTTTTTTGTGTGAATTCTTAAAAAAAGGTATCCTGTGATACCTAAATCTTCCCTACTAAAAAAGTAGTAAAATTGCTTGAACTCTATAGGTCTATCATCCTTAGGCTATTTCTTACCATAGTTTTAACATTGTCATAACTGCATTGCAACAGGAAATCTTCAATATCCATATACTGAATTGACAATACTCTTTCTTCCTTAGATAAGGGATTCCCTTTTTGATTTATGCAGAAACAAACTGGGTAAATCGTTTTTGAAATGAAATCATTATGGTGGTCAACAAATTGAATTGTATAGGGTTCTACTTCTACAATATAATCCTCTTTTTTAAGAATCACATTTGTTTCTTCAAAACATTCTCTTATTGCAGTTTCTATATGCGTTTCATTTTTCTCAATATGACCTTTTGGGCAAGATAAAACTTCTTTTCCATAAATGAGTTCTATTGTTGATAAAATTTGCTTTTTATAAAAAACTATAGCCATTGCACTTTCTTCTTTTTTCCATTCTCCTAAGGTAATCCAATAGAGGTTCTTATCTTCTATTCTCTTTTCAAAAACACCACCACAGGATAGAATTACACTCTGGGAAGCTATATTATCTAGATCTGTGGTTAATAGGCATTGATTCATACCTAAATGTTTAGCTTCAATTAACACTTTTTTTAGGGCACCTTTGGCATACCCTTTATTTCTTTCCCATGGGGCAATTCCATAGCCAATATGACCAGCACAGTTTAGAATAAAATCATTATCCTGATATCTTAAATTAATTCCGCCAACAATACGGCCGTCCACATATATTAAATAATACTTTGCTAAAACAAATCCTTGAGGAAGAGTTTCCATATGCTTACACTTTTCTAATTCAATTAAAAATTCTGAAAAAGTTAGGTTTTTTGGATTGAGGCTATAGGGAATAGGCTCACCCTTTGCTTCTTCTTTATATCTTTTTTCAAATTTACAAAACACTTCCTCATCCAAAGAAGATATTTCTTTAATTTCTAACATAATACCCCTACCTTTATAAAACTTATTTTATTCTCTTTTTCTCTTTTGGCTTTAAATCCTTACAGGTAGCAACAACAATCTCATATAGATGCTCCTTATGCTCTAAAGAATCTATCATATACATAGGTTTAGCACCTTTATAAGGAATTTCTTTTCCCATTTGAAAATGAAAATTACTTTCTACTATTTTAACTAAAACTCGATTATCATAAATGCCACCAAATAAAATTGAATTATAATATAAAAGATATTCTCCCATCATTGGTCGACAAACAATTCCTTCTAAATCAGCAAATTGTTCTAATACGTATTCTTGAAAATCTTTTGTTGTTGCCATAAAATTACCTACTCTATTTCAATATTTACAGATTTGAACATACTATACCATCTCGCAGAGATTGCCGTAAATTTCAAGACACAATAGTCAGGATCTGTTACTCCTTCTTTATAGTACATTGTATCTCCTCGTTTCCAAATCATTTCTTTAGAGGCTTGATCCTCTAGTACCTCTATAGTTCCCTTTAGCATAGCTCCTCTATAAAATCTTTTATCACAAAAATAAACACAGGCCTTTGGATTGTGTTTAAAGGATTGAACTTTCATTGAGGAGGTATTTGTAGAAAAATAAATCACTTTGATTCCTTCCCGTTTTCTGGGTTGAAGCATAGCCTTTGTGTTAGGATATCCATCCTTATCAATGGAGCTTATAAAACATATTTTTTGTTTATCTATCATATTTCCTATTGTTTTTTCTGCATTTTTCATAAATATTCCTCCTTATGCTATTTATTTCATTATAGCATTTTATATAAAAATTGCAATGAAAAAGCCCTCAATGTCATCTCATTGAAGGGCTTTAAGTCAAACGCGAATATGAACTTTCACTCCACTAGATGTTTTTACCTCAACCAAATCAAAATGTCCTATTTCCTTAATAAATTTTTTTAAGGTTTTACATAGTTTTGGCAATGCAGCAAGGACTCTTTCCTTTTCCAATCCACTTAACGTATCTTTATAATTATGTTCAAGGATTTTTTTACAAATCCATTTGGAACGTAGACACACTGTCGGAATCCAAAGATATAACCTATAGGGACGTTTTTTAATTTTGATTGTCATTTTATTCCACTACGATTCTAACTTTATCTCCATCTGAAGAATCAAAAGAGATAAGTTCTCCAATTACACCTTGTTCTACTAAAGCAAAGATTTTTTCAAAATCAATTTGATTTAAATCTTTTCCATTGATTGTAGGTAATGCAACACCACTTTCCAAGCAGATTTTTATAATGGAAACTGGAATCTTTATTCTAGCACTATCTCCTTCTGAAGAATCAAAGCTTACCTTGAATAGCATTTCATCAATGCTCTTTCTTTGATCTTGCTTAAGAACCTCTGTTTTGGTCACTTCTCTACCTAATAACTCATCTAAACTGATATGAAATAAATCAGCTAAATCAGGTAGAATAGAAATATCTGGTGCAGATAAATCATTCTCCCATTTCGATACAGCCTGAGAACTAATCCCAACCTTATCTGCTACATCCTCCTGTGTTAAATTGTGTTTTTTTCTCAATCTTTGAAATCTTTGTCCAAATGTTTCATTCATTTTTTCTTCCTCCTTATACCATTTATTATAGAAGAAATTTTCTTAAAAAAAACAGACCAGCAGTTGTTTTACTAACGTATTGGTTGAAAAATAATCAACTACTGGTTGTTTTTTAGTTTTTATTCATTTAAATATGTATTTAATTGAGCCACTGTGCTTTCATAGCATACTTTAAGCTTTTCATACCAAGATGGAATAGAATCATACTGTCCTGCTCGATAGCATTCAACAATTTTAGAAGAATATTCAAATAATTCTAAAAAATCAAAGTTTCCACACAATCCCTTAAGAGTATGTGCCGTACGGAAAATAGCTTCCAATTCATTTTTTTCAATTGCTTCTGTTAATTGGTTAAAAGTTGTATCAGCTAAAAATTTCCTTAAAAATTTTTCAAGTAGCATTTCATTATCCCCAAATCTGTGATAAACATTTTCAGGATTCACACCTATACTTTTATAAAATTCTTTAATCTGCATTTTTCCTTCTCCTTATATTTTAATTTTTTACATCAAGCAAAACAAATCGATGTTTTTCATTTTTAGCATTTGCTAAATTATTCTTCGCCATATCTACCAATTCTTCAATTCTTCCTAACGTGTGGCAAGCACTTGCATAGCTACTTATATTCAATTTAGAAAGAGAGGATAAGATGTTCTTTAGGCTTGCTTTAAAATGATCTACATCCACCTTTTCTAAAAGAATTAAAAGCATATTTTCTTCCATCAGAACAATACTATCTGTTGAACGAATATGATTGCGTATACATTCAACTACAATTGGCATATTCTTTTCGGAATTATCTTCTATCCATATTGTAGCAAGAGAATAGAAATTTGTTGATCCTGTCAATTGTTCTTCAAAGAAAAGTCTGTTATAGATATTTAAAGATGGGTCGATATATTTCCTTTTACCTACACTGTCAATTTTAGCAATAATGTCAGTTTTATTATAAATGCTATTCATTAAATTATCATCCTTTAAAGGAACAATAATTTCTAGAACATAGGCTGTATCCTCGCATTCCATATACATAGCTGTGATATAGTATAAATTATTTCCTTGATATGCAATCTCATGTGCTCGACCACGTGTCATTAAAGCACGCTCATAGGCCCCAATTCTTCCAGCATTAATATAAGCTTCTTCTGCATCGATTTTCTTTAATTTTCCATTTTTATCTATTACATATTTTTGGGAAGTTTCAATATTGAAAATCCGAATGCGTTCATAGACTTGATGTAAACTTTTCAAAAGATCTTTTAATTCCTCTTTTGAATGTAAATAGATAAAGGAAGAAGATTCTTCACCTACAGGTGCATCTATTTGAGTTACTGCTGCTGATTCATTTTCCGATAGAGTGGAATCATAATAACGGATACAATGCTTTCCTGCATTCTTAGCAATATATAAAGCTCTGTCCGCGCCATTAAATAAAGCATCATATTCTTTTCCACAATCGATGGTTCTAGCAACACCAATGCTTACAGATATCTGTAAATTATTATATGGTTCAGTTAAAGAATCAAAAATACGCTTTATAGTTGCATCCTGTGTCCGATGCTCTTCAAAAAAGACTAAGAACTCATCTCCACCAAAGCGTGCAATGATATCACTTTTTCTTAATATAGTTTTCAGTTTTGTTGCAATATGCTTTAAAACAAGATTTCCAAAGTGATGACCATAAGTATCATTAATTGCTTTTAAGTAATCCAAATCAATGATTAGCATTACATAATCTCTATCAGATTGTAATGCCTCTGTGACTTTTTCCTTTGCAGTTCCAGCATTATATAAAAGTGTAAGCATATCATGTGTTGCCTTATGCTGTAATTCCTTTAAGGCCTTATGTTCACTATTTATATCAATAATTTTACCAATTACGCCTGTACGTACAGCTGGTTCCCCTTGAAATAACGAACGCCCAGAAATACGCACCCAGTGAGATGTTCCATCTAATGGGATTACTGTCTCCATACTAAAAGCATAATCCGTTGGAGTTGTATTTTCTACAAGCTTTACAAACTCTTTTAGTTTTTCTTCACCAAACACTTTTAAAACTTCTTTATCCTTTAAAGGATTTACAATCAGTTCATTGAGTCCTAATTTTTTTTCTCCAAAATCATATATCATTAAAAGAGAGGATTCTAAAACATATTCAAATTGAACCTCCTTGGAAAGTTCAGCAAAGAAGCGTGTTTTCAATCTTTCATTTTCTAAAAGTGTCAATGTTCTTGCAGAAGTTGATAATTCATCATCCTGTAAGATTTCAGCCTTAATATGATCCATTTTTTCATATGTATCTCTACTAAAGGAATTGATTTTCAACTCTTTTTCTAATATATCTTGAACTTCTACTAAGCATTCTAATAATAAAGGATTAAATGCTCCACATTCTCCATTCAAAATCATTTCTATTGCCTTTTGATGAGGAATTGCTGCCTTATATACTCTTGGGCTTGTAAGAGCATCATACACATCCGCAAGCGCAACAACTTGAGCAGAAATAGGAATCTCTTCTCCTTTTAAACCATCTGGATATCCTTTGCCGTCATAGCGTTCATGATGCCAGCGACAAATTTGTCTTGCATATTTAACCAACTTTTCATCCTGAAGAAAATCTAAGTCATCTAGCATTGCTGCTCCAAGCTCAGAGTGCTTTTGCATAATTTTATACTCTTCTGGTGTAAACCTTCCTGGCTTGTTTAATATCTCATCAGGAATACCAATTTTACCAATGTCGTGTAAGGCAGAAGCTGTACTAATCAAAGAAATATCAGTTTGCGTTAAACCATATTGATTTGTTTTAATTACAAGATTTTTTAATAATATATCTGCAATGGTTCGAATATGTAGGACATGCATACCGCTTTCCCCATTTCTAAACTCAACAATATGGCTTAGAATTGTAATCATTAGATTACTCATTTTTTCACGCTTAAATATTTGATCCGTAACCATACCTACAAGCATCTTCTGCTTGCTAGCAAGCATTAAAGTATTCATAACTCTACGTCTTACAATCCAAACATCAAAGGGGCGATTGATAAAGTCTGTTACCCCAAGCTCATAAGCACGCTCCATACAGGATGGAGAGGTTTCTGAGGAGATAACAATAACTGGAATATCCTTTATCCAATCATTGCGGTTCATATAAGCTAACACTTCAAAACCATCCATATTTGGCATGACAATATCTAAAAGTACTAAGTCTATCTTAACTCCATCATTTTGTAAATATCCAAGGGCTTGCATTCCATCCTCAGCTTCAAGAATATTGTATTCACTTCCAAGCATATCTGCTAGCAAAGAACGATTCATTTCAGAATCATCAGCAATTAGAATTGTATGTGTAATCTTGTTATCTTTGGTTCCCATATAAATGCAATCCTTTCTGAAATCATTTAAAATCTACATTCTTATTTTATCATTATTTTCGACAACAAGTCAATCGGTATTGAATAGTTTTACATACTTTGATTTACTTGTATAAAAAAGGAAGAGAATACATAGTCTCTTCCATTTATGAGTTTTATTCTATTTGTTCTAAAAATCAAATAAATTATTTACTTTATAGGACTCTTGTTTTGCTTCCTTTACTTTGTCGTTTGGTTCTAAATGACCAATTAAAAATGGCGAATTCACATCATGTCTTTTATTATTTTTTAGAATTGTCTCTTTATTCCCATTTGCATAACAATAGGTGCATAAATGCATACAAGTATTATATACCCCAATATCATTGGATAGATAACAAGCACAATATCCTTTTCTGGCTTGCATCTTCTGTTTGATATGAAGCTTAGATTGTATCCCTCTTTCATAGTCCTCAATTCTCATACAGCCATTTACATCTATACCATATTCCTTTAACCATTTTTCTTTAGAGCATAATCTCAATTCGAAATGATGTTCTTTGGCAATTTTAGAAAACTCCTTTGCAAGAAGGATTTTTTCTTCATCGGAACAATCCTTTAATTCAGGGTGATTTCTTTTTAATTTGTCATACAAATCTACAAATCCAAATACTGCTAAAGTCGTATATCCCTCTAATTGTTCAGCAATATAATGAAATGTCTTTATATGTCTTTCTATTGTATACTTTTCATTGATGATAATTGGTGTATATCTCCAGCCAACGGCATGCTTACCCACCTTGTTTGATAAATATTTGAAATCCTCAATTGCCTGCTGAATGGAAGGAACATTCGGTTCTAAATCCTTTTCAAAGCCAGTAATTGAAACATACCAGAACTGACCAAACTTTTTCAATTCATCTAAATAAGGAAACATAGGTCTAGGATTTTTGGTGCAAAATCCGATAACATCTACCACATTAGGATTTAATAAAAACTTTGTTACTAAATTTGGATAATACGGATTTCTAACATATACATATCCTTCTCTTATTCGGTTCATAAACCATTTAGAATAAAATGCTGGAATATCCGTTCTCTGTCCTGTGTTTATTATCATATACATCACCTACTTTCCTATCCTTAAATTCTTGTTTCATGAAATATTCTTCAATTTTATAATTCAATCTTATATTCCTTACACTTTTCGATAGCTAAATCATGATTTTGTAGAGCTGCCTTTTTATACCAATATTTCGCTTTTTCTACATTTATTTCTCCACATAAGCCTTCCTCATAAATCCAAGCTAAATTGCATTGCCCATCTCTATCTCCATGCTCGGCTGAACGTGTTGTCCAGTATAATGCTTTTTCCACGTTCTTTTCTGCACCTATTCCCTCTAAATAAGAAAATCCAACCTGACACTCAGCTAAGGCATAGCTAGTTTCTTCTGCTAAAGCTAAATATCCTTCAAACCATTTCTTACTATCTTTTTCCCAATATTTATTATCTAACTCTAAACATCGATTTAATTCTACACATGGCTTATAATATGACATAACTAATCTCCTTCATTA
>CAMWSQ010000058.1 GCA_947177025.1 uncultured Mollicutes bacterium | reverse complement strand
TCAATTGGATAGATCGTTTGACTACGGATCAAAAGGTTAGGGGTTCGAATCCTCTAGGGTGCGCCATATGTAAAATGCATCATTCTTAAATAGTTTGATATAAAAAACAATGCGATAATCGCATTGTTTTTTTTATATATTTAACTTGATAGAATATTCACTAGGATTATTAATAATATTCACCACTTCATTCGTTTGATCAGGCAATGAATATATAGTGGCGATTAATTCTTTATGCTCAATCATATTTAAAACAGACAAAATATAGTCATAATTTACGCCGTTATGTCTATTAATAGCTTTCTCAAATCCTAATGCAGTTCCTATAATAATTTTTACTGAACTTCCTTTTGGTAATTCATTTAAAACCTTAAATAATCCTATTAACATTATGCTATTGGGTGTCAATTTATTCTCTACTATTTCTTCCTTAAAAAGTTTTCCTTGAAAATGATTTATCAACAAAATCTCATAATAGCTTTTTCTTGGATTTTCTTGAAAAAAAGTTCCTCCATGTACGAATAGAATATACTCCTCATCATAATGTTCAATAATATCTTGAATTTTAAACTCATCAGAGTATTTATAGTAGTGTTTATATGGCATAATTTCTATCCATCCTTATTTCATTCAAATATCTATATAAAGTATTCCTTCAATTCCCATATCAAGTTTAGATTTTATTCTTCCATTACAAAAATAATATGTACCACCTAAACTTAAAGGATTTTTGGAGTGTGAATTAATAAAAAGTACATTAGAAGTAACTTCCCTTGCTCGTTCCATATATTCTTCTAAGGTGCCTACTTCCCATTCTTCCTTTGTATAGTTGCAATAAACAGGCCATACTAAAATGTCACAATCCCCAAACCGCTTATAATCCTCTTCCCATAAATCACCACATAAAGCAATTTTTAGATGCTTTCCTTTATAAATAAAACCATTAGTATCTAATCCTTCTTTATAATTCTCACTTGTTTTCCAATATTCTTTCCAACCTTTAGAAATTCTGCGGTAATTATAAATGATTTTCCCTAAAGAAATAATAGCATAGCTTGAATAGATTTCTTCACTATCTTTTTCTATATATCCAATCATTATATCGGTGCTATATTTTTTTGTAAGGTTTTTTAAAATCTCCATAGTTTCTGATTCTTGACTAATGGCAATTCTAATATCATGCTCATAACTAAAATTTAGACTATCAAAGCCTTGTAAAAAAGCTTCTCCAAAACAGATTGCATCACAATTCTGGCTTGAAGCTTCTTTTAAATATTTCTCAATTTGAGATAAATTAAAGAGAATATCATTGTTTATAAATTCGACAGATGCCAATGCAACTTTCATTTTAATCTACCTCAACGATTCTACTGTATTCTTGTAAAGGATAGACACCATCGTGTGCTTCTCCTGCAAACATTCTATCCATATCACCATTTGTAATTCTTACTACTCCTGCGGAAGCTAACAAATGAGATAAATATTCTTTTTCTTCTTTGTTGCATAATAACCCACAGGTTTGTAGATGATTCTTATGCTGTTTTAGATTAGAAATAATATCTTCCTTTTTTAGGCGCTTTATCCACACATTTCTAAAAAGCATAGATAAGGCTAGTTCGCTATCCTCCTCAACAAACACACTAACTCCATCAGCAGTATATATTTTTTTCTTTGGATTCTCTAATTGTTCGTTATAAATGCGAATTGTATTTTTTCCACACATACCTATATCAAGAGTATGAGAATTTGCATTTGCCTTCTTAAAAATTTCAAGGAATCGTTTTGCAAAATGATCCAATTCTTCTAAACTATCTGTATCAAAAAATATTCCCTGACAAGAGGAGCATAAAACCTGATTGGTTGCACAAATGTGCATTGCAAGCTCATAAAGCTGTTCATCAGTTGCAGACTGTGTTGCATAGGCAAAGGAGAGTTTATGTCCCCATGAAATAAGCTTTGTTGTAATCCCTGTCATCTTCTTGGCTGCTTCTACAGCAACATCTCCGCCCCAAACAACTACACCATCTGAAATATCAGCAAAAATTTGTAAAGTATTTATCTCTGTTGAAGGTACATCAAAAACATAGACATAGTCTTTAATGGCTGGTTCAACATCAATTAATTCCTTTAAAAGACGAATAGAAAGTCCACTATCTCCTGTAGGTAATTTAAGAATATTTATGTTTCCTGCAAGTAACCCCTCAACAACGCTATAGGCTGGAAGACCATCTACATTTCCTGCAGCAATATGGAATAGTATTCCTAAAGGATAGCGATATCTTTTCGTTCCATTCAAAAGCGCCACTGGATTTTCATAATCCTGTCCTAATTCTATCTTACATTTATATTCTAAGCCTTCCTTAGAAAACAACTTTGCCATAGATAAAAAGCGTTCATAGGAAATATCTGCCATTTTGAGTAATGGTATAGCAATTTCATCATATTCCCCCGAAATTGCCTTTTGATAAACTGCATCACAGGCATGAATGACTTGTTTTATGGTAAGCTTAGGTTTTTGATTGAGAGTTGTAAGACAGTCCTCATATAAAAGCTTTAAAATTCTATCTTGTTCTTTATTTTCTAAAATTTCTCCATGAAATAAAATCACTTCAATCACTTCCCCTTTAATAATTCTTCTGCCCCTGCAGCACAGGTAACAATATCTTTAATTCCTACACGGCCAATGATTTCCAAATAAGGAGAAGGTTCTCCACAAGGACAAGGCTCATCGTGAAGAATACCCAAATCATCTGTCATAATGCTTAAAATAGGTACGCTATCTACCATAGGAGTTAATAGGTTAATTAACCCAACCTGACCATTAGGAACAGGTTCTAATGTTTTCACATCACGAATAATAACTCTACCATAGGCAGGAACATGGAAGTGATGATATCTACAATCTGTATATAAAATAGGATGCTCTACAGCCCCAAAGAATTCAATAACATGCTTATCATCAACTCCTAATACATCGTAAACTAATTTATAGAAATCTTCCTTCTCTATCTTTTCAGCATAAAATTGCTTCCAACCACCACCCAAGGTAATAAGAGATCCCTTAGGAAGCTTAATATGAATCCCTTCCTCTTTCATCTGCTTTAACAAAAAATAAGTGTATGCTGGAAAACCTATCGTTCTTACAGGACATTTAGCCTTTGCATATTTTAAAAGCTTCTGTTTCAAATTTTCCATATCTAGCTCGTAGCCATTCTTTTTATAACGTAAAGCATAGGTACGACTCAATGCTGGTGCAAAAAAAGTGAAGCCAAAAGCTGTTTTTGAAATAGCCATTTTATTCTTACGGCTTGGCTCATATCCAAATATTACATAATGAACAGGCTTTAAACTCCATAAATGATGATATCTACCTACACGGATAACCATACTCAATCCTCTAAGAAGACTTTTCAAGTTAAATCCAATTAAAGACTTTTTGCCACTCGTCCCACTAGAAGTTGCTTTAATAATCATTCGCTTTTTATTCATAGAAATAAGCTCATGATGCTTAAAATAAAGTGTAGGTATGAAAGGAATTTTAGCGATATCCTCATAGCTTTTAAAATCCTTAGGTGTAAATCCCTTAGAATCTAAAATTCTTCGATATTCTTCACAATGCTTATATTGATATTCTAAATTTTCCTTCATTGCTTTAAAAAATAATTGATTTGATTTTTCAAGCTTATATGGTTTTCTAAATTTGAATAGTTTTTTTCGATAAGACATATTCTCACCTCATTTAAAATTATATCATAAATGTTTCTCATACACAATTTACTCATAAAAAGAAAAATACCAAGCATAACTTGGTATTTTAAGGGGTTTATTTCTTTTCTTTAACTGTTTCTGCAACACCAGCAATTGTTGCTGCTAGATTTTGCATTTCAGATGGAATAATGATTTTTGTAGATTGACCATCTGCAACCTTTTCTAAAGATTCAAAGGATTTAATAGCTAAAACTTCTTTAGTTACTCCTGCCTCTACTAGCATTTTATAACCATCTGCTTGAGCTTGACGAGTAAGTCTTTCACCCTCTGCCTCTGCTGTCTTAACCTTTAATATAGATGCTGCTTCAGCTTCTGCTTTCTTAATTGTAGCTTCCTTTTCAGCATCCGCACGTAAGATTTGAGATTCCTTTTCACCTTCAGCTTGAAGAATTTTACTTCTCTTTTCACCTTCAGCAAGTAAGATTTTTTCACGACGTTCACGCTCAGCACGCATCTGACGTTCCATGGCATCACGAATGTCCTTTGGAGGTAAGATATTTTTTACCTCAACACGATTGACTTTAATTCCCCATGGGTCTGTAGCTTCATCTAAGATAGAACGCATCTTTGTATTGATGATATCACGAGAGGTTAATGTTTCATCCAAATCTAATTCACCTATAATGTTACGTAATGTAGTTGAGGATAAATTCTCTAATGCTGCAATTGGATTTTCCACACCATAAGAATATAATTTTGGATCTGTGATTTGGAAAAATACAACTGTATCAATTTGCATTGTAACATTATCCTTTGTAATAACAGGTTGAGGATCAAAATCACTTACTTGTTCCTTCATTGATACAACCTGAGCTATACGGTCAATAAATGGAATCAAGAAATGAAAACCTACTGACCATGTAGCATGGTATGCACCTAAACGCTCCACAATTAATTTTTGTGTTTGTCTAACAATCTTTATTCTTGTAATTAACAAAATAATTAATACAACTAAAACAATACTTAAAACAATAGCAACTATAATTCCTGAATTCATTCTTCATCTTTCCTTTCTACTTCATTTATTTTTCTTACAACAACTTTGTTGCCCTTTAATGTGACAATTTCAACAATTTCATCTTTTTTTATAGTTTCTGTTTCTTCTTCCATAAGGCTAGCATGATAGATGATATCATAAATTTTAACCTCACCATTTTCATACTTAGAAATGTCAGAAATAACCTTTACTCGTTTTCCTACGAATTCATCTACATTCGTATATCTTGTGGCATTGAATAAAAGCTTTTTCGCAAAAGGTCTAGTAAGTCCCAAGGATAACCCAGATACTACAGCAAACACAACAATCTCTATGTACCATTGAATTTGGGGAATTGCTGATAGAATCAATGCAATAATAGAACCTAACGAAAACCATACTGCAATTAAATCCTGTGTGATAGATTCAATGATTAAGGTTGTGATGAATACCCCTAACCATACCCATACCATATATTCCATTATGAAACCTCTCCTTTCATATCTATTATTATAACCTGTTTTATGTCGTCATAATACGCTTTAAATCTTTTAAACTCTTTTTTTGCTATACTAAAACCAAAGATATTTGATAAGTATTCAATTAGCGGTCTAGAACAAATCCTTGCATACGTCTTGGAAATAGATACTGGCAATAGCGAAGATTCCTTCAACTCACCACTTAGGGCATAGTCCTTATTCACTACATAAATATGTACTAAGCTTGTTTCCTTTTCTACTGCTACTCTAACACGATATGCATCTTTGAAATACTTTAGAAGTGTTTTATTTAAAGTGATATGACTATCATATATACTTGCAAAACCATTTGCATCATCATATTCAAAGAATTCTAACATATTTTTTCCTCCTTCTGATATTATTATATACCAAAATTATAATAAATTCAATAAAATTCATAAAAATTTTTTCAAAAAGAAAATAACCATTGCTGGTTATCCTTTTTTTACTTACTATTAATATCTAAATGAATTCTTTTTCCTTCTTTTGAAGCTCCTGCATAAAGTATTGTACGAATGGCTTTTGCAACATAACCATCCTTGCCGATTACTCTACCAAAATCCATTGCATTTACCTTTACTTGGAATTCTAGATTATCTTCATCATCATTCTGTCGAATGATTTCAACATCTTCAGGATAAGCTACTAAAGGAAGAATTACACTTTTGATTAACTCTTCAAACTTGATCATAGTCTCACCTCTTAGTTAGACTTGTCTTTGTTTGCTTCTATAATGTTCTTAACAGTTACTGTTGGCTGTGCTCCATGATTAATCCATTTATTAACCTTTTCCATATCCAATGTTACTGTTGCAGGATCTGTACACGGATTATAAGTTCCTAAAATTTCTAAAAACTTACCATCACGAGGTGCTCTTGAATCAGCTGCTACAATACGATATCTTGGGGCCTTATGTGCACCAAATCTTTGTAATCTAATCTTTACCATGATAAAAACACTCCTTCTTAATTTATATTCTATATAGAATTATATCATAAATAAAACAGGTGTCAAGTATTTTTTCTTGACACCTTATTTTTTTATAAATCTAATTTAAACTTATTAGAGATACATTTTTTTAGTTCGTTGATATCTATATTGAGTTTGTTTTGAATTTTTTGTTCTAATTCCTTATATTGAGAAACCAAAGGGTCAGAATAAAGGATTTTTTTAGTTTCCATAAAATTCAATTGATATTTTTTTAAATCTGGATGGTAATTCCCATATTGCTTAGCTTCAATATACTTAGCTTCTGCTGTCTTAAAGGCAATGACCTTTTGACTACATTTTTCTTGGATTTGTTTTTTCAATTCTAAAAGTCTTTTAAACTCTGAACTTTCTATGATTTTATTTGCATATTGATCTGCCAACTCTAAGATATCTTCCATAATATTCTCCTATGATATTAAACTAGACAAGGAATATAATAAATTGAAATGATTTTTAAAGGATTCCAGTTTATCCGTTGGTCTAATTTTTAAATTCGTTTGAGCCTCTTTTAAGAACTCCTTAAAATACTTGGGCTCATAATATAATATTTTATACCATTTCGGATGATATCGCAAGTACATCAATAAATCCAAATGCTGGTAAAGATAACTCATATAATCCATTAATACCACTCATCAAATCTTTTATCAAACAAAGGGTCACCAGTAGATTTCTTAGCTAAGGCAGAACCTGCAGCTGCGCCACCAATACCACCAAATAGCTCTAACACCTTTTGGATGCTGGTAACAGTTTTAGTCACCTGATCAGGATCAATTTTTTTTACATATCCAACAACTGTTTTAATTAAATCCTCTGTTGAGGAAGAACTTTTTGTTTCTTTTTTAGTTTCCTCTTTTGGTTCTTCTTTTTTTTCCTCTTCAGGAAAAGCAGATTCTCCTAGAATACAATAATCCTCATATAATTCTTGCCATGTTTTTTGTTTATTTTGTACCATTCCTTTTAATAAAGGATGCTTTTTCACAAACTCTTTAAATTCATCAAGCTTCGCACTCATAGTCAACACCCTACTTTATTTTATGCAAAGTTTGTAGGTTTGTTTAAATAAATTTAGAGAAATGTAATAAACTCCCATAAGCATTATAGAATATAATACTACACTATAATATGCAGGATATCTGTTTAAAAGAAAGCAAACACGAAATAAAACAACCAAAAATCCACTTCCTAAAGTACATATGCCAGCCAATAAAATATCTTTTATATTCTTTAAAAATAGACAAATTCCTTCTCGATGAAGTACATAATAGGCAGCTAAGATACAAATACTTACAGCAAGGATAGTTGCGTAGATTGCGCCCAAATATCCAAATTTTGGAACCAAGACATAGTTTAATATATATTTAGCAATGGCACTTAGGATGGTTGCGATAATGATGTAATGAGCCTTAGGAAGACCTAAAGAAATTCCAATCAAAACTTTGTGCAAACCAAAAAAGATAATCAATATAGAAATATGATATAAAATAGTTGCACCATTTTCTTGTTTATAAAATAAATTATATATATCATTAGAAAAATAACGAATTAGAATCATAAAAGGAATTAGAATATAGATAATCAAACTAGAACACCGTTCAGCAATATGCTTAGCCTCTTCTATTCTATCCTCCTGAAACATATAATTGATTTTTGGATTTAATACTCCACCTAAGGCTTGAGCTATAACAATCGGGAAAAAAATTAAGCGAATGGTTTCAAACATATATGCAGTATAATATCCTTCTACAGGAAGTAATATAGGCAAGCTTACAGAATCGATGAATTGATAAATTGTAAAAAACATTGTTGCTATTCCAAAGGGGATACAAGTTTTTAACAAAGTAGATATGGAATGAAATTTCTCATGCTTCTTACGATAGTATGGAAACACAAAATAAAGCAGTAATAAAAAGCTAAGTATATAGCCCGCTAGATAAATGATAAAAACTGTTGTAACAAGATTAGAGTCATGAATAAATTTCGCTATAACAATATATAATAAAAGCTTCACAACATTTTCTAAAACAATGGAGATACAAGAAGGATACATAATAAAATGCCCTTGTAAAAAGCCTTTAAAAAAATAGATTAAGGGTAATACAAATAAAGATAAGGATGCCATCAATAAATTTCTTCTTACCACTTCAAACTCAGCTTCATCAAAACCATCAAATAGGGACATTGATAGGATTTGTCTACTAAAAAAAAGCATAAATAGAAAAAAGAATATTCCTGCTAATATACAATACAATGTTCCTTTTCTTAATAAATAATTTACTTGAGCTTCATCATTTTGGCCTATAAGCTTTGAGACAAGTTTTGAAGTTCCAGGAATTAAACCAAAACACGCTAAATCAGCAAATAAAGAAAATGGGACATAGGCAAAGGCATATAAGGACATTGCATCCTTTCCTAAATCATTTGCAAAACGGAATAAAAAGACCAAAGATAGTACTTTTGCAGCAACCTGTCCTACTCCTAGTATTAATGCCTGTAATAATGTTTTATCCTTCATCCCCATCACCTTTATTTTAGTATTTTCATAAATTTAAATTCTCATTCATAAAATGGAGTAGGTGATAAAATATGTTTAAAAACAAAAATAATCAACAAAATTACGAATATTATGAAAATATGCAGTTAAACCGAATCTATTATGAGCTTGAAGACCTAAATCGGAAGATACGAAACTTAAATAATCGCTTGCGTAGAATTGAAGGCTTTTTAGGATTAACTGCAGATGACGATAATAAATAGGCAAAATTCCCAAACACTTTTTTTATAACTTTCATATTTTAATGTAGGAGGTGAATATCAATGTACTATTCAATGCCTACATACGGATATGG
>CAMWSQ010000057.1 GCA_947177025.1 uncultured Mollicutes bacterium | reverse complement strand
CTTTCTACTAGAACTCTTACATTCTTCTTTAAATATGCTTCGTCTTTAGCCAGATAAACCTGAAGATAATTGCTAGAATGTCCTGTCATCCATTTCTCATCAACAATCTGTTCTACAATAACTTCAACAATAGAGCCTACACATCCTTTAGCATAACTAGCCTCTAATTTTTTAGATAGGTCTAATAGTACACTTGTTCTTTCCTTTTTGATTTTATCTGGAATTTGAGGAAACTCACATGCCTTTGTCTTTTGTCTCATAGAATAAGGAAAAACATGCAGTTTACTGAAATTCACTTTCTGAATAAAATCAACTGTTTCTTGAAATGCTTCTTCAGTCTCATATGGAAACCCTGTAATCACATCAGTAGTTATAGACATATTAGGTCGGACTTTTCTGATCTTATTAATCTTTTCCATAAAAAATGCAGTGTCAT
The DNA here is from genome assembly GCA_947177025.1 of uncultured Mollicutes bacterium. Taxonomy (GTDB): domain Bacteria; phylum Bacillota_I; class Bacilli_A; order Acholeplasmatales; family Anaeroplasmataceae; genus Pelethenecus. Next base: position 8,695 of record CAMWSQ010000057.1, on the reverse strand, counting down.
ATTTTCGCTCCATCTTTTCTAATACCTGATCACTTCCAGCCTGTAAGGGTAAATGAAGATGGTCTGCGAGCACTTTACTTGATTGCATCAATTCTAAAAAATGGTCATCTATTTCATTAATTTCTATAGAAGAAAGTCTTAAGCGTTCTATTTGTGGAACTTCCTTTAGAATTCTTTCGATTAAGCCTGACAAGTTTGTGCCATTATCATTATATCTTCCTGTATGGATACCAGCCAAAACTACCTCTAAATAGCCTTCTCTTGAAATGCGTTTTAATTCCTCAATGACTTCATCTGCAGGCTTTGAACGAACTGGTCCTCTAGCATAAGGAATAATACAATATGTGCAAAAGTTTTCACACCCATCCTCAATTTTTACAAATGCACGAGTGTGGTCATAGGTTGTAACCTCTAAAGGCTCATAGTCCTTATGATTCAATATATCTAATATCTTGATTTGTTTTTGGATAGAGTGATCCAATAATTTATCCTCTAGCATAGGAAGTATATCAAGTTTATTTCCATTTCCAATTAAAATGTCTACTCCGTCTAAGGATACTGCCTCTGGATTGGTTTGACTATAGCACCCCATAACACATAAAACAGCTTCTGGATTTAGCTTTGCTAGACGATGAATCATTCTTCTGCTTTTTGCATCAGCCATATTGGTAACAGAACAGGTATTGATAATAAATGCATCACAATCCTCTGTAGGTTCTCCTACAAGATATCCCTTTTCAATCAATTTATTCTTTAAAGCATTTGATTCATAAATATTCACTTTACATCCGAGTGTAATAAATCCTATTTTTTTCATTTTGATAATTCCCATTCATAGCTCATTGCAGAAAGTATATAATAGATTACTGTTTCTGTTCTCAAAATACGTGGACCTAATCCCACACAAATAAACCCTAAGGACTTTAAATATTCGACCTCTTCAGGTGCAATTCCGCCCTCTGGTCCTACTACCACAGCAATCCTATCTGTTGATTTTGCTGCAGTGATTGCTTTTTTAAAGGCAGAAGTTTCTCCATTCTTTGCCGTTTCTTCATAACAAAGAATTTTAATGGAGTACCCTGAAAAGTCAACATCCTTCAGTTTTTGAATACCTTGAACACTAGGAACAATATTCCTAAAAGACTGTTCTGCAGCTTCCTTTGCAATCTTATTAAAGCGTTCTAATTTAGAATCCTTTCTATTTTGGTCTATCTTTACAATAGACCGATTCATAAGAATTGGATGAATTTCAGAAATTCCAAGTTGCGTACCATACTTGATGATAGATTCAAGCTTATCGCCCTTTGGATAGCCTTGAAACAAAGAAACAAAAACTGGCAATTCAAAATTGCCAGTCACTTCCTTAACAACTCTAAATTTTATTTCTTTATTCATAACCTCTATAATTTCTGCCAAGAAGGTCTGTGGTTCTACTCCTAATAAAAACTGATCCTTCACTTTCCCTCTAAGCACATTTTTAATTTGATAAGCAACCTCTCCAGCTAAAACACCAGAATGAAGCTCTTCTAAAGAAATAAAGTACTTTTGCATATTATAACGCCTTATACTTACGATATTGAATCATTAGAATTGGCATCAGGCCAGTAAATACAGCAAGACATCCCCATAAAGAACTACATACTAATAATAGTTCTCCAAATACCAAAGTGATATTACATATTGTAGCTGCTATAGTAAATGCAAAATATACAAAATAACAAGCAAGGACAAGAAAATAAACTACATCAATAATTCCGCTTTTCTCATGAACTGCAGCTTTTTTCACTTGAGCATATGTCTCTTCATCCAAATATTCAAGATAAAGAACATCATAGGCATAAGGAGCCAAATCCTTACGTTCATTATAATCTCCCTTATTATTCTCAACTAAAGGACAAACATAAACAAGTTCCTTTGTTTCATTGTTTTGATATAAATCATATAGTCCTTTATATTTCTTTCCATAAGTCATTTTTGTATATAAAGTAAAATCAAATTGTTCTTCTTGTTTTTGTTCAAACAAACCAAGATTAACTTCTTCTACTGCCTTTAACGTAGCTTTTCTTTTTGCGTCTTCAAATAATAATTTTTCATATTCCTTCATAATCTATGCCTCCATAAATTGTTTTAATTATAACAATTTTAAGAAGTATTATCAAGATTTTACAAGAAAGAAAAGGACTAAAATTCAATTTTAGTCCTTATTTTTTATTGAAATAGATTTTTGAATCGTTCCCAAGGAGATTTCTTCTCCTTTTTTTCTACATTCCCAAGTCTTTCAAGAAGTTCTTTTTCTTCAGAAGTAAGATTTGTTGGTGTTTCAACATGTACAATAACATATTGATCTCCACGAGAAGAGGAGGAAGATTTTGGATTCTTTGTTCCTTTACCACGAAGACGGAAACGAGTTTCTGTTTGAGTACCAGCTGGAATTTTAAGCATAACTGGAGAATCTATGGTTGGAATTTCTATGGAATCTCCTAAAGCAGCTTGGGTAAAGCTGATTGGCACATTCAAGATAATATCTGAGCCTTCTCTGATAAAATTCTTGTGTGGTGTTACTGTAAATGTGATAAACAAATCACCATGTGAACCACCATTTATTCCAGCTTCTCCACAACCAGGCATACGTAAAGTCATACCTGTATCAATTCCTGCTGGAATAGTAACATCTACATCCTTAGTCTTTCTACTTCTTCCTTTACCACCACAAACATCACACTTATGTGTGACAACCTTACCTGATCCATTACATTCTGGACAAGTCGTTTGAACTGTAGATTGACCAAAAATGGTTTGTTGTCTCATATATACACGACCTTGACCTTTACATTTTGGACAAGTCTTAATATCGTTCTTAGAAAAAGCACCTGTTCCACCACAAGCAGTACATTCCTCATCAACTGTAATACGAACTCTTTTCTTACATCCATAAACAGCTTCTTCAAAGGTAATTGTCATAGATTTTTCTACATCTTTACCTTGTTGTGGACCATTATGCTGACTTCTTCCTCCGCCACCAAAGAATGAGGAGAAAATATCCTCAAAGCCACTGAATCCTCCAAAGCCTGAGCCTCCAAAGCCACCAAATCCTGAACCACCAGCACCACCCATTGGATCATCAAATCCAAATTGATCATAGCGAGCTTTCTTTTGCTCATCAGAAAGTGTATCGTATGCTTCATTTATCTCTTTAAATTTTTCTTCTGCACCAGGTTCTTTATTTATATCTGGATGATATTTTTTAGCAAGCTGACGATATGCTCTTTTGATTTCATCCTGACTTGCTCCCTTAGATAGTCCTAGCACTTCATAGTAATCTCTTTTTGCCATAGGCGCACCTCATAAATTTGGAAGGGGCCTAGTGGTCCCTTCTTTTTATAAAATTATTTTTATTGAACATCTGAGAAATCAGCATCAACTGTATTATCCTTCTTAGAAGATGGTTCATCCTCTGGAGATTGATCTGGTTGAGCTTGAGTTTGTTGATATGCCTTTACAGCAATATCCTGAGCTACTTTTTCAAGTGCTTCCTTCTTTTCTTTAATATCAGCAATATTATTCTTATCTAATGCCTTTTGTAATTCTTCACAAAGCTTTTCAGCATTTTCCTTTTCAGTTGGATCTACGTTTTGTAAATCGTTTAATGCTTTCTTTGTTTGGAAAATTAATTGGTTAGCCTCATTGACTAAATCGGCTTCTTCCTTACGTTTCTTATCAGATTCAGCATTCTCTTCTGCCTCTTTAACCATTCTTTCGATTTCAGCATCAGATAAACCTGAACCACCTTGAATTGTAATCTTTTGTTCCTTACCAGTACCTAAGTTCTTTGCAGAAACATTTACAATACCATTTGCATCAATATCAAATTTAACTTCAATTTGTGGAACTCCACGTGGTGCAGCTGGAATATCACCCAATTGGAAGCGTCCTAATGTCTTGTTATCTGCAGCCATTGGTCTTTCACCCTGTAATACATGAATATCTACAGCTGGCTGATTATCTGCAGCAGTTGAGAATACTTGACTCTTAGAGCAAGGAATAGTTGTATTTCTTTCAATTAATTTAGTAAATACGCCACCAAGTGTTTCAATACCTAAAGAAAGTGGAGTAACATCTAGTAATAATACATCCTTAACATCACCAGTTAAAACACCACCCTGAATAGCAGCACCCATTGCTACTACTTCATCTGGATTTACAGATTTATTAGGTTCCTTACCTAATTCCTTCTTAACTAATTCCTGAACAGCTGGAATACGAGTAGAACCACCTACTAATAATACTTGGTCTAAATCCTTTGCTGTTAGCTTAGCATCCTTTAATGCACGACGTACTGGTCCTAAGCAGCGTTCAACTAAATGAGAGGTTAATTCATTAAACTTAGTTCTAGAAAGTGTTCTATTCAAATGTAGAGGTCCTGCAGCACCCATTGAAATAAATGGTAAGCTGATTTCTACAGAAGTTACACCTGATAAATCCTTCTTTGCTTTTTCTGCAGAATCCTTTAAACGTTGTAATGCCATCTTATCTTGATTTAAATCAACACCAGATTCTGATTTGAATTCTGAAACAAGCCAATCCATTACAGCTTTATCAAAATCATCTCCACCTAGGACATTGTCTCCAGCAGTTGATAATACCTCAAATGTACCATCAGCTAAGGAAAGAATGGAAACGTCGAATGTACCTCCACCAAGGTCAAATACTAATACTGTTTGTTCCTTATCTGTCTTATCAATACCATAAGCTAGAGCTGCAGCAGTAGGCTCATTAATGATACGTAAAACCTCTAAGCCTGCAATTTTACCTGCATCCTTTGTAGCTTGACGTTGAGCATCATTAAAATATGCTGGAACAGTAATAACAGCCTTATCTACTGTTTCTCCAAGATAGCTTTCAGCTGTCTTCTTTAAATTTTGAAGAATCATTGCTGAAATTTCCTGTGGAGTATACTTCTTTCCATTTACATCAACACGATAGTTTGTTTCTCCCATATGACGTTTAATTGAACTAACTGTATTTGGGTTTGTAATTGCTTGACGCTTTGCAACATCACCAACTTGAATTTCTTCTCCCTTGAAAGCTACAACAGATGGTGTTGTTCTAATACCTTCTGCATTAGTGATAACCTTTGCTTCACCTGCTTCCATTACACTTACACATGAATTTGTAGTACCTAAATCAATACCAATAACCTTATTTGACATAATTACTTTTCCTCCTGATTTTCTTCATTTGCTTTTTTATTTACTACAACCATTGCTGGTCTTAAAATACGATCCTTATACATATATCCTGTCTGCATAACCTTTGTGACAACATTATCTTCTATGCCCTCAACTGTTTCTGTAGACATAGCTTGCATAAGATTTGGATCAAACTCTTTATGCAAAGCTTCAATTTCTGCTAGACCTTCTGCCTTTAAAATATCCATCATTTGATTGGTTATCATTTGAAATCCAATTAAATAATTTGCAATTTCTGGTGAAGGGGCAGGAGAACCTACAATCTTGCATAACATATCTACGGGATTAATCAGTTCACCAATGACCTTCTGAGAAGCATATTTACGATCCTTGATTGCTTCTTCCTTTAGTCTTCGCTTCGTATTTTCCATTTCAGCAAAAACCTTTAGATATTCATTATGCTGATTTTTCAATTCTTCCTCTAGCTTTGTAATCTGCTCCTTTAGTTTTACTTCTTTTTTATCTTTTTTAGGTTGTTTTACTTCTGCTTTATTTTCTTCAGCTGTTGGAGCTTCAGCTTCTGCAGTTTCCTTAACTTCTTCTTTGAGTTCTTCTTTTATTTCTTCAGCCAATTTCATTACCTACCTATTATATAATTTTGGCATACTTTTAGCCACATATTCTAAAAGAGGTACAACTCCACGATAATTCATTCTTGTCGGTCCAACTAAAATAATCGTACCATACTCATTATCATCTATAAAATATGGAATTGTGACAATTGAACAATCCTCTAAACCATTCGTATTTTCCTTGCCAATGTGAATCTTTAAATTATTCGCAGCATTTTGAGCAAAATCAGTGATAGCCTCATCATCAATTGCTTTTAAAATTTTCTGCATTATCTGGTAATCCTGAAATTCTGGTTGATTAAATAATCGAGATAAACCAGAATCATAGGTTTCTGTATTTAAGAATCTTGAAAATCCTTTAATCATGAAATTTAAAATATCATCTCTAAAATCAACCATCTGCCTAATACGAGGCTTGGATGCTTCTTTTGATAAAATCTCACGAATTTCATAAACAGAATGATCATACATTGCATTATCGAACATTTGAATAATCTTGAGTAAATCATCTTGATTGTAGCCTTCTGGAATTGTGATTTTTTGAGATTGAACTTGCCCTGTATTCGTAACAATCAGCATAACTGCTTCTTTATTTGATAAAGGGACAATTTCCATTTTCATAATCTTAGCAAAATCTGTACTAGACCCTAAGACAATAGAATAATATCCTGTAAGCTCACTTAAAAAATCAGCAATTTTCTTTAAAGCATCTTCTTTTGCAAGCTGTTTATTATCAAATATCTCATCTAAATACTTAAAATATTCTAGAACTTGTTCATCTCTTATAATAAGATGATCTACATAATAACGATATCCCATTTCAGATGGAATTCTACCAGAGGATGTATGGGTTTTTTCCAAGTAGCCTTTTTCCTCTAAATCCTGCATATCATATCGGATAGTTGCTGATGAAAAATCCAAATAAGGTTTCTCAGTTAAAGACTTAGAACCAATTGGTTCATTGCTGCTAACATAATCCTCAATAATTGCTTTTAAAATTAGTTTTTGACGATCGCTTAACATCTCATCACCTCAATTTTGCACTCCATCTCATTTAGTGCAACACTATTATATAACAAGCCTTTGGCACTGTCAACTAAAAAGTGCTAAAAAATAAATTTTTGTTAATTTTTTCCAAAATAAAAGAGGTTATAAAACCTCTTCTACTAGTCGCCATTATTCTTCAGTTTTGTTCTTTTTCTCTAAAAAATGAAGAAACAATCTTTTTATATCCGAACTCTTCATAAATGGATATAACTCATCAATATCTACTTCCTGATAATTTCCCTTCAAATATTCATCAACAAAGGCTGTTAATGCCTTTTCTGAAACAAATGGAGCTAAATCTACAGGATCTATTTTAGAATCAGGTGAGGATATTCCCTTAATAAATAATAGTTCTGTATCCTCATCATTTAAAAATGGGAAAAGCTCCTCCAAATCTAAATTATCATATTTGCTATTCTCCTCATCATTTAGGATTGATAAAACAATCTCATGAAGATCTTCATCATCTAAAAAAGGAAGCAGTTCAGAAATATCTGGTTCATTTTTTTTATGTTCATTAGAAGTCTTAGGCGTTGGTGGATATTTTTTTACTACTTCTTTATAGAAATTCATCTCCTCTATCTGAGAATCAAAAACTAAAACTCCTGTTCCCGCTAAAGGAAATGCTTCCTCAAAAGATATCTGTTTCAATTCTGTTTCCGTTCCATTTTGAATTTTTCGATAAATCATATTAAAATCTCCTTTGAAAATTTATTGTAAGAATTAAGATAGTCACAATTCCATATTCCTTGTTTCTTAAATTTTAATAAAACAGCTAGCATTTTTTATCATCATTTAAGCAAAGAATATCTTCAAAACTTTTTTGGTAAAGCTTGCACAATTCCAAAAGACAATCAATGGAGGGAACACCATTCCCTTTTTCCCACTTCGAAACCAATTGCCTTGTAACAAATAATTTCTCTGCTACCTCATCTTGGGTTAGCCCCATCTCTTTACGATATTTTGTTAGTTTTTGACCAACAAGATAAAAATCAATCATGGTTGTTCTCTCCTTTCCTTACAGTTTTTAGTTTATCACATAATATAGAAAAAAGCACGCAATTCTAAGTTGCATGCCTACTTAATATAAATATGGATTATGCTTTCTTTCAAAACCTATTGTAGTTTTTACATCATGTCCTGGATAGACAGATGTCGAATCTGGAAATTCTTCTATAATTCTTTTCAGACTTCCTCTCATTTTTGTGGAATCTCCTGTAGGAAAATCAGTTCTTCCCATACTCATATGAAAGAGTGTATCCCCACTTAAAAGCTTATCCTTATAGCTATATACTACACTACCTTTTGTATGACCAGGAGTATGCATCACTTTAAATTTATAGCCTATAAGCTCAAGTTCCATTCCATCTTCCACCAATTTTAAATTTAATTTTTCTTTTGAAAAAGGAAGCTTCATACCAAACATACTATATAAAGAAAGACTTGGATCCTCTAAAAATGATATTTCTAATTCATGTATATAGATAGGAACATCAAAGTATCTTATACCATCAATATGATCCATATGTCCATGAGTTAACAGGATAGCAACAACCTCATATTCATCTTTAATCCTTGCTGCCGTATTTTCAAAATCTAAACCAGGGTCAACAATTACGCATTTTCCTTGGTTTGAAATGATATAGGTGTTGGTTTCAAAATTACCTGTTACAATTTTTTCTATCATAATTAACTATAAAGAAAAAAAGCTTTTAAAAGCTTATTTCTTTTCCTTATGAGATGTATGTTTACGGCAAAAAGGACAATATTTTTTAATCTCCATTCTTTCAGGAGTTGTCTTCTTATTTTTGTCTGTATAGTAATTTT
>CAMWSQ010000056.1 GCA_947177025.1 uncultured Mollicutes bacterium | reverse complement strand
AAGCAATATATTAACAAAGCATTTTTAAATGAGAATAGAGTAAAAGGTGCTTACTATTTAAATGATGCATACATAGAAGGAGAAAGCGATCCTTCAGAAAAATACATTCTTGATACTGCTTCACCTTCCTCTAGAACTTTCCAATTAGAAGAAGATAAATTTAATGAGATTTTTTCAAATTATCCTTTCCCTGTAGATTTTGAAAACGAAATGGTTGTGCTTTATATATTTACAGATATTTATCCTAGAAAGTATAATTTGGATGGAATTGATGTAAATGGGACTACGCTAAACATTTATTATAAGCTTGAACAAGGGAATAAAAAGGATGCGGTTGAGCCTTATCAAAGATGCTTTCTAGTAAAACTTAATATTTTAGAGATAGATACTATTCATTTTATAGAAAAAAAGTAAATATCATATAAGACTGTGAGAAATTTTTTGTATGTTTAGATTTTCACAGTCTTTTTTATTTAGATGAAAAAAATGTCAAAATTTGCGTAAATCAACTTTCCAAAAATGAAGAAAAAGTATATAATGAAATTGATAATTAAGGAAGATGAAGCAGAGGTAGTAGAAATGAAAAAGATTCAAGCATTTTTGCCATGTATTATAGGATTCGTTATTTCAGTGGTAGCGTTCAGTGTGTATTTAGCAACAACAAAAGAAATCTCAGCATTACTTTGCATACAGATTCTTGCTTGCCCACTAATTCTAATCATTTTCCCTGTTTTGAATTTGACAAAAAAGGTTCGCATTCCTATTGTTTTTAGCTATGTTCTACTGATTCATTTGGTTCTTGCTTTAGTTTTGGGAAGCGGCTTTGGATTTTATGAAAAGATTGCGTGCTGGGATATGATTTTGCATGGATATTTTGGATTTGTAGCAAGCTTTCTTATTTTTATTGTATTAATTAATTACAATGGAGAAAAACTAAATTCTATTCTTTTCTTTGTTATTATTTTCTTTATAACTATGGGACTAGCAGGTCTTTGGGAAATCTATGAGTTTATAGCAGATCGTATTTTAAATGGAGATGCTCAAAGAGTAGAAGAGTCTATTTTGCAAGGACATACACCAGTCTATGATACAATGATGGATATGATCATTTCAATTTCAGGAATTATAGGTTTCTATGTATGTATTGGAATAGATAAGCTTTGTGGATACCGAATCACCAAATATTTATACAAGGATATTAAAAATATAAGCAAAGAATAATATAAGCATCGTTTGGTGCTTTATTTCTTTTTGTAAATGTGATAAGATTAAAGGAAAGAGAGGATTGCTATGGAAGAGTTCAAGAAAAACAAAAAAAGACATGTATTAATTAATGCTATAATGGGCATTCTTATAGGGATTTGTCTTATTTCTGGAGTAAGCTTAGAAATTTTAGCAGAAATAGATAATACCATAGCCCTTATTCTTTTTGTGATTGCTTTTGGATTGCTTGTAATTGGGATTCTTTGTTTTATTTTGTTTTATAAGATGGATCGTAAAATTACCCAAAAGCTACTAGAGCAATTGAATCAAGAAATTGATAGGGAATATACTTATACCCATGATATTCCCATTATAGATTTAATACAAGATAGCTTGTATCAAATTCCTAATAAGACTACATCGGCTTTTGCAAAAGAAGGTATTTCTGGAAAGTTAGAGGATGTTTCCTTTGAATATTATCTATTTACTTTTGAAAAGGAAAGTTTTTTCACGAATCAAAAAGATGCCTATGAACTATACATTTATAAAAACAGTAGTGTATTTTCTAGAGAATTCTTTGTTACAAAAGACCAGCTAAAAAAAGTAGAAGACTATAAAGAAACTTCTATTGGATATACTTACATATATACGAAGCACAATGAGGAATTTTCTAAAGCAGATCTTCCGGGAGATGTTTTCTTTTTAAGTGTGAACCAGCATACGCTTTTTGTATTCAAAAAAGCCTTAAGAAATAAACCATTATATATGCAGGCAGAAACATTAGAAGAATTCAAAGATGAGTTTGCAAAAGAAATAGAAAAAATCAAATTAACATATGAAGAAACAAAAAATTGGACAAAGTAGAGGTGTATAGAAATGAAAGGATTATTTATTACCTTTGAAGGTGGAGAATGTAGTGGAAAAACTACAATCATAAAGGAATTATGTGCTGCGTTAGAAGAACGTGGTATATCTTACATCTCTACAAGAGAGCCTGGTGGAATTGATATTGCTGAACAAATTAGAAGCATAATATTGGATGTAAAAAATACGGCAATGACAGAAGAAACAGAAGCATTATTATATGCTGCTAGTCGTATGCAGCATTTAAAGGAAAGAGTTATTCCTGCAGTAGAACGTGGAGATATTGTCATTTGTGATAGATTCTTAGATTCTTCCTTGGCATATCAAGGTTATGCAAGAAGGTTGGGAATGGAATCCATATTAAAAATTAATCATTTTGCATTAGAACATTTACCTGATTTAACTCTATTTATTGATGTGAAACCAGAAGTTGCATTAACTCGTTTGGCAAACCGAAACAAATCAGACAGATTAGATTTGGAAGATATAGAGTTTCATCAGCGTGTATATGATGGCTATAATGCAGTATGTGAAATGTATCCAGAACGCATTAAACGTATTGATGGTAATAGATCATTAGAAATCATATGTGAAGAATGCATTCGCCTTGTTTTAGATTTCATTGGCAGGTGATAAAATGAATGTTTTAGATATGATTTCTAACCAACAGCATATTTACGAAGTTTTAAAACAAAATAAGATTAATGACCGATTATCTCATGCCTATTTATTTTATGGGGATGAGGGTGTTGGAAAAAAGGAAATGGCATATGCCTTAGCCTGTCTGTTTTATTGTGAGCATGAGGGCTGTTTAGAATGTGAAACCTGTAAAAATATTTTAGAGGGTCAACATTTAAATGTTTCTTATATTGGTGTATTAGAATCTAAGAAGCTTATTTCAAAAGAGCAAATTACAGATTTACAGGAGGAATTTTCTAAGACGTCCTTGTTGGAGGGACCTAGAATTTACATTGTAGATGGAATTGATACAGCTTCTGCATCAGCACAAAATAGTTTATTAAAGTTTATAGAAGAGCCTATGAATAATACACCTACAATTGGTATCTTTATTGCGAAGGATTTGGCAAATGTTGTATCTACAATCATTTCAAGATGCTCTTTAATTCATTTTCCTTCAATTGATGTCAAGAAATTGTCCAATCTATTGATTTCAGATGGAGTAGATGCATTAGATGCATCTTTAGCAAGTCTAATTACGAATAATGTGTCTTTAGCTAAGGAACTATTGCTGACAAAAGAATATCAAGAGACAAAAGAACTTGTTTTAAATTTTTTAGAAATTAAAAATCAAAAGCAAGCTGTTTTGTTTTATGTTCAAGAAGTTTCTAGGCTGACTTTAGAAAATATGAATCTGTTTTTTAAATGGTTGATTGCTTTTTATGAAGATATCTTCAAGATTGAAGACAAAGAAGGTTTGATTTTGACAGCTTTATATGATAAAATATTAATGTATGCAAAAACAGAAAATTCAGAGTTAAAAGCACAATTTGCATTTGTTTTGAATCTTTATTCTAAGCTGAATTATAATGTTTCTGCAAAGAATATATTTCATGAATTAATTTCTAAATTATTTTAGGATGTGATAAAGTTGAAGGCAATCCGTGTAAAATTTAAACCTGTTGGAAAGCGTTACTTTTTTGGGGCTGCGAATTTTAATTTAAAAGATGGAGATCCTGTTATTGTAAATACAGTTCGAGGCATAGAATTAGGCTATTGCTGTGGAGAAGTATTTGATCTAAATGAGAAGGATTTAACTGCAGAGTTAAAGGATATTGTTCGTGTTGCAACAAATAAGGACATTGAGACTCATAAGAAGAATCAATCTGAAGCACCAGAAATTATTGAGATGACTAAAGCCATTTCAAAGGAATTTGACTTACCTATTAAAGTGTTAGAAGCGGAATATACTTTAGATAAATCAAAGCTGATTATTTATTTTGAATCTGAAAATAGAGTGGATTTCCGTGATATGGTAAAGAAGCTTGCTGAAGTTTATCATACTCGAATTGAATTACGTCAGGTAGGTTCAAGAGATGGAGCAAAGGTATTTGGTGGCATTGGACCATGTGGATTAATTGTTTGCTGTAGAACCTTTATTACAGAATTTGATAACGTTTCTGTGAAAATGGCCAAGAATCAAAATCTTTCCTTAAACCCAGTAAAGATTAGTGGAAATTGTGGAAAACTTCTTTGCTGTATTAATTATGAAAATGAATTATATAAAGAATTGAAGAAGTTTGCTCCTGATGTTGGTGATATTGTAAAAACAGAAGATGGACCTGCAAAGGTATTATCCTGTGATGTGTTAAATAAAACCTGTAAGGTTCGATATATAGAAGAAGAAAACAAATTTGGATATCTAAAATTAGATGAAATTGAATTTGTTCGATCTATGGATAAGCATAAGGATGATGACGATGCCGATAGTGAAGAATGATTTACTAGGTAGACCTGCTTTAGAGATTTATCAGGATACAGATGGATTCAACTTCTCTATTGATACTATGCTACTTGCTGATTTTGTCACTATTCCCACCAGGACCAAACACATTTGTGATTTGTGTAGCGGGAATGCTCCGATTCCTCTTTATTTGACACTTAGAACGTCGGCTGAAATTATAGGTGTTGAGGTACAAGAGGAATCCTATCAATTGGCTTTGAAATCGATTGAAGTGAATCATCTGGAAAAGCAAATCAAAATACTAAATGAGAATTTGGTAAATATTTCTTCTAAAATTGGGAAGAATTGTTTTGAGGTAGTTACTTGTAATCCTCCGTTTTTCAAGGTTGGTGATAACCAAATCAATCCAAACGATAGGAAGGCTATTGCTAGACATGAAGTACTGGCGACTTTAGAGGATATTGTTAAGGAAGCTTCAAATTTACTGAATACTAAAGGACGATTTGCAATGGTTCACAGGCCAGATCGTTTGATTGAAATTCTAGAGGTTTTTCAGAAGTATCATATAGAACCGAAACGATTACGGTTTGTTTATCCAAAATTGGGAAGTCCTTGTAACCATATTTTAATTGAAGGAATTAAGGATGGTTCTCTTGGAGGACTTGTTGTTTTACCCCCACTTATTGTTTATGACGAAGACAATAAATGGACAAAAGAAGTAATAAGAATATATAATTATGAAAAGGAGTGATGATTATGTTCTTAAGTTTATTAAATAAAAAGGAAATGCTAAAATTCTTAGATTTAGCTATCTACATGGTAGACATCGATGGAGAACCTACGCAATATGAAAAGCGTATTTTAACAAAGATGATGGCTGAATTAGATGAAATCAAGGATGAATACTCTTTCCGTTTAACAGATTCAGTTGAAAACACTATTGACTTTTTTACACATGCAAACAAGGTTGTAAAAAATGTGGTTTATCTAAATCTAGTTACCATTTCTATGGAGGATGACTTGTATAATACATCCGAGCTTTTATTCCTTGAAAAAATTCAAAAGAAATTTGATATTACTGCAGAAAAACGTCGTGAATTAATTTCCATCGTTTATGCTGAACGCGATATTAGAGAAAAGGCAATTCGTATAATCAAGAACTAATGAGAATCCGGAGCTTTGATGCCGATAAGGCAATTCTTTATTTGGTAGCCACACCAATAGGGAATTTAAAGGATATGACCTTTCGAGCAATAGATGTTTTACGTGAAGTAGATAAAATATATGCTGAGGACACAAGAACCTCTGGAGTTTTATTATCGCATTATGACATCCATACAAAACTAGAAAGCTATCACGAATACAATCAGGATTTAAAATCTGATCAAATTTTGAACGAATTAAAATCAGGAATGAAATTGGCTTTGATTTCTGATGCTGGATTACCTGTGATTTCTGACCCTGGATATAAAATTGCTTCTTTAGCAATTCAAAATGAAATTCCAGTTTCAACTATCCCAGGAGCTTCTGCAGGAATTAGTGCTTTAATTGCATCTGGACTTGTTCCTATGCCTTATACATTTTATGGCTTTTTAGATTCTAAGCATACCAAGAGAATTAAAGAATTAGAGGAAATAAAATACCTTCCTTATACTTTGATTTTTTATGAGGCGCCTCATAGAATTGAAGATACTCTAAAGGATATGCTAGAGGTTTTAGGAAATCGAAAAATTGTTCTTGCAAGAGAACTTACTAAAACCTATGAGGAATATCTAAGGGGAACGATTGAGGAGATTCTTTTGTCATTGCCTTTAAAAGGAGAAATGGTTCTTTTAGTAGAAGGCTATAAAGAGGAATCTAAAGAGGTTCACCCTTTAGAAAAAATTGATGAATTGATTGCATTAGGATATAAACCAAATGAGGCAATTAAAGAGGTTGCACGATTGACTCAAGCCAATAGAAGTGACTTATATAAGGAATATCTAGAATATAAAAATAAAAAATAGAAGGAGGCTTTTCCTTTGAGCTATAATGATGACTATCCATTATTAAAGGATAAATTTAATGTATTTCGAACTGCATCCTATGACAAAGTTATGCAAATGTTTCATAAGTTTAAGACTGGTGTAATATATGTTGGAGGTGCATGGTGTAAGAATTGTCAGGCTGTTATATCCATCATAAACAAAACAGCAAAGAAGAATAAGGTTCGTACAATTCTTCATTATGATCCACATTTTATTGATGTATTTAAAGAAGAAGTAGATTTAAGAGATTGTGGAGATTTAGAAACAAAACTAAATTATTATTATCTCATTGAAAAAATTCAATATAAGAGTGATACCTTAGTTCAGGACACATTGATTCCAAGATTAAATGTTCCAGCCATTATTGGGGTTAAAAATGGAATTTGTGTTGGTGTTATTGATGAGGAATATCTTTTAGATGATTTAGGTCTTCATAAGGAAGGTCAAGACATTGATTGTACAAAGGAATATACAAATCGTCTAGCTGATTTATTTCAAAAAGTTAAAGCAAAAGAGCATAGGTTTCATCGTCATAGAAAGAAAGATTAAAATGCATGCACTTATTGATTCTCAATAGGTGCTTTATTTTTTCATTTCTTTTTCTTCACAACTAAAAGCTTATTGCATTCTTTGGTTTTATTAGATATAATAGAGGGGAAACAAAAAGAAAGGAAAAAAGTATGAAAAATTATACAAAAGTAACAAGCAAATTTATTGAAGATATTCAATCTAATGTGACAATTTATACACACAATAAAACGGGTGCTCGTGTTTGTACAATTGAAAATGATGATAATAACAAAGTATTTTCAATTGCTTTTAGAACACCACCTATGAATAATGGAGGATTAACTCACATTCTTGAACACTCTGTTCTATGTGGTTCAAAGAAGTATCCTGTGAAGGATCCATTTGTAGAATTATTAAAGAGCTCTTTAAATACATTCTTAAATGCATTTACATTCCCAGATAAGACAATGTATCCTTGTGCAAGTCAAAACGATAAAGACTTCAAGAATTTAATGAGTGTTTATATGGATGCGGTATTCTATCCACAAATTTATTCTCATGAAGAAATTTTTATGCAAGAAGGATGGCATCATCATATTCTAGATGAGAATGAACCAGTCATTTATAATGGTGTTGTTTATAACGAAATGAAGGGTGCTTTCTCAGATCCACAACAGATTTTATTTAGAAATCTAATGCATTCTTTATATCCTGATACAGCATATGGATTTGAATCAGGTGGAGATCCTACATATATTCCAGATTTAACCTATGAAGAATTTAAAGAATTCCATTCTAAATATTATCATCCAAGTAATTCCTATATTTTCTTATATGGAAATTGCGATATGGAAGAAAGAATGAACTGGTTAGATGAAGCATATTTATCTTCTTATGAGCATATTGATTTTGATACAACAATAAAATATCAAAAGCCTTTTGCAAAACCTGTCTCTCAAACAGCTTACTATCCTGTAGCTAAAGAAGTACCACTAGACAATAAGAGCTTCTTATCCTATAATGTTGCATTCCCAACAACATTAGACCCTAAGCTTATGATTGCCACAACTACATTAGTGGATGTATTATTAAATAATCCAGGAGCTCCTTTAAAACAAGCTTTAATTGATGCTCAATTAGGTGCTGATGTTATGGCAGCATTTGATGATGGATTATTACAGCCTTTATTGGGCATTGTAGTAGTGAATGCAGATGAGAAAAGAGAACAAGAATTTATCAATTTAGTAGATTCTACCTTAAAGGATATTCTTGCAAAGGGATTAGACCATGAAGCATTAAAATCTTTAATTACCTTTGCAGAATTTAAAGTTCGTGAAGGCAAGTTTAGCTATATGCCAAAAGGATTAGAAATTGAAATGAGTTGTTTAAACTCTTGGCTATATGACGAAAACCAACCTTTCTCTAAGTTAGAGAACTTAAAGTATTATCAAGAATTAAGAGAAGATATTGATCATGGCTATTTTGAAAAGATTATTACAGATTTAATTTTAAATAACCCTCATAAGAGCTATACTAAGCTATGCCCATCTTATACATGTGCAGAAGAAAAAGAAGCAGCTTTAACAGAAAAGCTTGCTAAATTTAAGGCATCTTTATCTAAGGATGAATTACAGGCATTAATTGAAAAGAATAAGGCTTTAGCAGCTTATCAATCTGCACCTTCTACACCAGAAGAGATTGCAACTTTACCTAAGCTAGAGTTAGAAGATTTAAATCCAAATCCAGAGAAATTAAATTGTGAAAAGATAAAGGGTAAGTTTGATACATTATTCTCTGATTACTATACTAATGGAATTGACTATGTAAATTATTCCTTTGATTTAACTGGCATTGATGGAAAAACAATTCAATATGCACAGTTATTAAGTGATTTATTGAAAAATTTATCTACTGAAAATACTTCTTATTTTGAAATCAATCAATTGGTTCAAAAGTATACTGGAGGACTTTCCTTTAATGTAGCTCCATATAAAACAATGGATAGAGATACAAAGGTTAACTTTAGTATTTCCTTTAGTGCACTAGGAGAAAATGTTGAAAAGGTTAGCAGCCTAGTTCAAGAAATCTTATTTAAAACCAACTTCAAGGATTATAAGAGATTATATGAAAGAATGAATGAGCTTAATGCCGGCTTAGAGATGAGTGTTGCTCAACGTGGTCATGTTGTAAGTTTAATTCGTGCATCCTCTTATTTTGATGAGGCAAGCTATTTAAATGATTCTATTAGTGGTATTGGTTATATTGACTTTGTTCATGATTTGTTTGTAAATTTTGAAGCAAAGAAAGAAGAATTAAGTTCAACATTAGAAGACCTAATATTAAAGCTATTCAATCAAAAGAAATTTATTTTACGCTTCACAGGTAAGAAGGA
>CAMWSQ010000055.1 GCA_947177025.1 uncultured Mollicutes bacterium | reverse complement strand
GTATATTTGATATTTAAAAAGCATCATCCTCTTTAAAATTCTCATAGGATATGTTTTTTAGAAAGAAGGCTTTCATATGCTTAACAGAGGACACAAATTAAGAATTATGAGTTTTACATTTGTATGTATATTCTTTTTTATAACCATTCTTACAATAAAATCTAATTTAAACTACCCTAAAACAGACTTTGACAGCTTTGAAAAAAATTATTTAAATATTATTGAAACTTATGCTAATCCAACTCAAAATAAAATTGTTATTTCTAAAAATGATGGATTATATGAAAAAAATGGCTGTTATATGATAGATGAAAAGTCATTTACACATATGACAGGGGTAACCATCACAACTTCTGAAGATAAGACTGATTTCCGCTTTGAAAATAGTAGAATACAAATCCAAAGCAATACAATATTAAAACAAAATGGAGATGTTGAATTATTACCACAAGAGGTGGATTATTTTAATGGTAAGTGTGCTTTCCCTGTGCAAACTGTTGCAGAAGCTTTAGGCTACACGGTGAATATAAGTGATAATGAAGAAGAGCAGAGTATTACACTTACACGTGAGTTTTCAACAAAACGATTAATTGTTAAGTATAATGGAAGCATAGATAGCCATGGAGCAGTTGCAGCTGCAGAAGGATATAATGGATTACATATTTTTCAATATGCAGATGAATCAAGTACCGCTAAAGCCTATACTCATTTTAAAAGTCTTTCTTATATCGAATATGTTGAAAGTGATGAGGTTGTAACTGTAGAAGAAACTACAACTGAAAGCAGCAGTATTTCTTATAGCTCAACATATAGAAGCTGGGGAGCAGAAGCAATGGGTGTTGGCAATTACACGAATCATATTAATAGTACTGTATCCACGTTACCAGAAATCATTATTGCTGTTATTGACACTGGAATAGATACTGACCATGAGTGGTTTACGAATCGAATTGCTGCTGGAGGCAAAAACTTTTCCTTATCCAAAAATGATAACAAACAATATGAGTATGAGGATGACCAAGGACATGGAACTCACGTTTCGGGTATCATCACAGATTTAACAATGGAGAATGTGAAGATATTACCTATCAAAGTTTTGAACAGTTCTGGAATCGGTTATGCATCCTCTATTGCCGTTGGTATACAATATGTAACGTCATTAAAGAAAAGTGGAAGAAACATCAGAGCACTTAATATGAGCTTAGGTGGAACTGCTACTACTGAATCCAATCAGCTTTATTCAAGTAGCTTATCAGAAGCTTACGATAATGGCATTTTACCAGTTGTTGCAGCTGGAAATGAAAATACAGACGTTTTATATGTCAGTCCTGCCAATGTTTCTTGTGCAATTACTGTTGCTGCACTTGCTAATGCAAATCATGTTTATTATCGTCCATATTATTCTAACTATGGGGCCTATGTAGACGTATGCGCTCCAGGTAGTGCAATCTTAAGTGCTAAAATGGGTGGTGGCACGGTTTCACTAAGCGGTACCTCTATGGCCTCTCCACATGTTGTTGCTGCTGCTGCACTAGTTTTTACTGAACATAGTGAATATACTTTATCTCAAGTAGAACATTTATTGACTAGTACGGCTGTTGATTTAGGAGATACTGGTAAGGATAAATTCTATGGCTATGGAATGGTAAATCTTAGATATATTTATGCAAACCTGTTATCAGATGTAACCTTTTCTAAAAACGAGTTTGAATGTACACAAGCTTTCAATTTGACTATTTCTCATACACGTGCGGATGCAATCATTTATTATACAACAGATGGAAGTATTCCAACACCTGAAAATGGGATTAGATATACATCCCCTATAGAGATTAAAAGATCTGTAAGAATTAAAGCAGCAGCTTATGTTTTTGATGGAAGTAATATTACAGCCTATAGTAATCCTAAAGAGATTACATATCGTTTTGGAAATCAAGATCTTGAAAACTGCTTTATAGTAGATGACACTACGGGAGGTTTAGTTTACTATCAGGGTATACTTGAAAATCTTACAATACCACAAGTGATAGATGGAACTACAATAACATCTATCTGTTCTGGCGCCTTTACTGCAACCAATGTTGTAAATGTAATTTTACCGAACACAGTTACAGAAATACAAAATAGTGCTTTTCGTGAGTGTAAAAATTTAGAGACTGTTAAAGCCCTTAGCGTTGAAAGTATTGGTAACTATGCATTTCAAAGCTGTTCAAAGCTAAAGTATTTAACTGATGATTACTTTCCTGAACTTACGAAGATAGGTGCATATGCCTTTTATCAGTGTGCTAATTTATATGATATATCTTTAAGCAAGGTGGAATTTGTTGATGCTTTTGCATTTTATATGAAAAATACAACTCCACAGTATCTTACAAGCATAGATTTGCCTTCCGTTAAAACAATTAGTGACTCTGCCTTTTATTGTGCAAAATACGTTACTTCTGTAAATTTACCAAAAGTAGAAGTTGTTGCTAAATATGCATTTAGTACGAATGACATCAGAAATCTTTATTTACCTAAAGCGGTATATCTTGGAAATTTTTCCTTTCAAGGAAATAACAGAATGACACAAGCTGATTTACCAGAAGCGGTCTATCTTGGAGTAGAAGCATTAGCGGCAGATACAACGGGTGGAACATTAAGTACTGTAAATATTCCAAAGGCTAAAATTTTAGGAATGTATGTAATACAATCAACAGCTGTAAAGCATATCGATTTACCAAGTGCAGAAACACTTTTACCACTTGCTTTTTATAACCATCCTAATCTTGAAAGCTTTACAGCACCTAATTTGAAATATGTTGGTTCAGATGCATTTGGTTTTTGTAGGAAACTTACAGAAGCTAACTTGCCTTCTGTAATCTCTTTAGGTAATGCCTTTTGTAATTGTAGCAAGCTTCAAAAAATCACACTTTCTCCTTGTCTTGAAAAGATGACGTACTATTCAACGTCTGATAGAGGGTCCATTACTGCTTTAAAAGATGTTCCAGAGACCTGTATTATTTATTATTATCAAGGAACTGCTTTTGAAGGGTTTTATAAAACAACTGGTATTAAAAATCCTATCATTAATCTTTCTAATGATGAAGCATTTACTTATATGATTGTAAATGGTGAAGTATATATTACAGGTATAAATGGTGAAGCACCAGAGGAACTTATCATTCCATCTTATATCAATAAAATGCCTGTAACAAAGATATGTGAAGGTGCTTTTGAAGGGTGTTCAGCTTCTATAAAACTGAATGTATTATATCTAAAAGAAATAGAAGCAGATGCATTTAAAGATTGTTCTAATCTTACAGAAGTTTATCTTACAAGAATCAATCAGATTGGCAAGTCCGCCTTTGAAGGGTGTTCAGCTCTTGAGAATGTTACGATTGATGGCATACTAAAAATAGGTGCATATGCATTTAATGGTTGTACTAATCTTACAACTATTACCTTGCCAGCTTGTATCGAGAGTATTGGTCAAAAGGCATTAGGCTTTGCTTCAGAAGAAGTAATTACAGATTTTGTAATCTATGGAGATGTAGACACTTTAGCTCAAGCTTATGCTTTAGAAAATGATATAGAGTTTAAAACTATTTTTGAGAATATTGATGGCTTTTATTATGACACTTATATTAATGAAGAAACAGGAAATGAAGAAATAGAAATCATTTTAGTTGATACTTATACAACAGGAAATATTATTATTCCAGAAAGCTATAATGGAAAGATTGTTTCTAAAATAGGGGAAGAAGCATTTAGAGGTTGCCTGGTTTCAGGTGTTATGCTTCCTGATACTATCAAAGAAATAGATGCCTATGCTTTTCGAGATTGTGATTTTTTGGAAAGTATTAATTTAGAAAGCATTACATCCATAGGTAAAAATGCATTTTATGGTTGTTCATCGTTAAAGCATGTAAATATGCCATTGGTAGAAGAATTACCAAATGGAGTTTTTTCAAGCTGTGGTAGTTTAAAAATTGCCGATTTAAGTGGAGCAACCATAATAGGACAAGATGTGTTTAGTCAATGCTATGAGCTTGAAAAAGTAATCTGTCCTAATCTAGTAACATTGGATGCTGCGTTTAATATGGCAACATCCTTAAAAAGCGTGGATACAAAAAATGTAGTCACCATTATTGGAAAAGCATTTATTTATTGTAAAAGTATAGAAGAACTCTATTTTCCGAATTTAGAGACAGTTACTAATGGTGGTGTTTTTGCTTATTGTCCATCACTAAAAAAAGTGGTGATTGGAGAAAAATTAAAGAGTTATGTAGTGGATAATACTCTTGATTTAGCAGATTTCACCTATTACAATGTTCCTGTTTATGGATATTCCGGCTCTTTAGCTGAAGAATGGGCATCTCAATGTTGGAATTATAATAACACCAAGCGTTGGGAGTTTACAGCTATAGATGATATAGATACTCTAGCTATAACTAAAGATTTAGCTAATGAAGTAGAAGCTGAATATAAGAGCTTACTATCCTTATCTGTTGAAGCAGAAGGAATCGGACTGACCTATCAATGGTATCAAACAGAGGGCGATATATCTTTAGGCATCCCAATCCAAGGTGCAACAGGAAGTCAGTATATAGTAGATACAGCCGTTTTAGAAAACTATCACTATTTTGTTAAAGTGACAGATTGGAAAGGAAATACAGTTGATTCACAGATTTGTGAAGTGACTATAACAAATGCCAACTCAAAATATATAAGTGTAACACTAGGAGAACATGTATCTTCCCCACAAAATGGTATACATCCAGTAAATGAAGGAGAGGATTACCAAATCACTTTAACTATTGGAGATGGATATCATATTACCAGTATTGTTGTAGATGAAGTTGTTTTAAGTGAAGAAGAATTAGAAAGTGTATTAATTAATGGATATGAATTTACAAATGTTTTAGCAGATCATACAATTGTAATTAACTCTGCTCCGAATGAAGACACAGTGTATAAGGTATACCACTATAAAGAAAGCTTAGAAATAACTTCTTATGAGATAGATGGAAAGTATTATGAATTAGAGGAAGAAACTCTTACAGGTACAACTGCAGCACTCACTGCAGCAGTAGCACACACATATGAAGGCTTTACTGCAGAAGATTTTGAGCAAAAGAATATCAATGGTAGTGGAGATACGATTGTTTCCATACTATATAATCGAAATAGTTATACTGTTACACTGGTTACCTGTGAAGGAGTAACTGTTGAAGGAGCAGGAACGTATCTTTATGGAGAGATGGTTGTAATAAAATCCAAAGTGGACACAGGATATGTATGGGTAGAATGGCAAAGTTCAAATCCTGATGCACTTCCTAGTGAAGATGCTATGGAGTATACTTTCCATATGCCATCTTTGAATGTCGAGTTTATAGCAATCGTCAATATTTTACAACCTGATCAAGTGAATATTCAGGTAAAAGCAAAAGACCATATAATATCTGCACAAACAGGAAATCATCAAATAGCAAAGGGAGAGACCTTCAAGGTCACTTTCACTACTGAGGTGGGATACCATATCAGTAGTATAGTCGTAGATGAGGTTGTCATAAGTGCAGAGGAATTAGAGACTGCTTTAATTCTTGGGTATGAGTTTACTAACATATCAGAAAACCATACAATAGAACTTATTTCTGCTCCTAATACCGATACAGAATATAAAGTATATCATTATAAGCAAAGCTTAGAAACAACACCTTATCAAATGGATGGCAAGTATTATGAGCTAGAAGAAGAGACACTTACAGGAACAACTGCAGCACTCACTGCAGCAGTAGCACGCACATATGCTGGATTTACAGTAGACGCTTTTGAACAAAAGAATATAAATGGGAATGGAAATACAATCGTTTCAATCCTCTATAATCGAAATCGGTATTCAGTTACACTTGTTAGTAGTGAAGGAGTAACTATAGAAGGTAGTGGAAGCTATCTATATGGTGAAGCTGTTGTCGTTAAAGCAAAGGTTACTAAAGGGTATGAATGGGTACGATGGGAAAGTTCAGATCCTGATGTGTGTCCTAGCAATGATTCTATAGAATATACTTTTTCTATGCCGTCTGCAAACATAGAACTGAAGCCTATCGTTAAAAAGGAAACGCAAGCAGAACTTCCAGACAAAGTAAATATAAGTGTAATACTAGATAGCCATGTCTTTTCTCCACAACTAGGAAATAATCAAGTACCACAAGGAGAAAATTTCAAGATTACTTTCACGGCTGGAGAGGGATATCATATTAGCAGTATAGTAATAGATCAAGTGGTTTTAACTGCAGAAGAAATCAAAACAATTTTACTGACTGGATATTCCTTTAATAATTTATCCTCAAACCATTCCATTGTAGTTTATTCCGCTCCGAATGAAGACACAGTGTATATGGTTTATCACTACATCGAAACTTTTAAAGCAACATCACATAAAATTAATGGTAAATTTTACGATATTGAGACAGAAAGATGTACTGGAAGAACTGGAGCATTTACAGCTGCAATAGAGCGTACATATGAAGGATTTACTGCAGAAGACTTTAAACAAGAAAGAATCAATGAGTATGGAAATACTATTGTAAGAATCATATATAATCGAAATCGGTATTCAGTTACACTAGTTAAATGTGCGGGAGTAACTATAGAAGGTAATGGAAACTACCTTTATGGTGAATCTGTCGTTGTTAGAGCAATTGTTGCTGAAGGGTATGAATGGGTACGATGGGAAAGCTCAAATACCACTCTATGTCCAAATGGTGATTCTATGGAATATTCATTTTCTATGCCATCTGCAAACATAGAACTGAAGCCTATCGTTAAAAAGAAAACGCAAGCAGAACTTCCTGAGCCTTCACCAGGAAAGACTCCTGAGAAGCAAGGAATGAGAGTTGACATCATTGTTTGGATATCCATAAGTATTGGGTTACTTATTATCTTATTGATTATAATTATCATTATTATTGTTAAAAAGAAAATGGATAATAAAAGAAAGCAGAAGCATAAAGTTTAATTAAAAATTCTAGCTCCATAAGCAAAAAAAAATAGGATTCATTTAACATACTTGAAATTATGAATTTTCCTTCCTGCAATGGTTTGTAGGAAGGATTTTTTATACGAAAATAAAAATGTTAATTTAAAGTGCGTACTTTTCATCTTTTTTTGCTTGTTTTTTTTATTAAAAACGATAAAATAAAGATAGAAGGAAGGTGACTTCAATGAGCTTTGGAGAGCGCTTATTAGAATTAAGAAAAGAACACAATATGACACAAGAGGATTTGGCAAATAAAATCCATGTCACAAGACAAACCATATCAAAATGGGAGCTTGATATGACAGTTCCTGATATGGATATTCTCATTGATTTAAGTCAATTGTTTCAAATTTCTATAGATGAGCTTGTAGGGAATGCAGAGAAAAATGCTTCAACAGATATTAAAAAAGAAATGAAATCCTATGAATATGTCAGTAAGAAGAAGCTCTTTGGAATCCCTTTGGTCCATATTCATTTTGGGATTGGGCTATATCGAGCTAAAGGCATTATAGCCATAGGAAATATTGCTACTGGAGTTATTTCTATTGGATTTTTATCTATAGGACTACTTAGTTTTGGTTTACTTTCTCTTGCCCTTATTTCTTTAGGATGCTTATCCTTAGGAATTCTATTAGCCTTTGGTAGTATATCCATAGGCTGTATAGCATTCGGTGGTGTTGCCATAGGAATAATTACCTTTGGTGGAGTTTCTATTGGTGTATATGCTTTAGGAGGCTGTGCCGTAGCTAAGAACATTGCCTATGGTGGGTATGCAAGAGGCAGAATAGCCATTGGTGATGTATGTGATGGACTTTATACCTTCCATATAAATGAATCAGGAAGAGATTTTACTAGAGAAGAACTGCATTCAACTATTCTGCAAGAATTTCCAAATTTATGGACTTTTATAGTAGATATCTTTTGTAATTTTGGATAATATAGAAAAAATGAACAAAAAAGATGCTAGAACAGTGCTCCTAGCATTTTTTTCTTGAAGAATTTTCCATTTTGTTTTATAATCAAAGCATAATAGAAAGGAAGTATACTATGTTAGAATTTAAATTTGACACACAATTATTAATTGCAGGACATGATTTAAATGAGGATGATATATCTGATTATATCACTGCAAATATAAAAGGAGATTGCTTATTAGCTGTTGGAGATGATGAATTAATTAAGATTCATTTCCATACAAATACACCTTGGAAGGTTTTAGAGTATTGTGCATCTTTAGGTGAGATCCATGATATCGTTGTAGAAAATATGGAGCGCCAAACACAAGGCTTAAAGGGATAATAGATTTTTAACATTACGTAAAGTGAGGTGAGAGATATGGTCAAGTATTTGAACTGTGACTGCATCAATTCAAAATGTAGTGCAATGGTCAATCAGATTAATTTGTCTGGAAATATGGATTCAAAGGAAGGTCTAGAGTTTTCAACTCGTTTCCCAAAGATGTATAGCGATTATTTAACACGCTTTAAAGAACATTCTTTGAAGCTATATGAATCCTATTTATATGAGGAAGATTCTATTAAACTCATCAATATGCTTTGTTATGAATCCTTTGCTTTCCCTACCAATCTTGAGACAGTAGAGAATTCTTTAAAATATTTTGTGAAGCATTATAAGGAATTTGGAATAACAGAAGTGGCTTTCCCATTACTTGGCTGTGATGAGGATGGTTTACGAATGGTAAGTGTCCTTCCCATTATGGAGAAGTATCTTAAACCTCTTCCTATTGAATGCTATATATGCTTTGACATTGAGGGTCCATCTAACTTAGAAATTCAAATGATTTCTGCATTCCAACAATTTGATTTACAGCATTTAAAAAAGTATGCGAAATTAGATGATTTTCAAGTTGCAACACTTGAAACGAATAAGCAGTACATCACACGATTTGAAGAAATCTATCACTTAAATGGGATTTCTCCACGTACATATCGTCTCATTTATTCTTATTATTATAATGGAGAATATAAGAAACTAGATCCTTTCCATCAAGATTCTTTATTTTAAGAACTTTAAAAAGGACTTGCAAATTTTATTTATTTTGCATATAATAGAAATAGAAAACAAGGCTAGAGTATCATCTCCTAGCCAAACAGTTTTCCTGTTTTGGGTGAAGACTCTACTTAAGCTTTGGTGGGCGTGAAGTAGAGTCGTCTTTTTTAATTACTACTATTTTATGAATCGTAACACGCTTCGTAATCTTGATTTGAATATCAAGTTTACGAAAGATATTCCTAAACATAAGATATAGCTTCTTAAAAAATACATGCATCATATTTCACCTCCTAACTCCTACAAAAGTAGGAAAGGAATTTGTTTGCTTAGAAAATCCAAACTCAAAGATTTGAGAACAGGAAAACTGTAGGCAAACAACTAGGTGAAAATACTTCTAACCTTGCCCAAAACCGCCAAAAAGGCTAGCCTTGTAACCTAACTATACCACAATATAGTTTAGAATACAA
>CAMWSQ010000054.1 GCA_947177025.1 uncultured Mollicutes bacterium | reverse complement strand
TAATGAAAGGGTGTATATAATGAAAAATAAATTGCTGGGAAGCTGTCCCGTATGTGGAGGAAAATTTGTTGTTACAGAATTATCCTGTAAGAGTTGTGATTCTAAACTTCAAGGAGAGTTTCAATTATCTAAATTTGATTATTTATCTTCTGAACTACAGGAGTTTGCATTAGTTTTTATTAAGAATGCAGGAAATATTAAAGGAGTAGAAAAGGATTTAGGAGTATCCTATCCTACAGTTAAAAAGAACTTAGCAGAATTAATTCGCAATCTTGGATATGAATCTAAGGATATTCTTTTAGAAGAAAAAATGACTAGAGAAGAAGTTTTAGGTGCTTTAAAGCGAAAGGAAATTGGGTTTGAGGAAGCAGAAAGATTGTTAAAGGAGTGTAAGTAAAATGGAAAAGTTTTTAGAAGATTTAAGAAAAGCGTTAGAAGAAGCTGGTGTTGAGCAAGTAGATGAAATTGTTGCAGAGTATTTAGAACATTTCACAATAGGACATGAAGCAGGAATGATAGATGAAGAAATCATTGAGCGCTTTGATTCTATAGAAGATATAGTACATAATGCAGTTGATGAAAAGGAGCCTTCATCTAGATATGATGTGATTTTAGATTTAGAATGCTTCTCAGAATTTCAGTTTGTTCAAAAAAGTGAGCTTTTAGGCATAGATTTTGAGATTGATGAGGATGCTAATAAATATGTTTCAGTAGTAAGAGATGGTAGAAGAGTTCACTTAAAAAGTAAAGTATTTAATACTTTATTTAAGAAGCGAAATTTTAAAGGAACGGTATTTATAGGAAAAAATGTTCTTTTCGATCAATTTACAATCAACAATGTAAATTGTGATATAACTTGTGAATGTAAAATAATGTGTAGTGATTTTTCTTTATCTAATGTCAATGGGGATTTTGAGCAAATGGATATAATTGCAGAAGAATCCATTGTAATTACGAATACGAATGGTGATATAGAAATATCTAGATTAGAAGCTCCACATATAAAAATCAGTACTGTATCAGGAGATATTCATATAGAAGAGTTTACTGCAGATAATGTGAAACTTTCTACTGTATCAGGAGATATTAGTATTGAGCTGGCTACTGGTGCTGAATACAATATAAACAGTGTAAGTGGAGATGTTAGAATTGAGGCAGGAGCAGAAGATTCAAAGGTTAAGGTTTCAACAGTTTCAGGTGAAGTTGAAATTAGTGGTAAAGTCATCAGTAAAAGCGTATCTGATATAATAAAGAAAAGCTTTAAATGGTAAAAGGGAGTTATTTCTATGAAAAAGAATACTTTCTTTCGAACATTAGGAAGACAGATTCAGCTAATTAAATCCTCTAAGATGTGCTCGATTTATCTTTACTGGCCACTGATTGCGATATTTGGTGGATGTGTTCCTGTGATTGGAGTGTTTTATTCTAAATTGATCATTGAATGTATATCAGAGGGAAAGCCTAAAGAATATTTAATTCTGCTCATAGGAATTCTTACGGGAGTCTCAATCCTAGCTTATTTTGTAAGCTGTATTTTAAAAGCATTTACAGATGTAAATTATTTTCGTCTTAGACAAAGAGAATTTCATAGAGTTATAAAGATTTATGATGAAGTGGATTACGAAAAGATAGAAAATCCTCATTTTCAAGATGAAGTCAATGTGGGCTTTGAGGCTATGCAAGGCGACGGCTGGGGATTTCAGCCAGTATATAAAAATTTAGAAGATATCTTCAAAAGCTTAATCAGTATTATTCTGTTTAGTGTGATTCTGTCTTTATTTAATGTTTGGATTGCAGTATTATGTCTTTGTTCTACCCTCGTTACCGCTTTAGCCAACCAAGGGGTTTCAAGATATATCAATAAGCGTAAGGAGGATAGAGCTCACGCAAGTAGACAAAAATGGTATTTTCAGCAAACCTGTAGTGATTTTTCTTATGGTAAAGATATTCGTGTTTTTGGCTTGAAGAAATTCCTTTTGGATAAATATAAGAATAAATCTTTAAGCTATGTAAAGATTTTTGCGGCAGTAGAAAATAAAAGATTTCTTTATTCCTTCTTTGGTTTACTAATGCTATTGCTTGAGGATGGGCTTTCCTATTACTTTATTATCAAAGCATATTTTGATAAGACAATTACAATTGCTGATGTTTCCTTATATATTACAACGATTGTTGCATTTACGACAGTATTAAGAGGTTTTGCCTCAGATGTCACCAATTTAATTACTAATGTCAAGGTTACAGAATCCTATTTTGATTTTATAGATAAGCAAGAAGTTTATAAAACGACTGGTAATATTACAGATATCAGATTACAAGAGGCTCCTAAAATTGAATTTAGAGATGTTTGGTTTAAATATCCTGATACAGAAAAATGGATTTTAAAAGAATTTAATTTCACGATAGAACCAGGAGAAAAGCTCGCCATTGTAGGAGAAAATGGTGCAGGTAAAACAACAATTATAAAATTGATTTGTGGCTTATTCAAACCTACAAAAGGAGAAATTTTAATCAATGGTATTTCATCAGAAGAGTATGATAAAGAATCCTATTACAATATGTTTAGTACTGTATTTCAGGATTTTGATATCTTTGCTTGTAGCATTCTAGAAAATGTTATTGGAATAGATCAGACAGAAAAAGCTTATCGTTTTGGAAAAGAATGCCTAAAGCGTGTGGGATTAGCAGAATATATAGAAAGCTTACCTTTAGCCTATGATACACCAATGCTTAAGGTAATTGAAGAAAATGGTGTAGACTTGTCTGGTGGTCAAAGACAAAAGCTGGCTATTGCTAGAGCGCTTTATAAGAATGGA
Organism: uncultured Mollicutes bacterium; assembly: GCA_947177025.1. Taxonomy (GTDB): domain Bacteria; phylum Bacillota_I; class Bacilli_A; order Acholeplasmatales; family Anaeroplasmataceae; genus Pelethenecus. Next base: position 7,284 of record CAMWSQ010000054.1, on the reverse strand, counting down.
AATGTAGTTATTTTAGATGAACCAACAAGTGCTTTAGATGCTTTAGCAGAAGCAGAGATTTATCAATCCTTTGATGATTTGGTTGCAAATAAGACTGCTATCTATATTTCTCATCGTCTTTCTTCGACAAAATTCTGTGATAAAATTGCTTTCTTTGATTCTACAGGATTAAAGGAGTATGGTACGCATGATGAGCTTTTAAAAGCCAAAAAAGGGTATTACCATATGTTTACTGTCCAAGGAAAATATTATCAGGAGGGAGGAGTCCCAAATGGAAAAGCCTAAGCATGTACTTTTAAAGTTTTTAAAGATTTCCTTTAAGGCATATAAACCCTATTTCTTTGTGTTATTCTTTCAGATATTGATAAACTCCTTAATGACACTATTCGGAGCCTATACTCTTTCTTTACTCATAAGTCAGATGGAAAAAGGAGTTTATAGAAATGCAATCTTTACGGGTCTCTTTCTTGTGGGAGTTGAAGTGATTTTATCCTTACTTAATCATCTTTCCATACGTTTAGTTGTTGTTCATCAAATTAAAATGAGTGAAGCCATTGATCAAGTTTTATCTAAAAAAATTATGGAGTTGCCATTTCAATATTTAGAAGATCCCTATTATTTAGAGCTTAAAAAGAATGCAGAGATGGGAGTAAATAATATGGGAGCTTTATATTCTTTAATGGCAAGTGGCGCAAAAATACTTTCTAGTATTGTATCTATTATAGGGTTGGTATCTATCATAATAACCTTTGACTGGATGTTAGTCATTGTATTAGGTGTTGGAATTCTTTTAAACATCTTAATTGTTTATTTTATGATGAAATCTCAGGTAAAGTTTTATAAGGAATTATTACCTATCAATTTTAAATATGGATATTATTTGAATACTCTTATGAGCCCCACACAGTGTAAGGATTTTAGATTATATAATATAGGTGTTCTATTAGAAAAGAATTTGAATTCTTTTTCTAAAGAGTTAGCACATAATTTTAGAAAATCAAATTTGAAAATGAGATTATATGATTCTTTAATGTCAACTCTGCGCTATATTCAAATGGCAATCATATATAGTATGGTAGGAATTAGGACAATAACGAAGCATTTGCCGATTTCAAGTTTTTCACTAACGATTTCATCTGCATTGAGCTTTTCAGATTGTATTACAAATATAATTCAGTCTAGTGGAGATTATATAAGGGCAATTGAATATATTTCTCCATTAGTAGAGTTAATGGGAATTTCTACACAGGAAGAAGACGGTAAGGAGATTTTAGAAAGTTTAGATACTATTAGCTTTGATCATGTTTATTTTAAATATCCTAAAACAGAAAGCTATGTACTAGAGGATGTTTCATTTGAGATTAAAAAGGGAGAAAAGATCTCTATTGTTGGATTAAATGGTGCTGGCAAGACTACGATTGTTAAGCTGATTTGTAGATTATATTCTGTTACACAAGGTGAAATTAGAATTAATGGAATACCTATCCAAAGGTATCAAAAGGATCATTACATAAAAACAATCAGTGCCGTTTTCCAAGACTATAAATTGTTCTCATACTCTATAAAAGAAAACATTCATCCTGAGATAGAAGAATCTGCTTTAAATTCTATTTGTGAAGAAGTAGGAATCAAAGAGTCTATCGAAGCTCTACCTAAAAAGTATGATTCTGTACTTTCTAAAAATTATGAGGAGGGTGGAGTTGACCTGTCTGGAGGGCAAAAACAGAAAATAGCCATCGCTAGAGCCTTGGCAAAACAGGCGGATTTGCTTATCCTAGATGAACCAACAAGTGCGCTTGATCCTCTAGCAGAAGCAGAGATTTATGAAAATTTCAATAAAATGGTTTTACATAAAACAGCCATCTATATTTCTCATAGAATGTCATCCTCTATATTCTGTGATAAAATATTAGTATTAGATAATGGTAAAGTCTCTCATTTTGACACTCATGAAAATTTAATGAAGGATAAGTCGAGTCTATATTATAAGCTCTTTACTTCCCAAGCCAAAAATTATGAATTAAATGCTTAAATTTGAAAAATATAATTGACATTATTGCAATATATTGTAAAATTATAGTAAAGAAAGGTTTGAGGAAAATGGAAGAAACAAAAAGAGAAAAATTCACAAGATTAGCTGAAGCTCGTACAAACAATGCTTTAAAGCAAATTCAATTGATTGGAAATCTTGCAAACACAAGTAACTATGACTACGATGTTCATGATGTTGATAAGATTTTAAAAACATTACGTAGTGCCATTAATGAGCTAGAAGTAACATTTAAGGGCGACAGTAAATCAAAAAAATTCAGTTTATAAGAAAAACTACCTAACTATTATGGTTAGGTAGTTTTTTGTATATTATTTATTTTCCTTGTAAAGCTTTTTTTGAAGCTTTAGATGGGTGTTGTAAACCTCTTTTATAAAAGTATATAGTTTTAAAGAGTTTTCCTTTTGTTCATAACCGTGAACTTTTCTAGGCAATAGATAGGAATGGCAAAACTTTCCAATGTAATCAGCACGGATGCCGATGTATCGTCCACCAAAAATTCCTTTTGATGCATAAATCCAGTTTTTGTTTTTTCTTTCAAATACTAACTCATTTTTCTTAAAAGTTAGGAAGTTGTCAAGGTATTCTCCTGTTTTCTTGTCAATATCTAATAATTTGATTTCTGTTTTATTTGCTACCATAATGTAATCTGTTTTAGCTGTAATATACGTAGTTGTAACACCATTACTTTCACTTTCAGTGTAAAATAAGCAAACTGCATAAAAATCATTTGGTTGAATTAAACCAGCTTCCTTTAAGCCTTCAATTGTTTTCTGATAATCTATTTTCATATATATACTCCTTTATATCAAAACTACTATAACATTTTTGTCATTTTTTTTCAAGTTTTGTAATGGTTAAACTTAGTCAAATTTTAATTTAAATAGGATTCCTTGCCAAAGAAAAGAAAACTTGATATAATAAAAAAAATTATACTGCTAAGGAGGACCTATGAAGAAAGATAAGTTTTTAACTGTTTATGCTGTTTTAGATCAGAATACTCAAGATATATTGCAGGCTCTTCAAAATAAAATTCTTAAAAAATATCCAAATGGAACACAGACTATGAATATTCCTTTTCATATTTCCTTAGGTAGCTTTCCATTAGAAGAGAAAAATACCTTGATTCGAAGAATCGGGGATGTGATAGAACAAACAGATTCTTTTGAAATAAAAATTGAAGGCTTAGACCATTTTGGTTATTCTGTTATTTTTGCTGTTCCACAAGAGAATAAAGATGTAACTCGGCTTCATGAAATATTTAATGGGAATTATAGTGATGGCTATGCATGGCATCCTCACATTACGCTTTATTGTGGAACAAAAGAAGAAGGAGAAAAAATTTTAAAGGAATTTTCTTTTTCCTCTATAAATGCTCATATTGTAGGGATTCAGTTAGGAGAATTTTTTCCTACAAAAATTATTTTAGATAGTAAGTTTTAAATAAAAAAAGTAGATCAGAATTTGATCTACTTTTTATTTTATTTCTTGAAATCTCCAGTTGTTGGTCCGTATTTAGCTGGATTAGTATCAATGGAGGATTCTGTTACTGTGTTTCCATTTAAGATAACATCCTTCCATTCTGTTTCATCTTTACATTTCCATTGTAATTTTGATTCGTGAATTCTAATTTGAATACCAATTAATGCATCTACAGTTGCATTTTCTAAATCCGTATAGGATGTACTACCAGAAGCAGCATATCTCCATTGAACCTTGCTGGCACTTAATCTTGCTTCAACAACTTTATCGGATGTGTAGTTAGGTAATTCAGTGACTGCCTTTAAATTAGTATACTCTGTTTGATTCCATCTTCTCCAAACGATGTGACCATCTTTTACGCCAACATCAATACTTTGAAGAGTGGAAGTAGTAACAAGTGCATTCCAAGCAGATTGCTCAGGGAATTTATAATAGATATAACCAGATTCAACTTTTACATCTGGAACGCTACCTTCTACATATCCGTTTAGCTTTGTTATATCTCCATCTGCATTTTGAGTTTTTAGATTAGACCATGCAGTATCTGTAATTCTTTTCCATTGAATGAATCCTTCAGAATATCTTGCCTCTATACCAATAAGAGAAGAGGTATTCATAAGGGTTGACCATGAGGTATCATTTTTATAACGCCATTGAATATTGTTAGAAGAAACTTGATATTCTTTTTCACGTCTTTCCTCAATCGTTGTTGCTCCAATAATATAATCTTTTGCCTCATACTTTAAAATATAATGCTTTGTTTTCTCAGTTCCATTTACGGAAGTCTTATATGTTACGTGTGCATATACAGGTATCGTTTTAATATCTACAAATAGTTTTACATGCTTTGGTAATGTAGGTATATTTTTAATGGTATATTCTGCACGATAGCGGCTTGTATTTCCTAGAGCTACCTTTGGTCCAGCAGCAATATATCTTTTATAAGAAGTACTTGTTTGTTCAACTTTAATCCAGTCGGAATACATGCCTAGTCTTACGTCAATTTGTTCTGAAATATTAATTAAAGAACGTGTATTTTCATTTTCATACGCAAAGGTTTGAAATTTCACTTCACCTGTAGTATTGTTATAATCTGTACAATAGAGTACAAAATTAAAATCCTTGATAGTATTTTTATTACCATAGATTACAGTAGACTTATCAATGCTTTCTAAATCACTAGCAAACACTTTTCCAGGCTTATTTTTATTATAGGTATCTACATAAGTAACAGTTACTCCAATGATTGCTCCTATTAAAGCAATTGCTACAAAAACAATAATAAAAAATAGTGGTGTAATAGCCGGTAAATGAAATCCTCGCTTTTTCTTTGCATTTGTATTTTTTTTATTTTTCATATTACTTCACCTCATATGATTTCTTCTATTATATCAAATTCTAAATAGAATTTCACTAATAATTATGATATTTTTTTTGTTAATTCATACCATTTTTGTCATATTTCGTATTTAAGAAGGGTTTTTGATTGACTTAGAGGCAAAAAATGGGTATAATAAAAAATGGTTTCAAATGAAATTTATATCAACAAGGGGGAAACATATGAGTTTAACTATTTTAGCCTTGAGTAGCTCAATTTGGATTCTTCTTATTGTTTTGTGTTTAATCTTCGGATTAATTATTGGATTAGTCGCTGGGTATTTTGTACGTGTGAAAATGCATGAAAAGACATTCGCAAATACAAAAGCCGAAGCTGAAAAAATTATTGCAATGGCTGAAGCTGAAGCTGAAAAGAAGAAAAGAGAAGCTCTTCATGAAGCTAAGCAGGAAATTGCAGATTTAAAAAGTGATGCGGATAGAGACATTAAAGAAAGAAGAAGTGCTGTAGTTGATTTAGAAAACAAATTAAATCAACGTGAAGACACTTTAGATCGACGTGCTATCAATTTAGATCGTCGAGAGGAAATGTTGAATACTAAAGAAAATAAGATTGATGAAAAGAAAAATGAATTAGAACAACAAAATAATAAGGTTGAAGCCATTTTGAAGCAACAGGAACAAAAGTTGATTGAGATTGCTGCATTAACCAAGGAAGAAGCAAGAACAATCATCATGGATCGTGTTCATGAGGAAATGAGCACAGAAATTGCAACCTATATTAAAGAGGAAGAGGAAAAGGCTCGTTTAGAGGTGAAGAGTAAGGCTAAAAATATATTAGCTTTAGCAATCCAAAAGTATGCTGGAGAAACAGCTGGAGAAACTACAGTTTCAACTGTATCTTTACCTGTAGAAGAGATGAAGGGTCGTATTATTGGTCGTGAAGGTCGTAATATAAGAACCTTAGAATCTTTAACTGGTGTTGATTTAATTATTGATGATACGCCTGAGGCAGTCGTATTATCAGGCTTTGATCCAGTTCGTAGAGAAATTGCAAAGCGTTCCTTAGAAATACTAGTAGGAGATGGACGTATCCATCCGGCTCGTATTGAAGAGGTTGTAGAGCGTTGTCGTGGTGAAGTGGAAATGGCTATTCGTGAGAAGGGTGAAGAAGCAGTTTTCAAAGCTGGTATTGGTAAGATTCATCCAGATTTAGTTCGTTTAATTGGCCGATTAAATTATCGTACAAGCTATGGACAAAATGTCTTATTGCATTCTTTAGAGACTGCAATGATAGCTGGTAAGCTAGCTAGCGAAATTGGTGAAAATGAGGTAATTGCTCGTCGTGCAGGTTTACTTCATGATATTGGAAAATCTGTTGACCATGAAATTGAAGGCTCACATGTAGACATTGGTGTTGAACTTGCGAAGAAGTATCATGAACCAAAAGAGGTTATAGATGCAATCGCATCTCACCATGAGGATGTTGCTCCAAGAACAATCATTGCTGTACTTGTTGCAGCTGCCGATGCACTTTCCTCTGCAAGACCTGGTGCTAGAAGTGATTCTTTAGAGAATTATGCTAAGCGTCTAGAAAGCCTAGAAGCTATATCAAATAGCGTTAAGGGTGTATCCTCATCCTTTGCTATTCAGGCAGGACGTGAGGTTCGTGTTATTGTAAATCCAGAAGAGGTTGATGATTTATCTACTATTTCAATTGCTCGTCAAATTAAGGAAGAAATTGAAAATAAGCTTTCTTATCCAGGAACAATTAAGGTTACAGTAATTCGTGAAACTCGTGCGGTAGATGTTGCAAAATAATTATAAATAGGGATGGTTTTCATCCCTATTTTTTCAAGAGGTGGTAAAGTATATGAGAATTCTTTATTTAGGAGACATCGTCGGAGAAAAGACGATTGGAATATTAAAAAAGTATTTAGATGAAGTTAAAAGAGAACATCATATTCACATGGTCCTTTGTAATGCAGAAAATGTGACTAAGGGAAAAGGCTTATCCTATGCACACTATAAAGAATTAAAAAGCTTAGGCATTGCGGGTATGACGATGGGAAATCATACCTTCTCTAAATCAGAAATCAAAGAATATATGGATGAGGCTACTATTGCGAGACCTGCGAATTTGACAACCACAATAGGTAAGGATATTTTATATATTCAATATAATCAAGAGACAATTGCACTTATCAATCTTTTAGGAAGAATATACAGTAATACGCCATTAGATTGTCCATTTAAAACATTAGAAGCTATGCTTCCCAAAGTTAATGCTGATAAGATAATAGTGGATTTCCATGGAGAAGCTACAAGTGAAAAGAAAGCCTTCTTTTATAACTTCGCAGGCAAGGTGGATGCCATTCTTGGAACACATACTCATGTGAAGACAGATGATGTAGAAG
>CAMWSQ010000053.1 GCA_947177025.1 uncultured Mollicutes bacterium | reverse complement strand
GTCTTTTGCTTGTCAGGATATAATGAAATGAAGGATTTTACACATAAATATTTGATCTGCGAAATTATGGGAAGATATTCTAATCTCATTTTAACGGATGAATCCTACTCTATTCTTGAGGTTCTAAAGCATACAGGAGTAACAGAATTTGGCCGAACTATGCTTGCTCATGCAACCTATCAATTTCCTAATTCAGATAAAAAGAACCCCTATACTTTATCCCTAGAGGATTTCTATAATTTACAAGTCTCTTCTCCAAAGGATTTATGCCAAAGGATTGAGGGAGTCTCTATAGCCTTCGCAAACTATGCATTTACAAAGGGCAACCCTATAGAAGCCTTTTATCAAATGATTCATCAGGTAGCAGTACCTGCCTGCTTTTCTACTTCTGCTGGAAAAAAGGATTTCTACTATCTTCCATTAGAAGAAAATGATGTTTCTCATTATGAAACCTTATCTTCTCTTTTGGATGCCTACTATTACGATATGGATAATCAGTCTAAAATCAGATTAAAAACGAATGATTTAACTAGCTTTATCCTAAGACAAATTCAAAAAAATGAAAGAAAAATTAAAAAGTTAACAACGGATAAAATTGAATCTGCGAAAGCTGAAGAATATAAAATAAAGGGAGAACTTTTATTAAGCTATCCCAATTTAAAGGATAAGGAATCCAAAGTTTCTGTATTCAACTATTATACAAATACAGATGAGATTATTGCCTTAGATGAAAAATATGATGTCATCACAAATAGTCAAAGATTTTATAAAAAATATCAAAAAGCCAAAACAGCCTTACATTACATAGAAGAGCAAATGGAGTTATCCTTAAACGAAATTGATTATTTTCAGATGCTGTTAAATCAACTGAAATGTGCGAGTATAAACGATGCGTTAGAAATTCAACAGGAGCTCATAGATAACCACTATCTTTTAAATGTTAAGACGAAGGAAAAAAGAAAAGCAAAGCCTAACTATCTAACCTATATCGTTCAGGATACACTCATTTATGTTGGAAAAAATAATCTTCAAAATGAATATGTGACACATAAGCTAGCAAAGCCAACAGACTACTGGTTTCATATTCAAAATGGAAGTGGGAGTCATGTCATTGTCACTACCAATGAGCTTACAGAAGAACTGATTCGTTGTGCTGCTATGCTTGCCGCACATTACTCTTCTTTTGCTGACTCTTCTTCGATTCCAGTAGATTATACACAGGTGAAAAATATTAAGAAGATTCCCGGAAAAAGAAACTGCTTTGTAACCTATACAAAACAGAAAACTATGTATATTGATATAGATAAAGAAAAAATAGAAAGCTTGAGGATAAAAAAATGAATGCCTATCGACATTTTGCCTATTACTATGATGACATCTTTCAGGATTTAGATTACACACTTTGGTTAAATTATATTGAACCCTATCTGAATAAATCTTCTTCTATTTTGGATTTAGCCTGTGGAAGTGGAACATTTGCAATTCTTTTAAAGCTAAAGGGATATGATGTAGAAGGTATGGATTTATCTAGTTCTATCATCGACATTGCCAAGGAAAAAGCCAAAATGAATCACTTATCTATTCCCTTCCATGTAGGAGATATGACTCAATTTGACTTTCAAAAAAAATATGATGTAATTACCTGTTTCTTTGACTCTATTAATTTCTTGAAAAATAAAGAGGAAATATCCGATTTATTTAACTGTGTAAAACAGCATTTGAATCCAAATGGTATTTTTATCTGTGATATTTTTTCTAGAACTCTACTAAAAGAATACAAGCATCATAAGCTGAAAAAAAGATATGAAACACATAAACTGAAATGGAAAACCAAATGTGTAGATGCTTCTACTATCCAACATACCATACAGATTCAAGAGGGAGAATTTAAGGTTGAAGAAACCTATTATGAGTATTATTATGAGATTAAAGATATTATACCAGATGATTTTAAGCTTATAAAATGCTCTGGGGATTTTAAAGATACTTTAAAGGATTCTGATGAAAGAATTTTACTTGTACTAGAAAGAAAATAGAGCTATGCTTTTATAGCAGCATAGCTCTATTTTTTTGTCACAATCATTGTGACTATCTCCCAATGTAGTTAGAATTATACACAGGAGATAAAAACTATTTTGTAGAAATTTGCTATTTCACAAAAAGAATTTTTTCTTCGTTTACTTCATCAATAAAATAAGTATAAAAGGCTTCTATAGCTTGAATCAAATAATCCAAATCCTTACTTCCAGCTGTTTCATAGGCAGAATGCATCGCAAGCTGGGCTAAACCAATATCAACAGATGGAATGGATACATGGGATAAAGAGATTGCTCCTAAGGTTGAACCACCTCTTACATCACTTCTGTTCGTATTTAACTGAACTGGAACTGAAGCTTCCTTACATATTTTTTGAAATACCGCACTGGAAAGAGCACTCGTAGTATAGGAGCCTCCTGCAGCATTCTTAATCACGATTCCTTCATTTAAATAACAAGGATTAGATTCGTCATATTTTCCTGGATAATTTGGATGAAAGCCTTGGGCATTGTCTGCAGAAATAAAGAAAGATTTTCCCAAAAGCATATAATGCTCTTCTTCTGTTTTCTTTAACCCTAAGCTAATTCTCTTTAACGTATCTGCCAAGAAGGTTGAATCTGCTCCTTGAAGAGTTGAGGATCCAATTTCTTCATTGTCAAATAAGGCACAAACAGAAATATTTGAATCAGACTTAGCCTTAAGTAAAGCTTCTATTAATCCGTAGGAGCACTCTAAATTATCAATTTGAGGGGCCATAACAAATTCTTCATTAGCTCCTGCTAAGCATCCACGATCTAAGCAGGTTAAATATAAATCACTGCTTAGAATTGCATTTTCATCTATATTCAGCTCTTTTGCAAGATATTGATATAGGTTGTTCGTTTCTCCCTTTTGTTCTGCATAGATTGGGAGCATATCAATCTGAGGATTTAATTCTACTCCTTTATTGACATTTCTATTATAATGGATAGGAAGATTTGGAATCATGACAACAGGCTTAGTGATGTTTACTAATTTTGCAACAATTTGATTCTTTTCTTCTATAAATACTCTTCCAGCAATTCCAAGAGGACGATCCATCCAAGAGGAATAAATTGGTCCTCCATATACTTCTGTATTGAGTTTCACATACTTTCCCTTTTCTAAAGTGAAATTCGGTTTTAATTTAAATGTTGGAGAATCCAAATGAGCAGCTGTAATTCTAAAGCATTGTGCCTCTTTTTTTGGCAATGTAAATGCAATTAAAGAAGACATATTTCTTCCTACAAAGTATTTTCCTCCTAATTCTAAATCCCAACTAGAAGCTTCCTGTAGTTCTTTATATCCTTGAGAAAGTAATCTTTCTTTTATTTTTTTACATGCATGAAATGCAGTTGGTGTATCCTTAATAAATTCTAAAAATTGTTTCATATTCTTTCCACTCCTATCAAACTTTCAAAACAAATCTCATTATTACAATATCCTATAAAGGCTTCTTTTTCTTCAAATTTAAAATGACCAATTCGAATGTGTTCCTTATATTTTACTTCTTTCACATATGCTATTTCAACATCCTTCATATAGGATTTACTTCCATAAGTAAATAAATAGTTTTGTAAAATATTTAAATATCTTGAATTGTTCATATGTCCATTATGATCAATGTCATCTAAGGATACCTCATACTCGAAATACTCCTCAATCCTTTGAGCATCTAATCCTAATTTCCGTTTGCATTTATCTGGATAGTTTGTAAAGGAAACATATTCTCCATTAAATTCAATGGAATCTGTTCGAACAAGTCCTCTTGTACTCAAATCTATTACTACCCAATTGGAGATACCCTTTACTAGAGGTTCTTCTTTTTTATCTGTAATCAGATATTCTCTTGTAAACTCTAAACGACTTTTTGGCTTAGGCCAGGTATGTATGAGCACTGTATCAAGATAAGGTAAACTCTTTAAAATTTCAAATTTCTGATAAAGAACTACCCAAGCATAATTTTTTTGTTTCAAATCCTCATAGCCTACCCCTAACTCCTTTGCATGAAGTCCAGCTGCATCCTGAAAAATATCTAAGATAGCCGTAGGCTTGATTCTATCATTAAAATCAACATCCTTTGTTTGCACAAAGAATTCTAATGTCTTTTTCATTTGACTCATATACATCACCAATCAAATTATAGAACAATTTAATGTAAAATGCACGATATTTTTAAAAAATAAAAAAAAATCAATAAAGGACGTGTCCTAAATTGATAGTATAATTATATGTATTTTTTGAAAAAGTGTCAATATTTGTTCGAATGAAAACGTAATCATAGATTTTATTTATCAAATATGATACAATTAAACAGGTGATACAAATGAAAAATTATTTACAAAAGGCCTATGCCTTTGAAGGAACAGTTCGAATATATGCTGCTATTACCACAGAAATGGTTCAAGAAGCTCAAAAAATACATCAGCTTTGGCCTACCTCTTGTGCAGCACTTGGAAGATGTCTTACGATTGCTAGCATTATGTCTTGTACATATAAATCTGGAGAACACCTTACTATCAAGGTATGTGGAGATGGACCAATCGGTCAAATCACTATGGAGGCTACTGATGGAAAGGTTCGTGGTTTTGTCCATAACCCTGGTGTATATCTATCCTACAACAATGGAAAATTGAATGTTGGGGATGCTGTTGGTAGAAATGGATATATAGAAGTAATTAAGGATCTTCATATGCGTACTCCATTCAGTTCAACCTCTGAACTTGTCAGTGGAGAAATTGCAGAAGACTTTACATACTATTTTGCTAAATCTGAACAAATCCCTTCTGCTGTTGGCTTAGGTGTTCTAGTAGATCCAGATGGTAAAGTACTTAGTGCTGGAGGATTTTTAATTCAAATTATGCCAGGCTGTAAGGAAGAAACATTGAAACAGCTAGAAGAAAAATTAAAAGTTCTAAAAAGCTGTTCTGAAATGGTTCAAGAAGGATACTCTGCTGAAGAAATGATTCATGAAATTACAGATGGTAATTATGAATTATTAGAAACAAAGGAGCTTTCCTACTTCTGTCCTTGTAGTAAGGAACGCTTTAGAAAAGGATTACTTAGTTTAGGAAAAACAGAATTAACTAGTATATTAACAGAGGATAAAAAAGCTTCAATCACCTGTAACTTCTGTGGAAAGCAATATGAATTCAATTCAAACGAATTAGAAGAAATGATTCATGAATTAATCCTTAAAGAAGCTTAAATTTGGAGGATAAAAGCTAAATACTCCTACTAATATTAATAGCATTAAAAGAAAGATGACACTATTAGAAAAGCTAACTAGTGTCTTTTTTTGATAAATCCAAACGAATCCTACTCCAATACTGATAAAGTAAATCAAAATATTAACCCAATCTATATTCTTTCCTATAAAGCCACTATATGTATAATATGAAACGATTACTACCAAAATAGAAGTTAGGATGGCTGATACAAAGGAAGAAAACAAAGCCATTTTATCTCCTTTGAAAAAAAACATACATCCAATAAAATAAAGTAAAAAAGGAAAGAGAATTAATTTCATATGCTCAAATATACTTTCATTCTTAGGAAACAAAAAAATTGGCATCCAATCATATAAAAAATGAAAAAGAGTTCCTAGTGCTGAGACCACAAGAACTCCAATTAAAGTTAATTTTTTCATAGCCTGCACCTCAATACTAATATGTGCATGCTTTTTTTATTTTATGCAAATAGCTTTAGTAAAAGACTTGAAAAATCTGTGACATAATCATCCGCAATTTTTACAAAAGTATCTAAAACATAATGATCCTTAAGCTGATATGTAATACATTCTGTGAAGTATTGCCATAGCTTTGTAATAGCTTCCTTCTTCTCAGTTGCAGCAAGACTTTTTCCTTGAATTTCTGCCTGCATCCTATTTAATATCTCATGCTTAGCCTCAGTTAATTCCTGATATGGCAATCCGAATGTTTCTTCTGTAAATACATCACTCAAAAGGCGATATTGTAAGGTATAACAAGAATAGGAAAATGTCTTTTCATTTACAACCAATTCTTTCGTTATTTCTTCTTCTATAATTCCTGTAACAACATACACTTCTTCATCTTCTTCTAATTTGAAGATTGTATGTAAAGAAACATCCTCCTTTATATCTTCAACTGCAATTAATAAAGTGGATTCCTCCTTAAATACCTGTTTTGAAACAAATGCACCTAAAACAGGTTTACTATAAATGGACATTTTTATTGTAGCAGAATGCTTTTTCAACTCATGATTTCCCTTATCAATCGTTTCCTTTACCTTTTGTTTTGCTTGATTGAATAAATCCTTAAAGCCCATAATTTTTCACCTCATTTCTATTATAAGAAATCTTTTCAATTTTATCTACCCTTTTTTTTACAATTATCACATTTCGTTTTACAAGAAACCAAAGAATTATGAAAATATGAACTCATCCATTGATGCCTACAGGATTTTGTCAAGCAATATTCTACTAAAGCATCAAGTTTCCTTATAGCTTCTTTTTTTATTTTTTTATCCTCCTGCTGCTCAATAAAATATTGAACTGTTTTGATGTCCTGAAATGAAAACAATAGAATTCCTTCTCCATATGCACCATCTCTTGATGCTCGTCCAAGCTGTTGAACTAAGTCCTCTATGGACTGAGGTATACTATATTCTATTACATAGCGAATATCAGGAATATCAATTCCCATCCCAAACGCATTTGTACAAATCATTAAATTACATTGTCCATTAGAAAATTGTGCCTGATTGATTTCTCTTTCTTCTCTAGCTAATCCACCATGATAGTAAAGATTAGAAATACCAAATTCTAAAAACGATTGATGCAAATTTTCTACTTCCCTTCTCGTTAAGCAATAGATTATGCCCTTTTCATTTTTATGATGCAGAATATAGTTTTTAAGATACTGAAGCTTATTTTTAGGTGTTTCTACTTTATAAAACAAATTGGGTCTGTCCATAGGAATCTCAATAACTTTTGGATGAACCATTTTTAAATAAGAATGAATCTTTTCAATCGTACCTGGTGTGGCTGTCGCAGTTAATGCTAGCAACCTTGGTCTAACGGATAAGGTTTCAATAAAGGAATGAATTTGACCAAATGACAAGCGAAAGCCCTCAGCCCACAAAATTGTATGGGCCTCATCTACTACCACCATACTAATCTTTACTTTTGAAATATGGGCTAAAAATATCTTACTTTCCAACCGTTCAGGAGATAAATATAAAATTTTTAAAGAACTTAGATTCCTATAAATAGACATTTGTTCTCTAGAATCTAAATTAGAATTGATGTACACAGCTGGGACTCCTTTAGCTTTAAGCTTATGGACTTGATCCTGCATTAAAGCAATCAAGGGAGAAATGATAATACTGATTCCCTCCTGCATTAAAGCTAGCACCTGAAAAATAACAGATTTGCCAAAACCTGTTGGCAAAACTGCTATCACATCATAATTTGCCAAAACCTCATCAATAATCCTATCCTGAGGATATTTAAAATTTTCATATCCAAAGTATGTTTTTAATACACTATATTTATCCATAATTTCACCCAAGCCTATTATACAAAATTTTTGTTGAAATTCGATGAAAATTCTTATGGATAAAATATTGTTTTTTTTTATAAAAAAAATCCTTTTAGAAATTATCTAAAAGGAAATTCATTTATTTATTTATTTTCATAGCCATTTGGATTGTTTTTCTGCCAATTCCAAGAATCTCTAGCCATTTCATCAATAGTATATTTAGCCTTAAATCCCAATTCCTCAAATGCTTTTTCTGGGGATGCATAACAAGCGGGAATATCTCCAGCACGTCTTGGCTTAAAGGAATATGGAATAGGCTTTCCGATTGCCTTTTCCATAGCATGTAAAACATCAAGCACGCTATATCCTTTTCCTGTTCCTAAATTATAGGTTACTAGACCACAGCCTGAAAAAATCTTATTTAATGCTAGAACATGTCCTTCTGCTAAATCACAAATGTGGATATAATCACGAATGCAAGTTCCATCAGGTGTTGGATAGTCATTTCCAAATATACCTAATTCCTTTAATCTACCAATTGCTACCTGAGTGATATATGGAACTAAATTGTTTGGAATGCCATTTGGATTCTCCCCAATGAATCCTGATGGGTGAGCTCCAATTGGATTAAAATATCTTAATAACGCAATATTAAACTTAGGATTTGCAACTGATAAATCTCTAAGCATGTCTTCAATAATTAGCTTAGTTCTTCCGTAAGGACTAGAAACATGAAGATCAAAGTTTTCATAAATAGGAACACTCTTTGGATCTCCATACACAGTAGCTGAAGAGGAAAATGCAATATTATAAACCTCATATTTACACATCAAATTTAATAGATTGATTGTAGATATGATATTGTTGTTGTAATATCTTAGAGGCAATGCCACAGATTCTCCAACAGCCTTCAATCCAGCAAAGTGAATTACTGCATCTATTTTATTTTCTTTGAATACTTTCTCAAAATCTTCCTTATTACAGCAATCATAAGGATAAATTTTCACTTGCTTTCCTGCTAATTTCTCTACTCTATGCAATGCTTCAACATTGGAATTGCTGAAATTATCAATAACAACTACAGAATACCCTTTTTCTAAAAGTGCAAGGACTGTATGGGAACCAATATAGCCTGCACCACCCGTAACTAAAATTGTTTTCATATTCTAAACTAATGGATTAAAATTCCATCTTACTCCTTTCAAGTAATATTAGTATTACCTATTTTATCACATTCATAATAATTTAGCAATTATTCTATCGAATAGCCTTTAAAATATAATATCCTTTATCTCTAGCTATAATCTCACAGTTTCCAAAAAGATTTGTCAAATACTCCTTTGAGGATGGAGCTCCCTGCTTCTTTTGGATAACTACCCAAAGTTCTCCACCTGAAACTAATCTATCATATGCACCATCATAAATAGCATATACAACCTGCTTCCCAGCACGGATGGGCGGATTTGTTACAACACTAGAAAAGCGATATTCCGAATTCAAGGATTCAAACAAATTTCCTTGGTGTGGATGCACCAAATCTGCAGAATTTTCCTCAATGTTTTTTAAGGATAACTGATAGGCTCTTTCATTAATTTCACATAGATGTACTTCTTTTTGAAATAATTTTGAAATCACAATTCCAATCGGTCCATATCCAGAACCCATATCTAAAATAGGAGCATCTAAATCATTTGGAATAAAAGCCTTTAACAACGCAAATGAGCCATAATCTATATAGGATTTAGAAAATACTCCATCATCTGTATGAAATTTGAAATGTTGATCTCTAAAATAAAAATCAAAGCTTGCAGGATTAGATGCTAGACCATCTTGATTTTCTTGATAATAATGATGATTGGACATATTCATTCCCTCCTATAATAAGCAAATAAGACCTGAGATCATCCCAGGTCTATTGTCTTGAATTATAAATTACTTAACTTCAACAGTTGCGCCTGCAGCTTCTAACTTAGCCTTTAATTCATCAGCTTCTGCCTTAGAAACCTTTTCCTTAACAGGTTTTGGAGCGCCATCAACTAAGTCCTTAGACTCTTTTAAGCCTAAACCAGTTACTTCCTTAACAACCTTGATTACACCTAACTTAGCAGCACCTGCATTAGTTAAGATTACATCAAATTCAGTTTGTTCAGCAGCAGCAGCTGGAGCAGCACCACCAGCAGCTGGAGCAGCAGCTACAGCAGTTGGATCGATACCGAATTCTTCCTTCATAGCGTCAACTAATTCTTTAATTTCAAGAATAGTCATTTCCTTTAATGATTCAATAAATACTTCTTTTGTTAATTTAGCCATTTTCTTTTTCCTCCGTTTTCTTTCTTAAATTAAGCTTCTTGACCTTTTTCAACTAACATATTCAAACCAATAGATAACTGGCTTAATGTACCTAACATACCAGCAGCTAGTTGAGTTAACAATGTTTCGTATGATGGTAATTGTGATAATGTCTTCAATTGTTCAAATGAATAAACATCGCCATCTACTATACCCTTTACAACTTGGATCTTATCATTTGTGTCAGCCACTTTAAAAAGTACCTTAGATGGAGCAACAACATCATCCTTAGAGAATGCAAGTGCGATTGGTCCTACAAATGCATCTTCTAAATCGTAGCCACATTCTTTTGCAGCACGACGTGAAATGTTATTTTTAATAACAGAAATTTCACATCCTAATTCACGCATTTCTTTACGTAAATTTTGGAAGGATTCAACAGTTAAGCCTTGATACTTAAAAGCTACAACAGATGCTGAAGCTTTCATCTTCTCACTTACTTCTGCTACTTCCTTTTGTTTTTGTAACAAAACGTCTTTCATCGATT